>JAFVTH010000019.1 GCA_017503285.1 Clostridia bacterium | reverse complement strand
TGGCGATAAGCTTTATCTCCCTTGTACCAATATGGATGTGCTTTCAAAATACATCGGCGCGGGAGCGGATAGCGGTGCGGTAAAGATATCCAAAATGAACGGTACCGCTTGGCCCCCTTGATAATGCAGGCTTGATAATGTTTGCGGCATCAACAGCCCCCTCGGCAGCTCCTGCGCCGATTATTGTGTGTATTTCGTCAATGAAAAGAATAATTTGTGGGTTGCTTCTAAGCTCATTCATAACCCCCTTCATTCTTTCCTCAAACTCGCCTCTGTATTTTGCCCCTGCAACCATTGAGCTAAGATCCAAGGAAACAATAATTTTTCCCTCAAGCTCTTTTGGAACGTCGCCGTCGTTGATTTTTTGCGCAAGCCCCTCAACAATGGCAGTTTTTCCAACTCCGGGCTCGCCGACCAAGCAGGGGTTGTTTTTTGTCCTGCGAGAAAGAATTTGTATAAGCCTTAAAACCTCAGCCTCACGTCCGATTAAAGGGTCGTATTTTCCTTGACTTGCCAGCTGGTTTAGATTTTTCCCGTGTGCTGATAAAATAGGGCATCCACTTACTGAATTTGTAGATTTTTTGCTTTGAAACGATTCCAAATAGGAGCAAATTTCATTTTTTAAGCTACTTAAACTTATTCCCAGGGAAATAAGTAGCCTTGCTCCAACGCAATCCACCTCTTGGCAAATAGCATATAAAATATGCTCAGAGCCTATGAGCCTGCTGTTAAATTTTAAGGAGATAGAGTAGGATTCCTCGATAACTCTTTTGAATTTTGGTGTTAGATTTTCAGTCTCAATATACCCACCCTTTTCCCCGGGCGTAAGTCGTGATAATACATCCTTATAGGATACCTTCTTTTCCTCAAGCACCTTTGCCCCTACACATTCAGTTGCAAGTATACCAAGCAAAAGGTGCTCCGTGCCTATGTAGGAGTGAAAAAGCTCCTGGGCACACCTTTTTGAGCTGCTTATAATATTCTCAGCCTTCTTAGTAAAACGGTTAATCATAATAAAATTTCCTTTCTTATGTCTTCATCTTGCATTATTGACACAAAAATAGAAATTATTTCACAAATCCCTTGAATTTAACCTTTCGTATTCAAGAACAAGCAAATTATAGGTTTTACCGTCTAAAATTCCATCATCATTAGCCAGGTGTCGCCTTTGCAAATGCTTTATTGCCTCAACCGTTGCCTTATCGTAAATGCCGGTAATTTCCACCGTGTCAATTTCGTCATAATGAGTACCAATTTCATTAAGCATATGCTGCACAACTAAAATATAATTATCCTTTGCGTTTGGTAAAATTACATAATCCTCATACATAGGCAAAATATAAACAGGCATAGCTTTTTGATTTTTGTATCTTGTATCTCTGTCAACTGTGTGTAACAAATCCCAGCTTTGCTTATCAACAACACCGGTTTGCAAAAGACCATACTTCTTTTGAAAGGCAATGACAGCATTTCTTGTGTTATCTCCGTAAATTCCGTCAGGCTTAACTCTTGCAAGACCATTTTCCTCGTTATCTAAAAATCTAAGTATCCTTTGTATTTGAAAAATAGGGTTTTTTGTATCTCTTATATCAAAATACGCCATAAAAGCTCCTATTCTATGTTATAACCGGGAAATTGACCTGATGAAACACGGCTGCCGTCAAAAAGATCTCGATAAGTTGAGGTGATGGACTCCCAGGCGGTTGCCCCCACAATAGGTTCATTTCCTAGGCCAAATATACTTTTGTAAGCAAGAACTGCCGCCTGTGTACCAACACCAAAAATACCATCCTCATCAACCCTGGGTATATCGGTATATGTGTTTCCGATAAAATTCAAATATTCCTGTAAGGCAAGCACACCTGCACCCTCTGATCCAAGTCGCAAAACAGTACCGGGATAGGGTAGAGTGGTGCTTTCAAAATACCCCTCGGGCAGAGATTCTAAAATGCCAACATATTCACGATACAATCTGTCCCAAACAGGGATATTAACTCTGCCATTCACATCAAGCCCGTAAGAGCGCTGAAAGCTTTCAACGCTTCGCCTTGTATCAGCGCCAAAAATACCGTCTAGCGTAACTGCCTCAACTACATTGTTGTATTCGCTAATTAGGCTAAGCAAATATTGCAGCTCATAAACCTCAGCACCGCTATCTCCCTCTTCTAATATGGAGTCAAAAATTCCACTAACCTCATCACGAGAAAGCCCCTCGCTTGCCAGGTCATTAAGCCTTTTTACAGCATTATATGTTCTTTGTATAGAATACCAGGTGTCCTTTCCAACAATTCCGTCTGGCTCAAGACTAAAGGCTGCCTGATAAGCGCGAACCGCATCCTCTGTGGACCTGTCAAATACACCATTTACAGGGTAAATCTTTGGCAGGGCTGAAAAATTTTTTGAAATTCTATTGAGTCTTATTTGCACCTGCTGCACGGAATTTCCGATAGAGCCGTAAGCAAGGGTGCGCCCGTCCCAAGAGGCAACAGGCTGTCCCACAGGTGCATTGGTAACAATATTTATATCGTTTCCGTAGTAGTATTGTAAAATTTCATAAGGAGTTAAGCCCTCCTCGGCAAGAGCAACCGTGCCCCATTGCTCAAGCCCCTCGCATTGTAGCTCTCGCCCGTCACAGTAAGCGGCAAAAAACGGCTCAATGCTATCCCCCTTAACGATATAATCGTTAAAAATCTCATCAACTATTTTTGATATGTTTTCAAAAATATCTCTGTTATTGAAAAAAGATTGATCAATAGCAATAGAATTCGTAATATCAAAATCATATCCACGAGAGCGATAATAGCTTGTATATACCCTGTTTAGAGCAAAGGAAACCTGTGCGTAAATATTTGCTCTGATGGCATTTTCCGGCCAAGTGGGGAATATCTCACTTGACGCCACATTTTTTATGTAATCAGCAAAGGGAACGGTAACATTTTGAGCCTGTGAATCAGGAGGACCAAGATGAACAGTAATATATTCTGGAACTATAGGTGTAGCCGGCATAAAATCTCCTTAAACATTATTTTTTTCGTTGTAACTTCTTCCGTTGTTTGGTACTATATCCTGCGGGGAGCTAAACTCCGAAAGCGGAATTAAATTTACTGGCTGTAAGGAGTTAATCCCTTGGAAAATCGGTACATTGATATATGAGCTATCATAGTAGCCGTCAGCAGCTACAAAAATGTTATAGCCGAGATAAGGGTATAGATTTCCGGGCACCTCGGAAAGCTCCTTGGGCTTAGTTTGCAACGCAACCCTTTCTGTAAGACCGTTTCTGTTAGTTTTCAAAGAGTAAATAACATCACTTGGATTTTCTAAGGGTACGCTATTTTCGTCAAGCTCCGAATGACCATAAATAACAACACTGGCATTTTCAATGGGCAAAGCTCCGTTAGCGGTTTTCACAGCAACTGTCAAAAAGCCAATGCTTTCGTTTTCATTAACCATAAAGCACCTCCATATCACTTACATAATATGAGAAAATTTTTGGTTTGTTCTTGACTTTTTCAAATATAAGGTTATAATTTATCATAGTGAGTTCGAAACCATCCTCACTTAAAACAAAACTAAGGAGTAAATAATGAAGCAAACAAAAACCCAAATGCTGGTGTATTCTGCAATTATAGCAGCCCTTTATGTTGCACTGACATGGCTTTCCAATGCAGTGGGCATGGCTTCAGGCGCCATACAGGTTCGCTTGAGTGAGGCGCTTTGCGTGTTGCCATACTTTACCCCGGCAGCTATTCCGGGCCTTACCATAGGCTGCCTGATAGCAAACCTAACAATGGCGAGCACACCGCTTGATATTGTAATTGGCTCGCTCGCAACATTAATAGGAGCATTTTTAACCTATAAGATAAGAATAAAATGGCTTTGTCCGTTGCCACCTATTATTTCAAACACAATTTTAATTCCATTTGTTATTATGGTTTCATACACTAACATAATAAGCGTGGAGATGTACTTTACTACAGCCCTTACGGTTTTTATCGGCGAGGTAATATCTGTCTACGTTTTTGGAATTTTGCTTTTGCTGGCTTTAGAAAAAACAAAACTTTTTAAGCGCTGAAATCTCGGCGCTTTTTCTATAAGAGAGGTATTATGGAAAAGGAAACAGAGAAGAAGGAAACGGTCATTCGTTGGGTCGTTGGCATTATTATTGTCATCTGCTTAATCGGCGCTATCTTCTTTAAGAAAATGCAAGAGGAGCAGCCTGTAGGCGTTTCTGAGGGCACTCTAGAGATTCACTATATTGACGTAGGACAGGCTGATGCAACACTGGTGTTAACCTCAAACAAAAGCATTCTCATTGATACAGGCAGAATGGATGTAGAGGACGCGGTAATAAACTATATGCGGTCCAAAAATGTACAAAGACTTGATTATTTGATTATCACACACTTTGACAGAGACCATTTTGGTGAAGCTGAGGACATTTTGGAAAAGGTAGAAGTTGGCACAATAGTTATGCCAAGACAGGAAATTACCAGTATTGAGCATCAAAGGCTTGTGGATTTGATTGCAACTAAGGAAGAAATAAACGTGCTTTACGCAAATGATATTGTCGGCAAGGAGCTTGATGGGCTTGATGAGCTTAGCATTAAAATCTTAGCACCCCTTGAAAGCTTTTACGAGGAATCTAACAATTACAGTATTGTGTCTATGGTTACATATGGAGAAAATAAATTCCTCTTCACAGGAGACCTTGAGGATGAAACAACCATATGTAAAACCTACACAGATGCTTTTCTTAGCTGTGATGCTTATAAGGTAGGTCATCACGGCTCCAAAAATTCCTCCGGCACGGAGATGCTTTTGAAAATTAAGCCGAAGATAGCGATTATTAGCTGTGGTGAGAACAACGACCACAACCATCCACACAAGGACCTGTTAGATAGATTAAATAGCATTAAGGGACTTGATATATACAGAACAGATGAAAACGGTACAATCGTCATTATTTCAAATGGTACAGAATGTACTGTAAAAACAGAGAAATAAAAAAAGAGATTTTCGCAAGGGAGCGAAAATCTCTTTTAATTTTATTAATTTTTAACATTGATAAAATACTTTTCTGAGAAGGTATTGTATTCAGACTCAAAGTATTCATCCTTGCTGGACTTAACCATATTCAAGTATTCGTGCGTACCAAAGCTATTGTGAGCAGTTTCAATGATAGCAACCGCAATGTTAGAGCAGTGGTCGGAAATTCTTGAGTAGTTGTTAAGAAGATCGGAAAGAACAAAGCCAAGCTCAATTGTACAAGCACCGGCTCTAAGTCTTACAATGTGATTGGACTTAGTGTTGGCAATAAGCTTGTCAATAACCTGCTCAAGTGGCTCAACTCTGCGTGCAACATCAAGGTCATTGTTAAGGAATGCATTTTCTGTAATAGAAAGTATTTCCTTAGTTGCGTTAGCAATAATTTCAATTTCCTTTTTAGCCTCGTCGGAGAAGATTATTTTCTTTTCCTTAAGCTCCTCGGAAACCTTAAGAATACCCATTGCGTGGTCACTTACACGTTCAAGGTCGCCGATTGTGTGAAGCAGCTTAGAAATTTTTCTGCTGTCAGGGTCGGAAAGAGCACGAGAGGAAATTTGCACAAGATAAGTACCAAGGCTATCCTCGTATTTATCAATAAGCTGTTCCTGGTCAGCAATGCTTTCGGCAATTACTGGAGTGTAGTTATAAAGATTATCTATTGCTACGTCAACCGTTTCCTTAGAAAGCTTACACATTTCAAGTGTAAGGTTGGAGCATTCGGTAAGAGCGACGGAAGGAGACTGTTGAATAAGTATTGGATCAATAAACGCAACCTTTTGTTCAGATGCCTCTTTTTTGTCTTTGACAACAATATAAGCAAGCTTCTCAAACATTTTAGAGAACGGAAGAAGAATTGCGGTAGTAACAATATTAAACGCAGTATGGAATATAGCGATTGACCAAACGTCAACAGTATTTCCAAGAATTCCATTTTTGTCAAATAAGCAGATGAACGCAAATGGAATGAAGCAAATAGCTACAGCAAAAAGTTTAATAATTAAGTGTGTTACAGCAACGCGCTTTGCGTTTCTGTTTGCGCCAAGGCTGGAAATAACAGCTGTTACACAAGTACCAATGTTAAAACCAAGGATTACAGGAATTGCAACCTTGAATGGAATAATAGCACCACCGAGAACAAGTGCCTGCAGCACACCAACAGAAGCAGATGATGACTGAATAATTGTTGTAAACAGTGTAGCAATCAAGAGGCCGAGCCAAATGCCGATCCAAGGTGTTTCAAAGAAGCTAAGAACCGATTTGAATGTTTCCTCTTGTCCCTCGTATACATCTTTAATCGCACCGGACATAAGCTCCATACCCTCCATAAGGATAGCAAAGCCAAGACAGATTGTACCGATATCCTTGTTTTTTCTGTTCTTTTTGCTGAAAAACATGATTAGCACGATACCGAGAACTGCAATTAAAGGAGCAAAGAATGAAGGCTTGAGAAGATTTAGCCAATCAAGATTCAAGCTTTCAGCGGCTTCACCTAAAGCGGGCAGAGCAGTAATCCAAGGAGTAATGGTTGTGCCTATGTTTGTACCCATAAGCATACCTATTGTTTCTGGAAGTGTCATAATACCCGAGCCAACAAGACCAACTATCATAACAGTGGTTGCAGATGATGACTGTATAACAGCAGTAACACCACAGCCAAGCGCCATACCCTTTACCTTGTTAGAAGAAGCCTTTTTTAGAATGGACTCAAGCTTACCGCCGGCCATTCTTTCAAGACCGTTGGTCATAATGTTCATACCGTAAAGGAAGAAAGCAAGACCGCCGAGCAAAATGGCTAAAACAATTAAAGCATCAATAGTGCCCATAAAATCCTCCGAAAAATCAAAAAAATGACAGCAACGTGATACACAATTGCTGTCAATATTTTAACATATATTAGTAAAATTGTAAAGAATTTTTTACAAAAAAGGACAAAAAACGAAAGACTTAGGTTTTGCTTGCCCCAAGTAGCCAGGAATGAGGTAGAATTTTTGCAAGAACTCTGTAAAACTTGTAAAATCCTCTTGGCGTATATACGCATCTTCCACGCTTAGCAGCCTTGATGCCCTTTTTAGCGGTTTTCTTTGGGTCACAGTAGGGCAGAGTGTCAAAGGTCTTAGATACGCCCTTGTCTATGCCTGCAACATCTAAAAATTCTGTTGCCATAGGACCGGGACAAATAGCAGTAACATTGATTTTTCTTTTTCTCAGCTCATATCTTAGAGATTTTGTAAAGCTCATTACATAAGCCTTTGTAGCAGAGTATACACTCATTCTTGCGTTAGGCACAAAGGAGGCTATGGAGCAGGTGTTAATAATACAAGCTCCCTTAGTCATATATCTAAGCGCAATAGTGGTAATTTCAGTAAGAGCACGTACATTAAGCTCAACCATCTTTCCCTGCTCGTTATAGTCAGCCTCGTCTAGATTTCCGATAATGCCAAAGCCGGCATTGTTAAAAAGGAAACGTATATCAGGCTTATATTCCTCAAGCAGAGAGGAAAGCTCTTTCATGCTTTCTCTTGTTGTAATATCCATAGGAATAATTTTATAGGGAAGTGCGCCATAGCTTTGGCATATTTCCTTTAATTTGCTTTCTCGGCGGGCAATAACCCAAACCTCATCAAGGGCTTCCTTTTGCATTTCCTTGAAAAACTCAACGCCAATGCCGCTGGAAGCACCGGTAATTATGGCAATATTCATATCAAACCTCTTAAAATCCTATATTCTTCAAGAATGTGCAGGCAGAGTCGGACCAAATTCCAACATCATTCTTATCCTTAGCAAGGCCAAGACCGTGACAGCCTTCCGGGAAAATGTGTAGCTCACAGCGAACATTGTTTTCAATCAGTGCGTTTGCAAGAACAAGAGAATTCTTTACAGGAACGGCATTATCTGTGGCAGTATGCCAAATAAAGCAAGGGGGAGTGTTTGAATTTATATGCTTTTCGTTGGAGAAAAGCTCAACAAGCTCCTTGCTTTCCCATTCTGTTGAAAGGAGATTTTGGCGTGAGCCCAAGTGAGTAAAGCTTTCATCAAAGGTAACTACAGGATAGCAAGGAATGAAAGCGTCGGGACGGGCAGAAAGCCTATCAATATCATCAGTTGGCTCATAGGCCTTAAAGTCGTACAAGGTTGCGCTTGTGCAGGTTAAGTGTCCACCGGCAGAGAATCCGCAAACAGCAATTTTCTCATATCCCAAGGATCTTGCAAATCGAATAGCTCTTTGAACATCGGAAAGTGGGGCAAATTTATGACAAGGACACACGTTGTAGTCAAGCACAAAAGCGTTGATGCCGTGATCGTTAAACATTAGAGCGATAGGCTCAGCCTCATGGTCTGCTTTACAGCCATATCCACCGCCTGGGCAAACAATAACTGCTGTTTTTGAGTCACAAACCTTGTATTCATTCATAGAAGGAATGAAGGAGTTGCTTGTGTAAGAAATGTAAGGTGGGTTTTTCCATAAAACGTAATTTTTCATAAAATCCTCGAAACTGTACAAATATTTTGCCACAAATGGCTGTAAAACATTATACCATTAAATGCTAAAAATGTCAATAAATGCACCTGTAATCGGACACCTTTTTGAAAAAACAAAAAAATGAAAAAAAGTATTGACAAACAATAACTTGTGTGATAATATATATAGGCACTTTAAGTGCAGATACGCCCTTGTAGCTCAGAAGGTAGAGCACTTGACTTTTAATCAAGGTGTCCGGAGTTCGAATCTCCGCAAGAGCACCATTAACCACGGCTATGCCGTGGTTTTTTATTTTCACAAACCCAAGATTTAACAAACAAATTTGCGAAAATTTTGTTAAAAATGACGAAAGGAAAAGAAAGAAAATATCGTAAAAAAAGCCATTTTTGACAAAATAACACCTAAATTACTCTCAAATGTTATTTTTACGCTTAAAAACACAAATTTAGTTAGGACAAAATTACCAAAAATTAATAACCAACTTGACAAATTCCTATATAATATGTTATATTATTAAATGAAGAAATATAAATGGGGTAGTCTTGCCCCTTGCTTCAAGGAGGAAAATATATGAAGAAATTTCTTTCTCTCTTGATTGCACTTTCATTAGTTTTTGTTGTTTTCGCATTTAGTGCTTGCGGTTGCGGAAATGATGGCAACGACGACGGTGACAATGGAGAAAATACTGGTGAAACAACTGGTTCCGGAGCGCCAACTCCTGAGCTTCCACCTGACGATGAGCCTGAGGAAGAAGAAGAGTTCGATTTACCTACAGGCAATAATGAGAGTACAAATCTCGATAACGTTATTAAATGGTAAACTTTTTTTACATATAGGAAGGGATAAATATGAGAAAAGTATTAGCAATAGTATTATCGTTGCTTTTGATCTTGCCTATGTTTGCAACAATCGCTTTTGCTGCTGACCCATTTGCTAGCGCAGATGATGTAAACAGTATGGCGACAAACATTGCAGGGCAGGCAACAGCAACTGTGGACGGAACAGGTGTTACCTCTTCTGTTCAACCTGATAGGATTATAGATGGAGATGTTACAACTGGTACAAAATCTCCAAGAGACAGATTGTTCTCTTATTTCCTTACATACGAATCATCTCAGTACTTTACTGACATTGTAATCGCATGTAACGGTAGTGGTGAGCTTGCAAATGGTGAAGAGGTAAGCTCTGTAGAGTACAATGTTAAGAAGCTGGCTGTAAACTTCTACAACAACGATGTGCTTGTACACGCAGTTCCCGCTGCTGATGTTTCACAACTTACCGAGTACCATGTAGAGGTTTCTGTTATTGCTGACAAAATTGAAATTGTTGTCGGTGATAAAGAGGGAGAAAACTCACCTACCTATTACATTTGGGAAGTTGGTACATACGCACTTGTTGGTATTGAGCTCTGTGATGTAAAGATGCACAATATCGCAAAGGAAGCGAGATTTTCATATATAAATGGTGTTACAGATAACCCTAACACTGCAACTGATGAATCTCAGACTGGTATGTGGTGGGCTGTAAACTGGCTTGCTCTTGTTGACGGCAATACAGAAACAGGTACACACTCTCCAAAATATGGTAACTATAAATTTGCAATGGAGTTTTCAAGCGAGCACTTGATTTCTGAGATTATATTCCATTGTAATGGTAAGGGCTTCCTTGATGACGGCTCCTTTGCTACTGTTAAGGAGTACCAATTCAACAATACCCAAACAAGAATTAGACTTTATGACTTGAATGGCGAATTGGTTTTTGACTCAAAGGATATTGCTATTTCCGACCTTACCGCAAAGGTTGACCCATATGTTCAAGCTTCTAAGATTGAGTTTGAAATGTTCAATGGTCAGCACAGTGGTGGTGAGTATATGTGGGAAATTGAGGTTAATGGCGAAAGTGGTAGCCACATTTTCGAGGAAGTTGGCTCAAAGAACCCAACCTGTGGTACAGCAGGCTACAAGGAACTAAAATGCCATTGCAACAAGCTTATTAAGCAAGTTGTTCCTGCAACCGGCTTCCACCAATGGAACGAGGGAGTTGTTACAACAGAACCGACTGCTACAACAAATGGTGTAATAACAAAGACATGTACAATTTGTGAGCAGGTTGGAGACTTTGATATTCCTGCAACTGGTCACAATTGGGATGGCGGTACAATAGTTGATCCAACATGCGACACAGAAGGCTATACTAAATATCAGTGTACAGATAGTGGCTGTACAATGGAATATGTTGACAACGTTGTAAAGGCTCTCGGACACGACTGGGATGATGGCGTTGTTACAAAGGAAGCTTCTCTTGGCGTAAAGGGTGAAATGGTCGTTTCTTGTATGAGAACTGGTTGTGGTGTTACAAAGGTTTCCCCAACAAGAGAGCTAACATATTTTGACAATACAAAAAAGTTCTTCCTCAATAGCACAACCGTTGAGCTTATGAACTTGGGATTAGACAAGGCTTCTACAGATAAAACTGTTGCTGGCTTCTATAATCCAGATGCAGCAACTCCACTACCAACAGAGGAGACTGTATGGCAAATGTTTGATGGTAGCTTAACCACATATGGTTATGCACCAACAGGCACAGAAACAGAGTTTCTTCTAAATGATGTTTATTACTTCACTGCTATAAATGGATATGCATCTGGTAACTACTGTAAATTCTCGATGTTTTTCTATACCGAGGACGCAGATGGCAACTGGGTACAAACTGCTCAATATGATAGTCCGGCAATAGATAATGGTAATGATACAGATAGCTCGTCGCTTGTTGCTGTTGACCTTGCTAAGGTTATAGGTAATGGTATTGAGGCTTCAAAAATCGTTATTAAATATACCGCAACTAAGTGGGATAATGGTAGTGCTCTTAAAATTCATGAGCTTAATTTCTACGCACATGATTGCGTAGTTGATGAGGATGACTACAATATGGATCCAACAGCTCCGGGTTATGTAGCTCCTACTTGTACACAAGATGGTCAAACAACTGCTGAATGTCCGGTTTGCCTAAAGACTGTAAATGTTACACTTGAAATAGGCAAGTACGGTCATAAAGTTGAAAATGTAATTGCTGATGTTGAACCTACATGCTCTAAGGACGGTGTTGGTCACGGTACATGTGTAAATCCGGGCTGTGGTGTAACAGTAACAGATATTGCTATTAAGTCTACCGGATTACACGATTATACAAAGGAAATTAAATTCATGGAAGAAAAGTGTGGTTTCCTTGGCATTAAGCAAATAGTATGCTCAGGCTGTGGCAGAGTAGGCTCACAGGAGCCAATTCCGGCACACGGTCGCCATACTCACGAGTGGATTGTTAACTACGAGCCAAGCTACACCGCACCGGGCGAAAAAGAATGGCAGTGCTCAGTTTGTGGTGCTTATGATGAGTCAAAGGGCGGAGTAGAGGTCAAGGAAGAAATTCCTGTAAAGGAAATTAATGAATCATTTATTTCCTTCGTTGGTATTTCAGTAAGAGCTACAGACTTTGTTGGTCTTAGACTTACATACGACCTTAACCTTGAAGCACTTCAGGATGAGGATCTTCTTTACGAATGCGATGTAAGAGTAATCACTTATATTACAAACAAAGATGGCGAAACAAAGACAATCGACACATATGGTAAATTTGCAGACCCAGAAGAGGTTAAGATGACCGCAGATGGTGAATTCTCAGTTGTATTGGATCCTTCCTCCGTATACGATGAGTTTACAATTACCACAAAGGTTAGACTTATGAACTTCAGAGGTGTAGTTTACGAGGAGTGTGTAGTTGATCTTACAAATATAGACGAAAACGAAAATGGTATGATTAGCGTATACGAGGTTGCTAAATATCTTGTTTCCTCTAACGCAAACGTTCCAACTGATGTTAAGAGACTATATAACGACATTATAGCCGGTAAGCCAAACGCATAAAAATAAAACGCAACGGAATTTCCGTTGCGTTTTTTTACAAAAAAAGCGAGGAAACTACCTCGCTGTTTGAAAAATTCTTCATTATTATATATAGGTAATATAATAAAGGTTAAGCCCCTTCACTAATGAACTTAGCAGACTCATCCTGTGCCATTTTATCGCACCTTTCGTTGTAAGGGTGACCGTTGTGCCCCTTTACCCAAATATAGGTAATATTGTGCTTTTTAACCTCGTTAAGCAAAATTTCCCAAAGGTCAGTGTTGAGGGCAGTAGACCTATCAGCCTTTCTCCAATTATTCTTCTGCCATGCCTCAGCCCAACCGAGGGAAAGAGCATCAAGCACATATTTAGAATCGGATGTGAGAGTTATTTCGCAGCTTTCCTTCAGCGCCTGTAAAGCCTTTATAACAGCAGTTAGCTCCATTCTGTTGTTAGTAGTAGATGGCTCTCCGCCACAAAGCTCCTTTTCAACGCCGCGATAAACGAGAATGGCACCCCAGCCACCTGGACCAGGATTAGAACGGCAAGAGCCGTCAGTATATATATCAACCTTTTTCATTATAATCTCCATTAGTCTTAAGTTAATTAATTTTAACATATATTTATTATCAATTCAACTAAAAAATAAATTTTTAAAAAAATTGTTGACAACTAAGATTTTCTATGATAAAATAACGCAGAACGAGTATGTCCATATGTACTCGCTCCTACCGTTAGAAATATTTAGCTAACGGTCATTAAGTCCACAGGAGGTAAAAAAGATGGAAAAGGTTATGAACTCTTATGAAACTTTGTTCGTGGTTGACGCAACAATTTCTGAGGAAGAAATCAAGGCAACTATCGAAAAGTTTACAGCTCTTATCGCAGAGAACGGCACCATCGATTCAGTAGATGAATGGGGTAAGCGTAAGCTTGCATATCCAATCAACTATAAGAATGACGGCTACTATGTTCTTGTAAACTTTAAGAGCGAGGGCGCATTTACAGCTGAGCTTGAGCGTCTATTCGGTATTAACGAATTTATCCTTCGTTCAATTGTAATTCGTCACGTTGAAGACAAAAAGACAAAGAAAGAAGCGTAAGCTGAAGGAAAGGGGCAATTCAAAATGGCAAACTTAAATCTTAACAAGGCAATTTTGGGCGGTAGACTCACTGCTGACCCCGAACTTAAGCAAACACCACAAGGCGTTTCCGTAACAACCTTCTCAATTGCAGTAAATCGCAAGGGTAAGGATGCACAGGCTGATTTCATCAACTGTGTTGCATGGAGACAAACTGCTGACTTTATTTGCAAGTATTTCAAGAAGGGTAGCTCCATTTGCATTTCTGGCTCTATCCAAACAAGAACTTGGAATGATCAGCAAAACAACAAGCGTTATGCAACAGAGGTTGTTGCTGATGAGGCTTTCTTTGTTGATGCTAAGACAGAGGGTGTTGGCGGCTTTGATGAGCCAGCGTTCCAAACACCGGCTGCTCCTAAGTTTGAGGAAGTTCAAGGTGACGACGATCTACCGTTCTAATAGAGAACAAAATTTTATAGGAGGAAATTAATATGGATAACAATGTAACCGTTGAAAAAGAACAGGTTGCTCCAGCGCGTCCTGCTCGTCAAATGATGCGCAAGAAGAAGAAGGTTTGTGCTTTCTGCGCTGAGAAGATTGGTCATATAGATTATAAAGATACTGCTCGTTTGAGAAAGTATGTTACAGAGCGTGCAAAGATTCTTCCAAGAAGAATCACAGGTACTTGTGCTCACCACCAGGGCGAGCTTACAAAGGCTATCAAGCGTGCTCGTTTTATGGCACTTATGCCTTATATCGACGACTAATAAAACAAAAAGAACCGTTTCAAACGGTTCTTTTTTTATTTCAGTCTAATATTTCCTCGATAGATTCCTTGAAAAGCATATAATCTGTTTTGTTTTCCTTGTTTAAAACAATCTCAGCAATATATCCATTTCCATAAAAAATTTTCAGCATGCCGGGATAAGCAGATGGTTCAACCCAAAGTAGCTTAACAATAGCAGAACGGGCAATAACGGTATCGCCTAAAACAACTCTATTTGTATAAACAATATGGTCGTTTCTAGTTGTGGAAATATATATAACTTCGCTCATAGTAAAACTCCTAAAGAATAGTATAAGTAAATTATATCGAAAAAAGAATAAAAAGTCAAGTGGAATAGAGCAGTAAATAAAAAAACGAGTCTTGCGGGTTAGACAAGACTCGTATAAAAGACTTACGCCATCTTATTGTACATAAGTGTAAATTGGCTCTTCTTGTGAGCTGCATTATTCTTATGAAGAATACCTTGAGATACAGCTTTATCAACTCTCTTTACAGCAGCTACATAAGCAACTTGTGCAGCTTCCTTGTCTCCACTTTCAACAGCAGCCTTAAACTTCTTTACAGCAGTGTTGAGCTGGGATTTGAGCATCTTGTTACGAAGGGTCTTAGTAGCAATAACCTTAACACGCTTCTTAGCAGATTTGATATTAGGCACAGAAATGTCCTCCTTGTAATATTATAATCCGACAGATGCTATCCGTTGCCTGAGAGGGTGCTTCGAATATCCTGTTCGTACAGTTATATATATTAGCACATTGTTTTTTAAAAATCAATACCTTTTTATAAAAAAATAAAAAATTTTTCACATCAAATGTTACACAATATTTACAATAATTTTTACCAAAAAGAGAACACTTATAAAATTGTTCACAAAAAATTTACTTTTGAATAAATTGTAAATTTATAGAAAATTAATTGTAAACTATATACTTTTTTATAAAAAAATTCAAATTTTACTTGACATGCTAAATATTTGGTGTTATAATCCTTACTTGCACAAATATTTTCTAAAATATACTTTTATATTATATTATAAAAGGGAAGTAGGAGTAAAAGTTTATGGTCAAAGAACAAAAACTTGGCAAAAACACGAGAATGAACTTCGCTAAGATTAGCGAACTCTGTGAAATGCCAAACCTAATCGCTGTCCAGAAGGAGTCCTATGAGTGGTTCTTGGAGAAGGGAATTGCTGATATCCTTCGCGAGGTATCTCCAATTAAGCAAAATGGTGGAGAGCTTTGCATCGAGTTTATTTCACATACTCTTGATGTAGATAATCCAAAGTATTCTGCTGAGGAGTGCAAAATCAGAGGCGTAGACTATTCTGCGGCTTTGCGTGCTAAGGTTCGTCTTTCCAACGAGCAAACCGGAGAGGTTAAGGAAGACGACGTGTTTATGTGTGAGTTTCCACTCATGACAGAAAACGGCACATTTATTATCCATGGTAAAGAGCGTGTTATCGTTTCCCAAATTATGCGTTCTCCTGGTATGTACTATAACTATACCATTGACAAGGTTGGTTCACATGTATTCACAACACAGGTTATCCCATATCGTGGTGCTTGGCTCGAATACGAAACTGACTCAAGCAATGCTTTCTATGTAAAGATGGATAGAAACAGGAAGATGCCTGTTACTATTCTTGCACGTGCTCTCGGTGTTGAATCCGAGGAGGATCTTAAGGATATGTTCGGCGAAAAGTTCATTAAGCCAACACTTCTAAAGGACGAAAGCGCAAATCTTGCTGCTGAATTTAATACTTCCATCGAGGAAGAGGCTCTTAAGGAGATTTATAGAAGACTCCGTCCTGGCGACCCTGCAATCGTTGAAAACGCTAGAATGCTCCTTCACAACCTCTACTTTGACAGCAAGAGATATGACCTTTATACTGTAGGTAGATATAAGTTCAATGAAAAGCTTGCAATTTCCAAGCGTATTTTGGGTCTTACCCTTTCACGCCCTGTTGTAAGTAAGCTTACAGGAGAGGTTATTTGCGAGGTTGGTAAGGTTATCGATAAGAATGATATCGAGCTGATTGATTCCAACTGCGTAAACGAAATTTACGTTAACACCATTGATAGAGACACAGGTAACCCTGTAGAGCTCAAGATTTTTGGCAACGGCACAGTTGACCCTAAGTATCTCCTTGGCGAGGACTGGAGAGAAGGTCTTGAGGACTTTGGTATTAGCGAAAAGCTACATTTTGAAGCACTTAAGAATATTATTGATGAGTGTGGTGGCGACAGAGAGGCTGTAATTGAGAAGATTAAGTACAGCCAAGAGGAGCTTTGCCCAAGACACATCACAAGAGAAGATATTCTTGCTTCTATTGCATATCTTGTTGGTCTTGAATATGGCATCGGCAAGAAGGACGATATTGACCACTTGGGCAACCGTCGTCTCCGTTGCGTTGGTGAGCTTCTCCAAAATCAGCTTCGCATCGGTATGGCTCGTATGGAAAAGATTATCCGTGAGAGAATGAACACTCAGGATATGGAAGAGCTTTCTCCTAAGACCCTTGTAAATATTAAACCAATTGCTTCTGCTATTAGAGAATTCTTTGGTTCATCACCACTTTCACAGTTCATGGACCAGAATAACCCACTTGCAGAGCTTACACATAAGCGCCGTATTTCTGCTCTCGGTCCTGGTGGCTTGACAAGAGAAAGAGCAGCATTTGAGGTTCGTGACGTACACTATACACACTACGGTAGAATGTGCCCTGTTGAAACACCGGAAGGTCAGAACATCGGTCTTATTTCATCCCTTTCAACATACGCAATTGTTGACAAGTATGGCTTCATTAAGGCTCCATATCGTAAGATTGTTGACGGCGTTGTTACTGACGAGGTTGTATACCTTACAGCAGAGGAAGAGGATGGACATGTTATCGCACAGGCTTATGAGGAGCTTGACGAAAACAATCGCTTCGTAAAGAATAAGATTATCGTTCGTGAAAGACACGAAATTTTGGAAACAGACTCATCAAGAGCAAGCTATATGGATGCTTCTCCAAAGATGGTTGTTTCTGTTGCAACTGCAATGATTCCATTTATCGAGAACGACGACAACGCTCGTGCACTTATGGGTTCAAACATGCAGAAGCAGGCAGTTCCACTACTTAAGAATGATTCTCCAATCGTTGGTACAGGTATGGAATATAAGGCAGCTATTGACTCTGGCGTTGTTGTTCTCGCAAACGAGGCAGGCGTTGTAGAGAAGGTAGATGCTACACATATCATCGTTAAGAATGACAGAGGTCTTAAGGATAGATATGAGCTCGTTAAGTTTAAGCGCTCCAACCAGGAAACATGCATCAACCAAACACCAATCGTTGTTGTCGGCGAAAGAGTTGAGGCTGGACAGGTTATTGCAGACGGACCGGCTACATCTAACGGTGAAATTTCCCTTGGTAAGAATGCTCTCATCGGCTTTATGACATGGGAAGGCTACAACTACGAGGACGCTGTTCTTCTTAACGAAAATCTAGTTCGTAACGACACATATACATCTATCCACATTGAGGAAAAGACCATCGAAGCTCGTGATACAAAGCTTGGTCCAGAGGATATTACTCGTGAAATCCACAATGTAGGTGAAGATGCACTTAAGAACCTTGACGAAAATGGTATTATCAGAATTGGTACAGAGGTTAAGGTTTCTGATATCCTCGTTGGTAAGGTTACACCTAAGGGCGAAACCGAGCATACACCGGAGGAAAACCTACTACGTGCCCTCTTTGCAGAGAGATCAAGAGATGTAAGAGACACATCCCTCCGTGTAAAGAATGGCGAAAGCGGTATTGTTGTAGACGTTAAGGTATTCTCCCGTGAAAACGGAGATGAGCTTTCTCCAGGCGTTCACAAGGTAGTAAAAGTTTATATTGCACAAAAGAGAAAGATTTCCGTAGGCGACAAGATGGCTGGTCGTCATGGTAACAAGGGTGTTGTATCAAGAATTCTCCCACCAGAGGATATGCCTTTCTTGGCAGATGGTACACCACTTGATATCGTTCTTAACCCACTCGGCGTTCCTTCTCGTATGAACATCGGTCAGGTTCTCGAGGTTCACCTCGGTATTGCAGCTAAGAAGCTTGGCTGGAAGATTATGACTCCTGTATTTGATGGCGCAAAGGAAAAGGACATCTTTGAGTGTCTAAGAATGGCTGGTCTTTGGAGAGATGTTCTTCCTAACGAAAACACAGACGGTAAGGATCTTTTCGAAGAGGTTATTAGAGAAGACGGCAAGAAGGATATCCAAAAGCTAGACAAGGAAACAAGAAACAATAAGGAAGAGCTTGATAGACTTCTTAAGGAAGGCAAGCTCAAGGTTTGCGACGGTAAATCAATACTTTACGATGGTCGTACAGGTGAGCCATTTGATAACCCTGTTACTGTTGGTATTATGTATTACCTCAAGCTTCACCACCTTGTTGATGATAAGATCCACGCACGTTCAATCGGTAAATACTCACTCATTACACAACAGCCTCTCGGTGGTAAAGCACAGTTTGGTGGTCAGCGTTTCGGTGAGATGGAGGTATGGGCACTTGAGGCTTATGGTGCTGCATACACCCTTCAAGAAATTCTTACTGTTAAGAGTGACGATATTCTTGGTAGAACAAAGGCATACGAGGCAATCGTAAAGGGACAAAATATCCCAACACCAGGCGTTCCTGAGTCATTTAAGGTATTGGTTAAGGAGCTACAAGCTCTTGCGCTTGATATCACAGTATATGACAAGGACGGAAAGGAAGTAGAGCTTTCCAGCCTTGGCGATGATGATATCACTCCAATTAGCAAGGTTGCACCAATTCCACCTTCATCAAAGGAAGAGGAAGATGACGACTTTGACGAGGATATTGGAGATATTGAAGATATCGAGGATATTGTTGATGACGACGATATCGATTTCTTCGATGAAGATAAGAAATTCGACGACTTTGATGACTAATACTAATCAAAATTTATTAAAAGAAGGATAATGCTGATGGAACATACATTTGATTCTATAAAAATCGGTCTTGCGTCTCCGGAAAAGATACTTAGCTGGTCCTCAGGTGAGGTAACAAAGCCTGAAACAATCAACTACCGTACTCAAAAGCCGGAAAAAGACGGTCTTTTCTGCGAAAGAATCTTTGGTCCAACAAAGGACTGGGAATGCTCTTGCGGAAAGTACAAGCGCTCTCGCAACAAGGGTCACAGATGTGAAAGATGTGGCGTAGAGGTTACAACAAAGAGAGTTCGTCATGAAAGAATGGGACATATTGCACTTGCTTGTCCTGTATCTCACATTTGGTACTTTAAGGCAATCCCTTCAAGAATGGGTCTTATGCTTGACCTTTCACCTAAGGCACTTGACAGCGTTCTCTACTTCTCAAAGAGAATAGTTGTTGATCCGGGTGAAACACCACTTGTGAAATTCCAACTTCTTAGCGAAAGCGAATATAACACCTACTATGAAAAGTATGGTGACAGATTTGTTGCAGAAATGGGTGCAGAGGCTATTAAAAAGCTTTTGCAGGAAATAGACGTTGAGGCACTTTCTAAGGAGCTCAAGGAGGAGCTTCTTAAATCCTCAGGTCAAAAGAAGCTTCGTATCATAAAGAGACTTGAAATCGTTGAGGCTTTCAGAAAGTCAGGTAACAAGCCTGAGTGGATGATCCTTGATGTTCTACCTGTACTTCCACCTGATATCAGACCAATGGTTCCACTTGATGGTGGCAGATACGCAACAAGTGACTTGAACGAGCTTTACAGAAGAGTAATCAACAGAAACATTCGTCTTAAGAAGGACCTTGAGCTTAATGCTCCTGCAATCATCGTTAACAACGAGAAGAGAATGCTTCAAGAGGCTGTTGATGCTCTCATTGATAATGGTAAAAAGGGTAAAACAATGACAGGCCCAAGCTCAAGACCTCTTAAGTCTCTTTCCGAGATGCTAAGAGGTAAGCAGGGACGCTTTAGACAGAACCTTCTTGGTAAGCGTGTTGACTACTCTGGACGTTCTGTTATCGTCGTTGGTCCAAACCTTAAGATTTACCAATGTGGTCTTCCAAAGGAAATGGCACTTGAGCTATTCAAGCCATTTGTAATTAAGCGTCTTGTTGAAACAGGTAAGGCACTTAACATTAAGGAAGCGAAGAGAAACGTTGAAAGAGCAGTAGACGACGTTTGGGACGCACTCGAAAACGTAATTAAGGAGCATCCGGTTCTTCTTAACCGTGCGCCAACACTTCACCGTCTATCAATTCAAGCGTTCGAGCCTGTACTTGTTGAGGGTAGAGCTATCAGACTTCACCCACTTGTTTGTAAGGCGTTCAACGCTGACTTCGACGGCGACCAGATGCCGGTTCACGTGCCACTTTCTAATGAGGCACAGGCAGAGGCAAGATTCCTTATGCTTTCTGCAAACAACCTCCTAAAGCCTGTTGATGGTAAGGCAATCGCTGTTCCTTCACAGGATATGGTGCTTGGTTCCTTCTATCTCACACTTGATAAAGCAGGTGAAAAGGGTGAAGGAAATGCATATCGTAACTTCGATGAGGCTATGATGGCATACGCTAATAAGGACCTTGAAATTCATGCTCCGATTAAGGTAAGAGTTGAAAAGATTATTAATGGCGAGAAGAAGTCTAAAATAATTAACGCTACTCTTGGTAGACTTATATTCAACGAATATATTCCACAGGACCTTGGCTATGTAGATAGAGAAAAGGATCCATTTGGTCTTGAAATTGATTTCGTGGCAGGAAGCAAGCAGCTTTCTCAAATTGTAGACCGTACAATCAAAATTCACGGCTTTACAAAGGCGGCAGAGGTTCTTGACCATATTAAGGAAACGGGATATAAGTACTCAACAAAGGCAGCTATCTCAATCTCCGTTGCCGATATGACAATTCCGGAGCAAAAGTATGAGATAGTTAAGAGAGCTGAGGCTCAGGTTGATGAAATCTTTGCCCACTATAATGATGGTGAGCTTTCCGACGAGGAAAGATACAACTGTGTTATTGCTATTTGGGATAAGGCTACAAACGATGTTGTTGCTGAAATTCAAAAGAGCTTTAACAGATACAACCCAATTAAGATGATGTCTGACTCTGGTGCCCGTGGTAGCATGACTCAGATGCGTCAGCTTGCTGGTATGCGTGGACTTATGTTCTCTGCAACCGGTAAGACAATGGAAATTCCAATTAAGTCCAACTTCCGTGAGGGACTTACAATTCTTGAATACTTTATCGCTGCTCGTAGTGCTCGTAAGTCACTTTCCGATACAGCTCTTAAGACTGCTGACTCTGGATACCTAACAAGAAGACTTGTTGACGTATCTCATGAGGTTATCATTCGCGAAGAGGACTGTGGCACACGTGATTACATGGTAATGAGCGATATTAAGGATGGTAACGAAACCGTTGAGTCTATTAAGGACAGAATCCTTGGTAGATACACAGTAGAGGATATCATCAACCCAACAACCGGCGAGGTTATCGTTAAGGAAAACGAAATGATTCTTGCTAAGGATGTTGATAAGATCGTTGCTGCTGGTATTACAGAGGTTAAGGTTCGTTCTGTTCTTCGTTGTAAGACAAAGCGTGGTGTTTGTGCACACTGCTATGGTATGGACCTTGCAAGCTCTAAGCAGGTTAATATTGGTGAGGCTGTTGGTGTTATTGCTGCTCAGTCTATCGGTGAGCCTGGTACACAGCTTACTATGAGAACCTTCCATACCGGTGGTGTTGCTTCTGCTAACATTACTCAGGGTCTACCAAGAGTTGAAGAGCTCTTTGAGGCAAGACGTCCAAAGAAGCCTGCAATCGCTTGTGAGGCTACTGGTGAGGCTAAGATTACTCTCGAGGGTAAGATTAACAAAATCAGCGTAACCGATGAGGAAACCGGTGCATCCTACACATACGACGTTCCATTTGGCACTACAATGGTAGTTCAAGACGGTGACAGAGTAGTTAAGGGTCAAGCGCTTACTGAGGGCTATATGGCTCCTGCTGATATTCTTAAGATTAGTGGTATTGAGGCAGTATATGACTACATCGTTCGTGAGGTTCAAAAGGTTTACCGTTCACAAAACGTTGAGGTTGACGATAAGCACGTTGAGGTTATTACTCGTCAAATGACAAGAAGAGTTAAGGTTGAGGATCCTGGTGATACAGAGCTTATTGATGGCGTATCTATGGATGTTGTTGAATTTATCGAGGAAAACGAGAAGGTTCAAGCAAGAATTGATGCAGGTGAAATTGATCTTCGCCTTGCAACATGCTCACCAATACTTCTTGGTATTACAAAGGCTGCATCTTCAACTGAATCCTTCCTTTCCGCTGCATCCTTCCAGGAGACAACAAAGGCTCTTACAGAGGCTGCAATCCGTGGTAAGGTTGACCACTTGCTTGGTCTTAAGGAAAACGTTATTATCGGTAAGCTTATCCCTGCTGGTACCGGTCTTAGAGAATACAACCAGGTTGGTGTTTCTAGGGTTGATCCAAACAGCGCAGCTGCTGAATAATCATTACAAATAAAAAGAGGCTGATTTCAGCCTCTTTTTTATTTGACGTGTATTTGTCGACGTATATAAGAAAAGGTCATAAAACAAGCTATATGGTGTTAAAAAAGGTGAGCTGATAATGCTCACCTTTCATTTTATTATTTGCTTGGTGGAAGCTCCTCACCAATATAAGCCTCATATACCCAATTGTGTCTTTCCTTGAGCCAGCCTCTTAGGTAATTTATAGCTTCTGTATAGCTATAGAATGCACGACCCATTACATTGTAACAAATAGGTGTGCCCTTACCATTATCTCTATGACCGGTAACTATATCAAACTTATCGTAGTTTCTCAAACGAGCCGCAGTAAATGCCTCATCCTTATAGTGAACGTCGATTTTGTTAGTAAGTGTTTCACGTTTACTAATAATCTTGTCCTCATACATCAAGCGCATATCGTCTGCGTGATCAACAAGCACCTTTTTAACCTCTTTTTGGAAATCAGGTGAGTATTGCATCAGGCTCGCAAACCAAATGTTTTTGTTGCCCGCCCAGCGACAATCAGCCCAATAACCTGTGGCACTGTTGTTCTCAACACCGAGTGTCTTGCTTGTGTGACCACCCTCGTTGTTGTATGCATCGTGAGAACTATCATCACCTGCTTGACCGGAGCTCAAATCAAGGTTACCCATACTAAAGTCGTAGTCCCAAACAGGTCCACCATAAAGCTTACCATTCATAAAGTAGAAGCGAGTAGAGTCGTAGCACATATCTACATCCTTCAAATATTCATGAATTACATAGTATTTTGAAACGGATTCAATATCAACATACTGTTTAATAAGCTCCCAGTCACCACTCTTTATAGCATAGTCAACCATGTAGTAATTGCTATACATATTAGAGTATGCATTACCGGAAAGGTCCTTTGTATCCTCAACCAAAGACTTTATGTTAAAGATTGGAGAGGTGAGATAAAATTCTCCGTCAGACTTATGCTCAAGCTCAGTTACAAAGTCATTTTCTTCATCAATATCGATTCTGTTTTCATCAATATCCATAGGAGTAGTGAGCATATATAGTCCATCATATCTTCCGTTGTAGTAAACCTCTACAAATTGATAGCTTGGAGCAAACTGAATGCCGATAAGCTGTGAAAAATCAATTGCCAAAGCATTTCTCATAAGTGTTTGGTCAAAAAGATTAGCAATCAAGCAATATTTCTTGCCGGCACCCATACCAAAAAGGTCAACCTTTGAGGAAAACTTAATGTTATATGGATATTTCTCTGAATAGTTACCAGTGGAGTTACCTCTGATTTTCATTGTAGCGTTATATTCAATAGCTTCAACGGCGGATTTACCGTTTTCATCAAGGTAAGCTATGTAAATAACAGCATCGGTATAATCCTCTCGACTAAGAGCAGATGACTTTTCGATAAATACAGCAGGGATATCAGTTACGTTGTATTCGGCGTTTGTAAGCGCGTCACGAAGTGTTTTTACGTTATAGTCAACAGCCTCTTGAGTCAAGTTTAAGCCCTGGCTTTCCTTGATAGGTCTGATAATTGCAGCTGTTTCGGTTGTGAAGATTTTATCGTAATTCTTTGGAATTTTATCAATAACCGCCTGAAGAACAGAGTAGTCAACCTCTCGGCTTTCAAAGAAGCCACAAACCTTACAAGAGCTATATTCAAATCCCTGCTTAGAGGAAATTGTGTACCACTCGTGTTTATGAGGAGCAAGCTCCTTCAAAGTTATTCTTTCCTTGCCACAAACAGTACATTTTTCATTAACCTGACCGTTTACTGTACAGCTGGACTCAATTACGATTGTTGTTTCAAACGAACAACCGATTCTTTCTGTGACAGAAGATTTAATAAATGCGCCACAGTCGGAGCAATGGGTAACGGAAAGACCGTTAGTATCACAGTTTGCTTCAGAAATAACAATAGTTTTGAAGTGGGAATGTGACGAGCAAGCGTTTTTGTTTGTGTATCTTTGATAATTGTCAATATATGTTTCCTGACAGGTTAGGCAATAGTTGATTGTATAACCCGGTGTTGTATCGGTTGCAGCCTTGAGCTGTGTTACAGCGTTGTGACCGGTTTTTTCTGCCGTTACAATAGTGATTTCTTGATTGCATCTCAAGCAGTCGATTTTTTTATACTCATCTGTATCGCAAGAAAGATTACCTTTCTCTATAACAGGACCGGAGTGTCCAAGCTCTTTTATATATGAAATACGATCACAAACAATACATTGGTTGTATCCGAAATCAGTACATGTCGCAGCCTTGTCGAGATATCCGTAATAGTGGTCAACACACTCATATGTAGTAATAGAGTGGAAGTTTTCTTCCTTTACGAAATCAGGCTTTGTAAACTGTGCGTTTTTCGCAATTACCTTTACATTACTGTTAGCATCTCTAAAAGAGTCAACACCGACGGTTGTAATGTTTGCACCAAAAATAACCCACTCAAGGCTCTTACATCCCTTGAATGTATCAACGCTAACAAAGTGAACATTGTCAGGAATATAAGATGTCTCAATAGAGGAATCCTTAAATACCTCAGGGCAAAGCTTTTCAACAGATTCGGGGAACACAATAGTTCTAATGTTCTTTGAATAAGCAAATGCAGCCTTTTCTATAATCTTAACACCCTCAGGGATGTAATATGTTTCATCGCTCTTATTTGCAGGATAGAGAAGAAGTTTAAGGTCGTCGTCGCTTGTGTCGCTATTTGTACTATCAACCTTGCTAAAGATAACACCATCAATAGATGTGTACAAGGAAGCATTACCGGTTATTTCATAATGCTTTACGCCAGTACAACCGGAGAAGAATGCAAGGTCAAAGCTAACGTTAGGCATTATAAAGCCTTCAATTCTTTCGCAATCGTGGAAAACAGCTGTGCCAAGTGTTGTTACAGCAGAAAGGTCAAATGTTTGGTCAAGTGAAAGACACTTATAAAACGCCTTATCTTGAATTTCCGTAGCCTTACCAATAGTGGTTTTAACTCCGTTAATTGAAATAACCTTTTTACCTATTGTTACATTATAAAGAGCATAGCAATCAGAGAAGCATTCTGTGCCAAACACTTTTACGTTTTCTGTGTTAATAGTTCTAAGTGCGCCACAGTTTTTAAAAGCAGCTTTGCTAATTGTTGTAAGTGATTGAGGCAAATTTACACTGGTAATACCCTTACAGTTTTCAAAGGCAGAGGTGCCAATAGAGGTAACCTTTGCAGGAATTACAATCTCACCGTATATTTGAGAACCCTTGAAAGCGTTGTTTCCAATTTTAGTAAGGCTTTCTGGTAGAGTTAATGGACCAAAAAACTTTGCTTCATCAAAAGCACCATCTTTGATTTCAACAACCTGATATGTTTTTCCATCCTTTTCAACGGTTTCAGGTATGTTTAGCTCCCTTGTGTAATCGCCAACAAAAGAAGCACCTGTGATAACAGCTGTTCCCTTTATAGGATCGTCACCGGCATTTGGGTTCTCCGTTACCTCAAATGTCCAAGTCAAAGTAACCCCTGCCTCATCATTTTTATCAGCAGAGAATACAGTTATACAGAAAATCGATATAGCAATAGCAACAACTAAAGCTATTCCGATGGTAATTTTGCCAATATATTTCTTCATAATTGACTCCTTTTAGGTAAATTTGCACATAATTATTGTAACACACAAACGTTATTATGTCAATATATGTATAAATAAATATTACGTAACAAAATAAAAAAGCAGCAAACCGAGGCTTGCTGCTTTTTGGTGCGGGTGACAGGAGTTGAACCTGCACGTGAAAACACTAGATCCTAAGTCTAGCGCGTCTGCCAATTCCGCCACACCCGCAAATGCCATATTATTTTACTACACAAAATCTTATTTGTCAAGCCTTATCTAATAAAAAAACAAAGTAGTGAGCAAAAATTTGCCCACTACACCTTTATTTGATTAAATTTTGCTCCTTGCCGTTCAAAAAAGCATCAATATTCGATACAACTGTGTTAAAGCACCTTGTTCTTGATTCAAATGAACCCCAAGCCATATGAGGTGTTAAAAGCACATTTTCAAGGCTGAGTAGTTTGTTAAATGGATGATTTTCACAAAATGGCTCAACGGAGAAAACATCACAGCCCATACCACCGATTTTATTTTCTAAAATAGCATTCGCAACCGCTTCCTCGTCCCAAATTGCACCTCTTGCAACGTTGACAATTATTGCGTTTTTCTTCATCAAATCTAGCTCTCGTTTGCCAATCATACCCCTCGTTTTTTCGGTAAGTGGGCAATGTATGGAAATTATGTCAGATTCCTTTAGAAGTGTATCAAGGTCAACGCACTCATATCCTTGTATCGGTGCTTGCTTGTTAACTAGTAGCCTACAACCAAAAGCCTCAGCAATTTTACCCACAGCCTTGCCAATGTTACCAAAGCCAATAATGCCCCAGGTAAGTCCGTTTAACTCGTGGTAAACAGGCACAAGACAGTTTGCTGTTCCGCTTTTTTGATACTTGCCATCGTGAACAAAGCTTCGATATTCGTCTAGATGCGTAATCAGAGAGCATACCATAGAAACAGTGACCTGCGCTACACATCCGGTGGAGTAAGCAGGAGTGTTAGCAACCTTAATGCCATGCTCGTTACAGTACTTTATATCAATGTTGTCATAACCGGTGGCCGTTTCGCAAATAAGCTTAAGGTTTTTAGCATTTTTAACCACGTCCTCAGTCATTTTTATTTTATTCACTATGACAATGTCAGCATCCTTCACTCTTTCTGCGGCCTGGTCTTGCGAGGTGGTAGGATATTTGGTAACATTACCATACTTGTATACAGGAGATAAATCAAGGTCCTCTCCAAGGGTCTTGTAGTCGAGAATAACAATATTCATAAAAACCTCATTTTAGTAGCTTTTTTCGTTCCTTGTAATCTGGTAAAACACTCTCAACAATTGCCCAAAACTTTGGCGAATGGTTCATTTCCTTAAGGTGGGCAAGCTCATGAACACAAACATATTCAATAGCCTCGTGTGGATATAATCCAAGTCGGTATGAGAAGTTCAAATTCCCGTTTGAGCTACAGCTGCCAAATCTGGTTTTAGCCGTATTTATCGACACTCTCCCAGGAAAAACGTTCAAAATTTTTGAATAATGTGCAATAATCGGAGTGATAATTTCCTTAACCGATCTTTTTAGCTCCTTAACCTGCTTGTCGGTTAAATAATCAATTTTTGGCTTGGATTTTACTATATCAAGCTTTTTGTTTATCCAATCTATATGTGAGCTAACAAACCTATCAATTAGCTCCTTGTTATAACCAAAAGGAGCACGCACAACAACGGAAGCATTGTTTTTAACCTGAAGACTAATTGTGCGTCTTTTTGAGTATATAATTGAGTATTCCAGTGTAATCACCTCAAAAATATATTACCATAACTCTATAATTTTGTCAATGAAACAATAAATGCTTGAAAAAGATGCAATAATGTGATATAATTTTTGAGTAATCAAAATTAAAAGGAGGGGCTTGTTAATGGCTGAAGGCGTTAAAATTATTGTACAAAACAAAAAAGCATATCACGATTATTTTGTTGAAGAAAAGTACGAGGCTGGTATTGAGCTTTTTGGCACAGAGGTTAAATCCCTGCGCCTTGGGCAGGTTAACCTTAAGGATTCCTTTTGTAAGGTTTATGCTGGTGAGCTTTTGGCACTTGGCATTCATATAAGCCCTTATGAAAAGGGAAATGTTTTTAACAAAGACCCCTTAAGGCATAAACGTTTGCTTATGCATAAAAAGGAAATAATGAAGCTGGCTGGTCTTATGACAAGAGATGGCTATGCTTTAATTCCATTATCCCTGTACTTCAAGGGCTCAAGGGTTAAGGTTGAGTTAGGGCTCTGCAAGGGTAAAAAGCTTTACGATAAACGAGAAAGTGACGCAAAGCGCACTGCACAAAGAACAATAGAACGAGTAACTAAGGGAGGTTTTAGCGAATGAGAGCGTTTTTAGTTGATTTTTTGAATGAGTTTGAATATGAAAAAGAGGACAGGGAGTGTCTGATTTCTGCCTTTGATAAGGTTATGGAGAACAAGGAAGCTTCGTGGCTTTTTTGGGAATGTATTTCTATGTATGAGCAGGATATAAATGTTGATTATTGGAAAGAAATTATCGAAAACAGGGCGCAAAAGCTTGCTCCAATGGTAAATATTCATACCTATACAATAGAGCTTCTTGTATTTATTTGCATGGCAAAGCACCTAAAAAGGCTTTACATAGAAAAAGGGATTGACCTAGAAATATACAAAAACTCTATGTATGATTTGAAGTATAAGCTTGACGAATGTAAGCTCGTTAAAGGTGTTTGTGGTTCCTTTGTTTCCGGCTGGTTCCCGGGCTTTTACAATCTTACAAGATTTGCTCTTGGTAGACTTCAATTTGAGCTTTGCACATTTAACGAAAGCTATGAAAAGGATGGTAAGTCCCTTAAAAAAGATGACACTGTTATTAATGTACATATTCCAAGAAGTCTAAAGCCTCTTACAAAGGAAAGCTGTGATGAGGCATATGCTATGGCGGTAGAATTTTTCAAGGATAAGATAAAAAATCCAATAGCATTTGTTTGCTATAGCTGGCTTTTATACTCACCAACCTTCAATATTTTGCCGGAGGGATCAAATACCAAGAGATTTGTTGCTCAATTTGATATTTTGTCAGATTATCACCATCCAGAGGGGCAGCACCATGACGCTTGGAGACTCTTCGATATGGATTATACCGGTAACGCTGACGACTTCCCGGACAACACCTCAATGCGTCGTGCCTTTAAGGAATATATAAAGGCCGGCAATAGAACAGGCGAGGGCTATGGCGTATTTTTTGCATAAAATAATGGCAAGCTTCGGCTTGCCATTTATTTTCACGGAAAAATTGATGCGACATTGATTTAGATGGTTGACAAAGAGTCAAAAATAATATAAAATAACAGAGCAAGCTCCAAAAAGCTAAAAATGGGACTGTAACGGCTTCGACGGGGATTGTGAGATACGATAAGCGTGGAGGGCTGGCTAATCCCTTATAATGGCTAAACTTAAATAATAAACGACAACAATAAAGTTGCTATGGCTGCCTAACTAATTGCTCCTTCGGGAGCGATTAGCGGCAGTGCTGTGGCCAACGCGCCACCCGTTCCTCTTTGGAGTACCTCGCCCAAAGACTGAGCGTAACATCAGAGGTGAACTTGAATTGAGAGTTTTGTCTGTATCAATCAAGCATTAAGACAATACCCGAATAAAAGCCTGTTAATCGGCGTTTTGTAGGGGAAATTCCAATAGATTAACTGCCCACGGAGAAAGTTGTGTTAAGTGATTTTCGGACGCGAGTTCAACTCTCGCCAGTTCCACCAATAAAAAAGACTAACATTTCGGTGTTAGTCTTTTTTGTATTTTTCAAACCAACGAGGCACATTGTTTTCGTAACAATTAAATGTTTCCCAAATTAGATTCGCCTTGTAATTTATTTG
>JAFVTH010000018.1 GCA_017503285.1 Clostridia bacterium | reverse complement strand
TGCGTCGCAATCTTGCCAAAATTTTCTAAAAATACATCGGCTTAAGGTGCCTTGCATTTTAGAACGAGCCAAAAGGCTTGTATTCAAGGCAAAATTTTGATGACATATAAAAATATTTCGAAAAATTTTAACGCAGAAGACAGGACTTTTGTCCGTTCCAAAACTGGTTCGTTTCACTCCCGTCAGGCATGATTTACATAACAGGGGACACCCACGGCGAGCAAGGACGCTTTTTAGAGCTAAATATGTATGGGGAGAGTCAGTGGACAGATAAGGACATTTTGATAGTTTGCGGCGACTTCGGATATCTGTTCACTAACCAAGCCTATGAGCATGCTTTTCTTAATTCCTTGGAGAAAAAGCCATACACCATCTGCTTTTGTGATGGCAACCACGAAAACTTTCCTGCCATCAAAGAATATCCAAGGGTTAAGTGGAATGGCGGCTATGTACATAAAATCAGAGAAAACGTGCTGCACCTGACAAGGGGACAGGTTTTCAACCTGCAGGGCAAGACCTTCTTTGTTATGGGTGGCGGCTACAGCATTGACAGGTATATGCGCAAGGAGGGCTATTCCTATTGGAAAGAGGAAATGCCAAATAACGAGGAATATAGGGAGGCAACAAAAAACCTAAGGGAGGCAGGCTTCAAGGTTGACTACATAATCAGTCACACAGCCCCACAGACTGTGGTGCGTATGATGGGTAAGTATTGCGATAGTCACGAGCTTGAGCTAAACGGCTTCTTTGATTGGGTAGTGGGGGAAGTAGCCTTTAAGCGCTGGTTCTTCGGTCATTGGCATGCCGATAGGCTAATCGGCGGTAAGTTTCGCGCAGTTTGGTTTGACGTAATTCCACTTGAAAATTAAATTCGGCTATGGTATACTAATCTGTGTACGAATAGCAAGAGGCATTTTCGTGCAAGGAAATGCCTTTTTTATAGGAGAAATAAATGAGCGAAATTAATGAATCCAATGAAGCAAGGCGCCAAAGGCTCTTGGGTATTGAAAACGACAGCAAGATTCATGACGAAAAAGAGGTTATAACCAAAACAAATAAGGTGGCAAATTTTTGGTTTCACCATAAATGGAAGGTTATTATTGCACTTTTCATTGTGACCGTTTTGACAATCGGAATCGTTTGGGCGCTTCAAAGACCGGAGTACGATGTTGAAATTGCCTACTTTGGACCTGTATACTTAAAATCCCAGCCCTTTGAAGATACAATGGAAGCGCTGGTTGACGCAATGGACGACTTTAACGGGGATGGGGAAAGGCTTATTAATTTTGTGCCAACCACCTATCAAGGTCAGGGTCATCTTGATAATAGCGAGGAAAATAAGCAGCTCTTTGGTCAGGTTTTGACGGAGCAGGCAAATTTGCAAGCTCTTGAAAGCATGAATAACCAAATGGCAGCCGGGCAAATTTGCCTTTTCATAATGGATAAGGAAATTTACGAAAAGCATTACAAGGGTGGCTTTGCTGCGCTAACTGAGCTTCTTGGAGAAAAGCCGGAGTCCGCCTATGACGGATATAGCATTGACCTTAGCAAAACTGCATTTATAGAAAAATATCCTGCTATGGAGAGCCTTTTGCGAAACAGCGTCTTGTGCGTGCGCAAAAACAGCGTAGCAAAGGAAGAAACCTATAACTCCGCAGTTTTATTCTTCAAGAAAATTGTAGAAATGGAATAAAAAAGGAGCAGAACAAGTTTCTGCCCTTTTTTTGCACCCTGTGTCGATATTTTATATTTTCGCCTCGTTAATTCCGTTTACAAAAAGCGCCATTTCACGCTTTGTTTCAATGCTGTGCGCCCTTTTTATAATCTCGTCCTGTCTTTGGTCGTCAAGAGAGAGAAAGGTGTGCATTGCCTTTGGATTGTGGGCAAGCGCCATTTGAAAATCAAGAGGCATTTTTAATGAAAAATTTTTGTCCATAGCATCGCTCCCTAAAGACTATATGATTATTTTTTATCATATGCCTGCTAAATATAAATGCCAATAACTTGACAAAGTGTTAAAAATTTATTATAATAATCTCGAACTAAGTTGGACGGTTGCGCACTATCACGCCGAAAGGTATTAGTGTGAGGAAAGTCCGTGCTTCATAGGGCAGGATAACTGATAACGTCAGCCGAGGGTGACCTTAGGGAAAGTGCAACAGAAAATTACCGCCACTTGTGGTAAGGATGAAAACGCGAGGTAAGAGCTCACGATATTCTATGGTAACATAGAGTAGGTGTAAACCCTATCCGAAGCAACACCGTATAAGAGGATTTTTATTTGCCCGATAAAGCTTTGCTATTCTCTTGGGTGGCACGCATAATTGCGGAGCCTTGTGGTGACACAAGGCAAAGATAGATGACCGTCTTTTAACAGAACACGGCTTACAGATTTAGTTCACTCATATGAAAAAGCCGAGCCTAAAGCTTGGTTTTTTCTTTTAAAAATAATTGTGCGCCGTGTTCTGTACCACGCCACGTCGCATAGTCAAATAACATCGCCAATAAATTGGCTCGTTTTTTTCCTTGCTTGGGTGGAATTTCATCGGCAAAAACAATACCCAATTGTTTTAGCCTCGAAATCAGCTTACAGATTTAGTTCACTCATATGAAAAAGCCGAGCCTAAAGCTTGGTTTTTTCTTTTTTCTCATTTTATAAAAAAATAGCCATAAGTGTATGAATTTTTGCTAACATTTGGTAGAAAACAGTAAAAAATCCTAAAAATGCAACCATTGGTTGACAAATTCAAACAGGTGTTTGTAGATAAAAAAACGGCTCTATGCTAAGATTGAGATACAAAAACGAAAAGGAGAACGAAAATGCAGATTTCCGAAAAAATTGCATATCTAAGAAAGCAAAAGGGCTTGTCTCAGGAGCAGCTTGCTATACGTCTTGATGTATCTCGTCAGGCGGTTTATAAATGGGAAGCAAATATTAGCCAACCAGAAATTGATAAGCTTAGAAAAATAGCGAGAGTTTTTGATATCAGCTGTGATGACCTTTTGGATGACAGCGTTGATTTATCATTAGCTCCCACAGTGGAGATAACAGAGGGTGAGCAGGCGCCGGTGCCACCTGCGTGTGAGCCACCACAGGAAGAAAAAGTGGAGCCTAAAAAGCCATTTAATCTAAGGGCACTTATAATTATCTTATCAATTGTTGCAGGTGTAGTTACAATATGCAGCACAATATTTTTTGCAATTCTTTTTAGCACCTTGGGCGATTATACCGATGACTGTATAGTATCAATTAACGGAGTTACTATGTATGTTGAGCCGGGCGATAAGCTAAGCAAGCCACAGGACCCCCAAAAGCACGGATACACATTTATTGGCTGGTATAATGGCGAGAAGGAATGGGACTTTGAAAAGGATACAGTAAAAGAAGACACAAGTCTGGTCCCTAAGTTCAGAGCAAACATTAATACGCTTAAAATCAATAAAAATGACGGAACAAACGGCTCAAACACCTTCCAGCTTGCCACAGATGAAAAATTTTCACTTAGCGAAAACAGCATACAAAGAGTTGGCTATATATTAAAGGGCTACTCAACCACACCAAATGGAGACGTTGAATATACAAAAGCAAGCGACTACAAAATGGGGGCTGAGGACACAACTCTTTATGCAATTTGGCAGGTTAGAGAATATGGCATTACATATATATTAAACGGTGGCGAAAATTCCGACAAAAATAAGGACCGCATAAAATATAATGAAAGCCTTGAATTAAGTGCCCCGACAAAAAAGGGATACCGTTTTGACGGTTGGTTCAAAAAGGGCACAGACACAAGCGTTACTCAGCTTGATGGTAGTGCTGCTGCGGACATAAGCATAGAGGCAAGATGGACGGTTATTAATTACAAAATTACCTACCATTTAATTTATAATGGCGTTGAAAACCTAAATACTGACACCTATACAATAAATGATAGCTTTGAATTTAATGCCCCAACAAAGGTAGGCTATGAATTTAAGGCTTGGTGCAGTGACAAATATTACTACAACGAAATTACAGGAATTAAAGAGGGCACCACAGGCGATATCGATGTTTATGCTGCTTGGGTACAGCTAAGATATCCGATAACCTACCATCTTCTTTGCGACGAGTTTACCTCTTATCCCACAAAGGAGTACTACACAGCTGAGGATCACTTTTATCTTGAAGAGCCAACGCGTGAGGATTATGATTTTGTGGGCTGGTACAGAAGCCCGAGCCTGACAGGCTCATCTGTTTGGTTTATTGGCAAGGGTACAACAGGCGCTATGAGCCTTTATGCAAAGTGGTCTGCGAAAACCTATACAATCAAGTATGCAAGCTCTATTGATAGCATCGGTGCGGAATATCCCGAGGATAGCACCTACACAGTAAACGATTATGTGGAGCTTCCTGTGCCAACATGGGAGGACCATATATTCCTTGGCTGGTATGAGGATTCTGCGCTGACCAAGAAAATCACATCTATTGAAATAGGCACAAGAGGAAATAAAACTCTATATCCAAAATGGGCTGAAAAGTCCCAGTTTGTTTACGAAAAGCAAAACGATAACTATGTTCTTGTAAAATATGTGGGCGAGGACACTACTGTTACAGTACCCGGCACATATGATAGACTACCGGTTGTGGGCATAGCTGAGGGCGCGTTTTCTAATAACACTACTGTTGAAACAGTAATCCTTTCAAATGTCACAACAATTGAGAAAAATGCCTTTAATAATTGCACAGCTCTTAAAAGGGTTGAAATTCCTTCAACCACCACAAGCATAAACGAGCTTGCCTTTGATGGCTCAAACGCTATTACGGAATTTGTTGTAAGCTCATCAAATCCACAGTACACAGCATACGACGGAAGCCTTTATACCTATTACACAGATATGTACACAGGCGTAAAGGGCTGTCGCCTTGTTAGATACGCGGTTGGCAAGACAAGCACCACCTATAAGGCACCAACAGAGGCATCTCTTACAAAAATTTTCCCATATGCCTTTAAGGATGCAAGGCTTACCTCCGTTATACTTGATGACGGAATAGGCGCTATTGAAAAATACGCATTTTATAACTGCACAGCGCTTTCTGAAATTGATTTTGGTGTAGGTGTTGACTATATTGGCGCATCTGCCTTTGAAAATTGTCAGAGCCTTAAGAGTGTAGAGCTAAACGCAAGCAAAATATGGTCCATTGGCAACTATGCCTTCAAGGGCTGTAAATCTCTTACCCGCGTTTCAATCGTTGGAGATATTTCCGGCGAGGTTGGCTATGAGGTGCTTGCAGATTGCACAAGCCTTGAAAGCTTCTCGGTTAATGGCGGATGTAAAGCTCTTGGCACAAGCACCTTCAAAAACTGCACAAGCCTAACAAGCGTAGTATTTCCAAGCGGAATAGAGGAAATCGGCAGCGAATTATTCTATGGCTGTACAGCCCTTAAGCAAATAACCATTCCACAAACAGCTGTAAAGATTATGCCTAATGCATTCTTATTCTGTAATAGCTTAAGTCAGGTTGATTTTGAATCAGATAATAATTGGTATGCGGGACAAAGGAATCTAACAAGCGAGGAAAAGAGCAACGGTCAGACGCTTGCTAAGCTTCTTACAGAGGACTGCTCTGCATTCAAGTGGCAAATTAACGAGCCTGCTTCAGTCGACAAGGAAATAAAATATACCTATAGCGACAAGCTTGGTGGCTACGTGCTTACCTACATAGGTGCAGACGAGGATTTGCTTATAATTAATGATAGCTATAACGGCAAGCCAATTGTTGCAATTGGAGAGGGTGTAGCTGCAAATCACATTAATTTGACCACCCTTAGCATAGGCGCAAACGTAAAATACATTTATGCAAGCGCGTTTATTAATTGCAGCGCCCTTGCGCACATAAACATTTCAGATAATGTTGAGTTTATTGGCAAAAATGCCTTTTTAGGCTGCGATAATATAGAAGACGTCTATATGAGAGCAGGCTATGTATGGCTTGCAGGGGAAAAATATATAACCATCACCTCGGAAAATGCCAAAGCAGCAATAAATGAAAATCAAAATGTAGAATGGCACAGAGTAGCTGAGGAAATGAGCTTTGTGCTAAACCAGACAGAGGACGGATATATTCTTAATTATGTAGGAAAGCTTTTTGAAGAGGTAGAAATTCCAAGCGAATATAAGGGCTTGCCTGTGGTTGAGATTGCCACCGGGGCCTTTAAGGATTGCACAAGGCTTGCAAAGGTAAGGCTTGGAGATAATGTTAAGACGGTAAGAGCCTTGGCATTTGAAAACTGCCCTCTTTTAACAGAAATTGCCATACCTGTGTCTGTAATTGTCATAGAAAAGAATGCATTTTATGGTGTTAAGTTTGCCATAGTAGAGTGTGACGCAGAGGAAAAACAACCACTTTGGCAAGAGGACTGGATAGATGAAAGCCTTAATGCAATATACTATGGTGAGCTTCCTTGCGTTGATGGCGAGGGACACGAGTGGGGAGAATGGACTGCTTATACCGAGCCAAACTGTGAGGAGCCGGGATATTCAAAGCGCACCTGCACAAAATGCATGAGCAATCAATCAAAGCCGTCGAAAATGAGTCTTGGCACATCTCACAAGTGGGGCATGTGGAGAGATACCTATGCTACCTGCACCACAGGGGAATATACTGAACGCACCTGTGATAGCTGTGGCAAGGTTGAGCGCCGTGAGCTTTCAGGTCCTTTAGGACACAGCTATACCATTATAAACGCAAGCGATGGCGTGATAACCAAAAAATGCTCAAGATGCTACAGCTCCATTGACTGTGAGACTAGGGATTGGCTGCTTGAGGAGAATATTCAAATAGAGGGCAATTACATAGGCGATGCGTCCCTGCTTACTGATGGCGATTATGATAGCGTAGCTATTGCCACAAAGGGACAGGGAGAGGTTACAATTACTGCTCACAACACAAGAGATAATATTGATTATATCTATATCAAGCTGGTTCAAGGCATAAAATGTACGGTTTACCTGGTAACAGGCGAGGATGAAGCATTTGAGTGCAGAACCGAAACCAGCGAAAGCATACTGATAAACACAGGTAAGCTGGGAAGAGATTTTGATAGTGTGCGCTTCGTCATAGAATCCGCAGAGGCGGCTGATGCGGTTTGCGAAATAGACCTTCTTACAGAAATAGCATCTTAAAAAAGAAAGAAAGGGTATAAAAGCCCTTTCTTTTTTTCATTTATTGACACCTGTGCTATAATATGTTAAAATAAATAAGATAACAACCATAGGAGATAAAGATGAAGGAATTACTTTGCCCGGCAGGCAATTTTGAAAAAATGAAGGCTGCCATACTATATGGCGCAGATGCAGTTTACCTTGCCTCTGATATGTTTGGTATGCGTGCCGCTGCTGATAACTTTACCCTTGAGGAGCTGGAGGAGGCTGTGAAATACGCACACGCCCACGGGGTAAAGCTTTATGTTACTGTAAATACAATGCCTCACACAGTGGAGTACGAAAGGCTGAAAAAATACCTGAAGCGCTATGACGAAATAGGTGTTGACGCCCTTATTATTTCCGATTTGGGGGTTTTCCAGCTTACAAGAGAGCTTATACCGAATATGGAAATACATATTTCCACCCAAGCCAGCGTTGTTTCTGCATATACAGCCACAGCTTGGCATAAAATGGGAGCAAAGCGTGTTGTGCTTGCAAGAGAGCTTTCTCTTGAGGAAATTAACGAAATCAGAAAAAATACCCCAAAGGAATTAGAGCTTGAGTGCTTTATACACGGCTCAATGTGCATTTCATACAGTGGCAGATGCTTGCTTTCCAACTTCTACACAGGCAGAGATGCAAACCGTGGCGCCTGCGCCCAGCCCTGCCGTTGGAACTACACAAACGCACTTCCTCTTTCTTTTTCCGAGGAAAAGCGACCAAAGACCCCGCTTAACATTGAGGAATATAAGGAGGGCACATTTGTTATGTCCTCTAAGGATATGTGTATGATTGAGCATATTCCGGAGCTTATGGAAAGTGGCATTGATAGCTTCAAAATCGAGGGTAGAATGAAAAGTGCATATTACACAGCCATTTGCACAAATACTTACAAGATGGCAATGGACGAGTATAGAAAAGACCCTACCCGATATCGCTATAATCCCCTTTGGCTAAGAGAGCTGGAAAGCGTTAGCCATAGAGAATATGCAACAGGCTTTTACTTTGACAACCCTATGGATAACCCCCAAACCGTTACACAAAACGGTTATCTTAGGGAAAAGGCTTATTTGTGTGTTGCCACAGGAGAGCGCGACGGAGAATACTATTATTTTACCCAAAGAAACAAGCTTTCGGCGGGGGACGTGTGCGAAATTATCACTCCCGGCAAAACAGGCAGACGCTTTGAGGTTGACAAGCTATATAACGAAAAAGGCGAGGAAATACCCTCTGCGCCCCACCCATCAATGACCTTTAAGATGAAGGTGCCCTTTGAGGTTAAGGCAGGAGATATTATTCGCTCGTCAGAAAGGTAAAAATGGAATTTATAGAAATCCTAAAGGCTGCCCTTATAGGCATTGTGCAGGGCATAACCGAATGGCTACCCGTTTCAAGCACGGGACATATGATAATTGCCAACGAGTTTATAAAGCTGAATATCAGTGATGAGTGCTGGAATCTTTTTGAGGTTATAACACAGCTTGGTTCGATTTTGGCAGTAATTATTTTGTTTTTTGATAAGCTAAACCCTTGGTCAAAAAACAAAGCTCCGGAGCTGAAAAAGAAAACCTGGTCCCTGTGGCTTAAGGTTATAGTTGCGGTTTTACCCGCTGCTGTAATCGGCATTATCCTTGAGGACCTGCTTGACACTTATCTTTATAACTTTATCACAGTTGCAATAGCTCTTGTGGTTTATGGCGTTTTGTTTATTGTTATCGAACGTCTTAACAAAAACAGACAAATGAAGTATGAGGACGTTTACGATATTGATTATCCGACTGCTTTGAAAATCGGTTGCTTCCAGGTGCTTTCCTTGATTCCCGGCACATCTCGCTCCGGCTCTACAATCCTCGGCGCATCGGTTGTCAAGGTGTCAAGAACCGCCGCTGCGGAGTTTTCCTTTTTCCTTGCAATTCCCGTTATGCTTGGCGCAAGCCTGCTTAAGATCATAAAGTTTGTAGCAGGTGGCTTTAGCCTGAATGCAACGGAAATCGGTGTTTTGATAGCCGGCACAGTAGTTGCCTTTGCCTTGTCCCTCTTTGTAATCAAGCTTCTTATGGCGTTTGTTAAGAACCATAGCTTTGAAAGCTTTGGCTGGTATAGAATCGCCCTTGGCGTTATTTTGATAGGCTACTATATCGTAAGATATGTTGTCATGTAAAAAAATTTCAAATATCTATTGATAAATAGATAAAAATATGCTATATTATATGCGAAAAAATAAAAAATAGGAGATAAATTAAAATGACCTACAACAAGAAAACAATTGAAGACGTTAACGTTCAAGGCGCAAGAGTGCTTGTTAGATGTGACTTCAACGTTCCTATGAAGGACGGTAAGATCACAAGCGATAAGAGAATTATCGGCGCTCTTCCAACAATCAAGTACCTACTTGACAACGGTGCAAAGGTTGTTCTTTGCTCCCACATGGGCAAGCCACACAGCATTCTTACAGAGGGCTTTGGCCTTACAAAAAAGGAAAAGAAAAAGGTAGAGGAGCTTCCTGAGGCAGAAAGAGCTGCAGCTACAAAAGACCTTCTTGCTAAGGCTCTTGTAGACGACAAGAAAAAGCTTACACTTAAGCCGGTTGCAGATAGACTTAACGAGCTTCTTGGCGAGGGTACAGTAACATTCGCTGAGGATATCGTTGGCGAGGACGCAAAGGCTAAGGTTGCTGCTCTTACAGCTGGTAAGGCTGTTCTTTTGGAAAACGTTCGTTTCGACGCAAGAGAAACAAAGAACAATCTTGACTTTGCAAAGGAGCTTGCTTCCTACGCAGACATTTATGTAAACGATGCCTTCGGTACTGCTCACCGCGCACACGCTACAACAGCCGGCGTTGCTGAGTACCTACCTGCAGTTTGCGGTTACCTCATTCAAAAGGAAATCGGCGTTATGGGCAAGGCTCTTGCAGATCCTGCTCGTCCATTCGTTGCTATCCTTGGCGGTGCTAAGGTTTCTGACAAGATTGGCGTTATCAACAACCTTATCGAAAAGGTTGACACCCTCATTATCGGCGGTGGTATGGCTTACACATTCTTCAAGGCTCTTGGCTACAACGTTGGTACATCTCTTTGCGAGGACGACAAGGTTGAGCTTGCTAAGGAAATGATGAACAAGGCAGAGGCTAAGGGCGTTAAGTTCCTTATCCCTGTTGATAACAAGCTTGGTAAGGAGTACGACGAGAATACAGAATCTAAGTTCTGCAACTCTAATGAAATTCCTGACGGCTGGATGGGTCTTGACATCGGTCCTAAGACACAGGAGCTATTTGCAAACGCAATCAAGGGTGCCGGCACAGTTGTTTGGAACGGTCCTATGGGCGTTTCCGAGTGGAAGAACTTTGCTGCAGGTACAGAGGCAGTTGCTAACGCAGTTGCTGAAAGCGGTGCTATCTCCATTATCGGTGGTGGTGACTCTGCTGCTGCAGTTGAAAAGCTTGGCTTTGCTGACAAGATGACACACATCTCCACAGGCGGTGGTGCATCTCTTGAATTCCTTGAGGGTCTTGAGCTCCCAGGTATTGCTTGCCTACAAGATAAATAATAATCATTTGTGTATGCAGGCGTAAAACCCTGCATACATTGATTTTATTGGCTTTTTGGCTATCTTATTTACAAATTAACATATGAACAACTATTAATATGAATACGGAGAAATAAAGAAAATGAGAAGAAAAGTTATTGCTGGAAACTGGAAAATGAATATGACCCCAAGCCAGGCTAAGGCTCTTATTGAGGAGACAAAGCCACTTGTTGCAGGCAAGGACAACTGCGACATTATCTTCTGTGTACCATTTGTTGATATCTATGCTGCACAAGAGGCTGCAAAGGGCTCTAACATTAAAATCGGTGCTGAAAACGTTCACTTTGCTGAAAAGGGTGCTTACACAGGCGAAATCTCTGCAGATATGCTTAAGGAGTGTGGCATTCAGTATGTTATCATCGGCCACAGCGAGAGAAGACAGTACTTTGGCGAAACAGACGAAACAGTAAACCTTAGAACAAAGGCTGCTCTTAACGCAGGCCTTACAGTTATCCTTTGTCTTGGCGAGGTTAAGGACGAAAGACTTAACGGCATCACAGACGAGGTTGTATCTATGCAAACAAAGCTTGCTCTTAAGGACGTAACAGAGGAGCAGCTTAAGAATGTTATAATAGCATACGAGCCTGTTTGGGCTATCGGTACAGGCTTGACAGCTACACCGGAGCAGGCTGACGAAACCTGTGGCACAATCAGAAACACAATCAAAGCTCTTTACGGCGCAAAGGCAGCAGAGGAAATCACCATTCAATACGGTGGCTCAATGAATGCAGCAAACGCACAAGAGCTTCTTGCAAAGGAAAATGTTGACGGCGGTCTTATCGGCGGTGCATCCTTAAAGGCTAAGGATTTTTCTATCATAGTTTCCGCTGCCCAATAATTTGACACACAATAAGCTGCGAGATACTGCGTTGCTCCTCGGTTGAGACCTTGACATACAAAAGGTATGCCTGCGCCCTCAACCTGTGGTGCGCCTTGTCTTTCTTGCTTCTTGAGCGTCAAACCGTTCGGTGCGCCTTGTCTTTCTTGCTTCTAAAGTCTCAAACATTGAAAGTGATAATCTTCAAAATACATCGTTGTTCCTCGGTGCTGAGGGGTTCCCCAAAAAAGCGTGGCTTTTTAGGGGGTTCGCGAGAGACCTCGACTATCGTAAGATAGCCTTCGTCCGACATCTGCGGTACACCTTGTCTTTTTCGGTTCTAACTTCCAATTGAGGCTTTGATAAGCTTCGTGCTTTGTCGTTGCTCCTCGGTGCTGAGGGGTTCCCCAAAAAAGTGTGGCTTTTTAGGGGGTTCGCGAGAAACCTTGACATACAAAAGGTATGCCTGCGCCCTCAACCTGTGGTGCGCCTTGTCTTTCTTGCTTCTTGAGCGTCGAACCGTTCGGCACACTTTGTCCTTTTCGGTTCTGACTTCCAATTGAGCCTTGAGCGTCAAACCGTTCGGTGCGCCTTGAATCACTTGCTTCTAAAGCCTCAAAATGCTCGGTACGCCTTGTCTTTTTCGGTTCTGACTTCCAATTGAGCATTGAGCGTCAAAGCGTTCGGTACGCGGTGGCAAGGCAAAGCTTAATGTAATCAAAAAGGGATGCTTCGGCATCCTTTTTTTGTGTAATTTCGTTTTATCGATGGCAAAAAGGCTTGAAAAGTTGTGCAAAATAGCTAAATTTGTGCATATTGCTATGTTGACAAATATTTTATATAATGTTATAATTAGTCTGTAAGATTATATTTATAATAATATAAATCTATCCTTTTATTACCTAAATGGGGTGCGTTATGATAAAAACTAAGACTAAAATTTTAATTACGCTTTCTATGGTAGCAATGCTGATTATGCTTTTTGCAATATCATGCTTTGCCCTTGAAATAAATCTTACCTTCTATAAAGATAGCTCGATCGATGAAAGCTTTGGAGAAAAGGGTAAGGTTGAAATTCAAGCAGGCGTGCCATATAAGCTACCTACAAAAGAGGTAGAGCAGGGCTATTCCTTTAACTGGTACACCGATGACGGTCGTGCCTGGGAGGGTGGCACCGAGGTTATCCTTAATGAAGATACAAACCTTCGCCAAATTGTTGCGCTTGACGTTTCGGACTTTAATACATTTAAAACCTGCGCTGGTGACGCAACTCCAATCAGACTTATAAAGGATATTGAGGGCGCCGGCAGGGTTACCACGAAAAACTGGGACGTTGCTACAGTTTTGCTTAACGGACATAATATAAATATTACAGGCAATAACACTGCCTTCGGTGGCGACAGAACAGGTATTAAGTTTTATGGTACAGGCAAGGTTACATACAACGGCACAAATGAGTTTCTTCTTGCAAGAAACCATGGCTGGGGTGGTGACTGCTGTGTTTTGTTTATTGGTAGAGATGTTATTGTTGACGCACCGAATTCAATTTTGATTCACGATAACAACGGTTATGTTTCACAGGGTTATCCTTGGCTACAAATTTATGGCAAGGCCACATGTAATATTGCAATGCAGCTTGGGCATAATTCACCATGCTCGCCTCGCCTAGAGGTCAACGACGGTGGCTTGCTTGTTGTCAACAGCCGCTTTACAAATCAAACCACAAGCGGCATTACTATTAAAGCAAATATTAGAGGTGGTTCTATTATAATGACCAACTCTACATATAGCTTTTTCCGTGATGAAAAGACCGTGTTTACAATCACAGGCGGTAACTTTTCAATTGAGGGCGAGGACCAAATAGCCCTTAGCACAACAATAGATTTTGCGACTTATAAGCTAATGGACTTTACTATTGGTGGCGTAGCTTATAAAACAGTTGTGCCTAAGGATTGTAATCAAGAGGCACATTCTTATAAGCTAACAGCTAAGACCAATGCAAGCTGCGGTAACATTTCTGAGGAGATTTACACCTGTGAGCATTGTTCACATGAGGTGTCCTTCAGATACGGCGAGTTTGGCACACATGATTATGAATTTTCTGAAAAGAAATTGGCTACAAAAACTGAGCTTGGCTGGGAAAAATACATTTGCAAGACCTGCAAAAGCGCAGAGTACAGGGTTTTACTATATGACCCATCAACCGATACAATAAGCGTTGTAATCATTAATGGCTCCGGACAAAAGGAAACTGTGGAGGCAGCTATTAAGGAGCTGTTTGCCTTGACCGAAACTTCAAAAGGCTACAGCGTTACAGATATTAAGGCGTTTGGCGGGTATAGTGTTGACTCTATTGACACAATCATAATCCCGATGGGTGTTGTTAGTGTTAACTTTGGCACAAATCGCGCTAATGTTAAGGAGATTATAATTGACGACGGCGCAATTGTTACAATTGAAAGCCTAACAAAGCTAACCTCTCTTGAAACAATAACAGTTAAAAAAGCAACAGTTACCTTCAATGCAAAATGTGCCCCATCAACCTTAAAGACAATCAATTCAAATGTTGAGGGCGCAGATATCAACTTTAAAAAGGAAGCCTTTACCGGCATTGCAAATGTTTCTGCCCTTAATCTGTCATCGGGTAGTAAATATACCTTCGGACAGGATAGCTTTAAGAAAACAAATATTAAAAAGCTTATTTTCCCAGACGGCGCAAATGTAACATTTGCTGAGGTTGCTGCCTTTTATGAGGCCGGTGTTGAGGAGTTATATATAGGTAAAGGCATTACAAAAATTGCAAACTCAACCTTCTATGGAAACTCCAAGCTTCACACCATCGTGCTTATGGAAATCAACAGCATTGGCGACTCTGCCTTTGAAAGCATAGCGCAAAATGCTAAGGTATACCACCACGCAGACACGCTTTCCGTTGGAAATAACGGCTTTAAGAAAAATACAAACCTTTCCTTGTATACAGTTGCAAAAACAGAAAACGGCAGTGCGTTTAATGAATGCACAAACTACCAAATCCACTACGGCATTAAGCACGCTTATACTGTAAAAACAGTGGATGCAAGCTGTACAACCGAGGGTGGAACATACTACGAAACCGACTGCCCATGTGGAGAGGTTAAGGACGCAATTTATAAGCTGTTTAAGGGAAAGGTTACAAATAGCACAACCTATGACGTTGTTGAGGTTGTTAAGGTTGTTACACCAAAGAGCGCCCACGGCTTGAATGTGCTTGTCGATATCAGATACGATAACGGCTACACAAATTTTGGCATCGGCGTTTATGATTGTGACTTCTGCCACGAGGATATTGACGAGAGCGTTCCTACACAAAGACCGCTTCTTTCCTGCCTTGGCTTCTCAACACAGCAGGGTGCTGATAGCTACGGTGTGGCAACAAGATACGAAATAGACCGTGATGCTATAAGCAACTTTATCAGCACAAAGGGAACAACCTTTGAAATTGGTATGGTTGTTGCTCTTAAGGACAGACTTGGCACAAACACACCGCTTAAGGCTGATGGCAGTGCAGAGACCGGCGTTAGAAAGATTAATCTAACCTCATCTGATTCTGTTTATTATGAGCTTAAACTTACAGGTATTCAAAAGTCCATGCTTGAAAATAGCTATATTATGAGCTTCTATATTATAAATGGTAGCGATATTAGCTATGTACAGGATAATGAAACCATTAAAAATCCAAGTGGCATATCTTATAATGAATTGTATGATATAACACATATGGACTATATCGTTCCTACAAGCAAGGAAGACTAAAATAAATATAAGGGAAACGGCGTGTGCTGTTTCCCTTTTTTATTTGCATAAAAAGAGAAAATACTGCCAAAATAATAAGTGTAATATAAAATTTTCAAAACAAAAGTCGGACAAATACTCAGCAATTTGTCGCTCCAAGACAACTTAGTCCGAGCCTTTTGTTGCTAGCGAGGGGAAAATGAAGGAATTTACATTTATTATAAAGGACAAAAACGGCTTACACGCAAGACCGGCAGGGGCAATATCGGCTGCCTCAAAAACCTTTGAGTCAAGAGTGGAAATAAGCGCAAACGGAAAGGTGGCAGACGGAAAAAGGCTTCTTTCCATAATGGCGCTTGGGGCAAGGTGCGACACAGAGCTTTCCTTTAAGATAGAGGGTCATGACGAGGAAAGGGCAAAAATCGCCCTATACAATGTATGCAAGGAAAAGCTGGGGGAAAATGAAAGAGGTTAAAAAAATAAGAGGTGTTGGTGTAACAAGTCTAAAGGTTGGCGCAAGACTGCATTTTATTAAAAAGGAAAAAAGTTCAATCGGAGATAAGGATAAGCCATCAAGCCCGGAAAGAGAGCTTGAACGCTTTGGAAAAGCAAAAAGCAGGGCAACAGACCAGCTCATTGATTTAGAGGAAAGAACAAGGAGAGTAATAGGCAAGGACGAGGCAGAGATTTTTGAAATCCATCGTATGCTCCTTGATGACGAGGATCTAAATCAAGCTATTTTAGAAAAAATAGATAAAGGTAGCTCCTGTGAGGGCGCAATAGAATATGCCTGTCTTGAATATTCAAATATGCTAAAATCACTTGACGACCCATACCTTTCCGAAAGAGCAAGCGACATTTTAGATATAAAGGAGCAGCTGCTTTCATCTCTTGATGAAAAGGAGAAAAAGGATGTAAAAATAGACACGTCTCCTTACATTTTAGTGGCAGTGGACCTAACCCCCACAGAAACTGCAAGGCTGGAGAAGGACAAGATTTTAGGCTTTGTAACCTTTGGTGGCTCATCATCCTCCCATAGCGCAATCCTTGCTCGTGCAATGGGGATTCCTGCTCTTGTCGGCACAGGAGCAATAGATAAAGTATACGACGGTGCATACGCGCTTTTAGATGCCTCTGACGGGACCCTTATAATAAACCCAACAAACGAGGAAAAAGACAGGTTTTTAGAGCAAAGGGACAAGGAGGAGAGGATAGCAAGGGAGCATGAAAGATATCTGCGCTCTATAATGAACAAGCCTGCCGTGACCCGTAGCGGCTACAAAATAATGATATATGCAAATATTGAAAGCTCAAGGGAAATATCCGGCGCAATCTCCAACGGTGCGGAGGGGATAGGACTTTTAAGAAGTGAAATGCTTTATATGTCAAAAAAATCTTTGCCGACCGAAGAGGAGCTTTTTCTTTCCTACAAGGAAATAGCCGAGAAAATGGAGGGGCGCAGGGTTATAATTCGCACCCTTGATATAGGTGCTGACAAGCAAGCGCCATATTTTAATATTCCCAAGGAGGAAAATCCTGCCCTTGGCTTAAGAGGTGTCAGAGTTTGCCTTAGGGACAAGGAAATGTTCAAATCCCAGCTCAGGGCGATTTTGCGAGCCTCTTATTATGGCAGAGTGTCGGTTATGATACCTATGATTGTGTCAGTTAGCGAGATAAGAGAGTGCAAGGCGCTGATTAATGATGCAATGAGGGAGCTTAGGGAAAGAAAAGAAAGCTTTGATGAAAAAATAGAGATAGGTATAATGATAGAAACTCCGGCAAGCGCCATAATGAGTGAGGAGCTTGCCAAGGAGGTGGACTTTTTCTCCGTGGGAACAAATGACCTAAGTCAGTATACCTTGGCAACCGATAGGCAAAATCCAAGCGTTTCTCATATTTGCGAGGAAAATGCCGAGCCTGTTTTAAGGCTTATTAAAATGGCAACGGATGCCATACACAAAAGGGGTGGCTGGATCGGCGTTTGCGGAGAAATGGCAGCAGATTTAAGCTTGACACAATCACTTGCAAAAATAGGCGTTGACGAGCTTTCTGTATCTGTACCATATCTTTTAGGAATAAGAGGAAAGGTAAGTGAATGTATATGAATAAGGAAATAGGCACAGTAGCAAGCGGAGAGGTAATTGAGCTAAGGGACGTTGAGGATGAGGTTTTTTCAAGCGGACTTTTAGGCGATGGAGTTGGGATAAAACCGACACAGGGTAGCATATTTTCCCCTGTTGATGGTCAAATTATAACCCTACATGAGTCTAAGCACGCATTTAGCATAATGTCAAGCGACGGGGCAGAGCTGCTTGTCCATGTGGGTATAGACACGGTTGAATTAAAGGGTAAGCATTTCTTTCCCAAGGCGGACGTGGGGGATAAGGTAAAAAGAGGTCAGCTTATTTTGCGTGTAGAGCTTGAGGAAATAGAAAAAAAGGGCTACGATACCACTATCTCCCTTATTATCTCCAACGGCGAGGAAATAAAAATCAAAGAAAAAAAGCTTGGCAAATGCCACGCAAACGACACTATAATCACCTACGAGAAAATATAGCTTGCGGCGTACCCTCGGCTTACAAAATAAACTGACGATATTATAAAGCCAAGGCACAGGACGTATTAGCACTGCCAAGAGGCATTTGGCTAAAATAAAAAATCCCAACGTATCTGTTGGGATTTTTGTATTATTCTAAGGATTGTGAAAAAAGGTCGTCAATACTAACGCCAAGTACTCTTGCAATATAATAAACCTCACGATCCGTAGCGAAACGAACCTGTCCCTCTAGCTTTGAGTAGCTGGTGGGGTTTATGTTCAGCCCTGCAACCTGGAGACGAGCGATAAAATCCTTTTGCTTGATGCCCTGCTCCTTGCGTAGTCGTTCAACGTTGTGACCGATAAGATTTGCGTCGCCATAGATCTGCTTACGTGTTTTCATAGCGTGAACCTCAAAAATTAATTCCTTTATGGAATTATAACATTAAAAGCTATTGACAAAATTCCATTTTAGAATTATAATGGTTATAATACAAATATTATTCAAGAAAGAGAAGCTATAAATAAAAAGCAACTATGACCCCGTCTTGGTATCTGTATTCAGTATGTAATAGGAGATGATGACTTTGTGAAAAAGGAAAAAGAAAAAAACAGAAAAGCACCCTTTATAACGGTAATTAAGGATACGCTTTTTGCCCTTAAGCTTTCATTTAAATATGCACCATTTGCGTGTATAGTTATGCTTCTTTCCTACTTGCTTGATAGCGTTATGTATTTTATTACAGGTACATATGCCTTGAAATATATAATTGACTCCTTCGAGCAGGGTGGAATAAGTCTTGAAAACGTGGCTAAAACAGTTTTGCTCATGGTTTTAATACCTACCATAATACAGCTTGTTGTGGACACGATAGTGGATTTTGCGTGGAATGTAGGAAGTATAAAAATAGAGGTTGCCATAAATAAAATGGTATTTGAAAAAAATACACAGGTGGAGCTTTCTTGCTTTGAAAATCCGGATTTTTATGACAAATATGTAAAGGCTTCTGCTGATATAACTACAAATGTATTCAGCATAACCTATACTGTGTTTTTCTTTTTTTATACGATTTTAAACACCTGTCTTTATGGCAGCGTTTTATTTACACTTGACCCTGTGTTTATTATTTTTGCCATAATACCGCTTTTTGGCTCTTTCTTTAAGAAAAAAAGCAATGAGCTTTGGCACAAGCATTTAACAGAGGATAAGGTTTTGCACAGGCGATGCCAGTATACTCAAAGGGTGTTTTACTCAAATGAGTATGCAAAGGAAATGCGCCTTACAAATGCTAAGTCATTTATGCTAAAGCGTTACGATGAAGCCTCGGATGGCAGAATGAATGTTGTGAAGAAGTATGGCAAAAAGGAGATGCTTCTTGACATTTTAGGAAACAAGATTTCGAGTATACTTGCAAACCCGTTAGCAATAGCATATGCTGTATTTTCTGCCTTGGTTGGAGTGCCTTGGGGTGCGCCGTTGGGACTTGGAGGCTGTGCTATTGTTATAAATTCAGTTTCGGAGCTTTCAAACTCATTTATACAGATCACAAACCAGTACTATAGGTTACATGAAAAATCCTTATTTGTAGAGGATTTTAGAGAGTTTATAGGCTATGAGCCACAAATCAAGGAAAACCCGGATGGCATTGTGCCACAGGTAGGAACAATTAAATTTGAAAATGTATCATTTAAGTATTTTGGTAGCGAGGAATATGTACTTAAAAACATAAATCTTGAACTGAAAAGCAACGAAAAAATTGCTCTTGTAGGACACAATGGAGCAGGAAAAAGCACGCTTGTAAAGCTTCTTCTGCGATTGTATGATGTTACAGAAGGAAGAATAACACTTAATGGCGTTGACATAAGAGAGCTAAGGACAAAGGAATATAGAAATTTATTTAGCGTCGTGTTTCAGGATTTTAAGCAAATTGCCCTACCTGTGTCTGAAAATGTGCTAATGAGACCCTTTGAGGAGGGGGATGAGGAAAAAATCATAGAGGCACTCAAGCTAAGCGGAGTATATAACAGGATTATGGAGCTAAAGGATGGCTACAATACAGTTCTTACTAAGGAATTCAGTGAGGACGGTGCTGTATTGTCCGTTGGCGAGGGGCAAAAGCTGGCAATTGCGCACGCCTTTTTGAAAAACTCTCCTTATATAGTTTTAGACGAGCCAACCAGCGCCTTAGACCCGGTTGCCGAAAGCCAAATGTATAATAATATGATGAGCATCGGTCAAGGTAAGGGGATGGTGTTTATATCGCATAGATTATCAAGTGCCGTATCTGCAGATAAAATATATATGCTGGATGGCGGAGAGGTAATTGAAAGTGGAAGCCATTTAGAGCTAATGGCAAGGTGCGGAAAATATGCCGATATGTTTAACAAGCAAGCACAAAATTATGTTGACATAGAGGGAGGGGACGTAGATGAAGAATAAAAAGGAAAAGGTTCCCTTTAGACAGGCGGTAAAAAACAATATTTTCATTTTGAATCTTGCCTTCAAAAGCGACAGATTAATGGTAATAATGCGTCTTGTTATGGGATTTTTTACAGGCTTAAATCATGGCGCATCCTTGTTTTTTACAAAGGAAATTTTAAATTCGCTTGATATGGGAAGAAGCGTTGAGCATATTATGGTGCTAATCCTTCTTATGGGGCTTTATACTCTTGTATACGAGTTGTTTTTTGCTTGGTATTATAAGCTTCTTAACCCCACGCATAAGCTGAACTTTATCAGACTTATACATAAAAGCTTCTTCGTAAAAGCAAGCGATATTGACCTGGCTTGCTACGACACTCCGGAGTTTTACAATGATTTTATATATTCGATGCAAAACTGTGATAAAAGCATAGTCAACACTATTGATCAGCTTGGCGACCTTGTTCGTTCACTTATTGCATCAGGCTCGGTTTTTGCAGTAGTATTAACAGTTGATCCGGTAATTGCTGTAGTAATTTTAGGCGTTTCCGTGCTTGATATGATAATTCGACTGATACAAAACGGTGTGTACTACAAATACAACATAGAAACAAATGAGATTTGGAGAAAAACCTGGTATGTGGAAAAATTCTTCTCTCTTGCTGATTATGCAAAGGAGATAAGGCTTACCGATGTTTCAAAAAATGTAATCAACGAATACGACAAAGCCATTGAACAGCAAAAAAGAGCAGCTATTTCAATGAATATTAAAGCAAGAATCCTTACAATAGCGGCGACTCTTTTAAACACAGCACTTACGCTGTTTATATTGATTTTTATGGCAAAGGGACTTTTTGAGGGGTCTGTGCTCATTGGTGGCTTTACTGTTGCAATTACCGCATCATGGAAGCTTAAGGGTCTTGTTTACGACATACAAAGCAAGTTTGTTGAAATGGGCAAGGACTCTTTATTTGCCGATAAGGTTAGAAGATTTATGGAAACCGAAACGCAAATAAAATCCGGAGAAAGAGAGCTTTTAGAGGTTGAAAGCCTGGAATTCAAAAACGTATACTTTGCATATGATGATAAATATGTGTTAGAAAACGTAAGCTTTTACATAAAAAAAGGGGAAAGAATTGCCTTTGTTGGCTACAACGGCGCCGGTAAAACCACTACTACAAAGCTCATAATGAGGTTATACGATGTTTCTAAGGGGCAAATCCTTATAAACGGCATTGATATAAAGGAATACAAGCTTGAAAGCTTAAGAGAAAAAATCGGAGCAGTTTTTCAGGATTATAAGGTTTTTGCAGCATCAGTTGCTGAAAACGTGCTGGGAGATGTTTATACAGAGGACAAGGAAAATGTGGTTTTAAGCGCCTTGGAGGACAGCACCTTCGGGCAGAGATTGAGTCAGCTTAAGGAAGGAATACACACAGAGCTGACAAGAGAGTTTTATGATAACGGGACAAACCTTTCGGGCGGAGAAAACCAAAAAATAGCCATAGCTCGTGTCTTTGCGCACGACAATCAAATGCTAATAATGGATGAGCCATCAAGTGCCTTAGACCCAATAGCAGAGTACAATTTAAATGTCGGTATAGATAAAAATGCAAGAGATAAAACGGTAATTTTTATTACCCATCGCTTGTCTACTACACGACATGTTAATAGAATTTATATGTTCGAAAATGGCACAATAATAGAAAGCGGCTCCCACGACCAGCTCATTCAAAAAGGAGGCAAGTATGCTGAGATGTTTGAGCTGCAGGCAGAGAAATATCGTGCAAAAAAAGAAAGCTAAACACAGTTAAAAACCTCCTATGTTTTGACTGATGAATAGAAAAAAGACAATCCAATTTGGATTGTCTTTTTTAATTAATCAAGTAAGAGGTTGAAGTAGTAAATAGGGATTGAGCTCCAGCCGTGGCATAGGCTGCCTGCGCCACCAAAGGAGCTTTTGCCCTCAGAAGTTTCCCAAACAGTGCCTGTTTCTATCATAGGACCATAGGTTTTTTCAATGTCAGAAAGGATATAGTCCTTATATAAGTCCTTATTTTTTTTTATAAGTGCATCATATTTAAAGCATTTAGTAGAAAGGGAAGATGGTAAAAGGGTGCCCAAGCTAAGGGCGTTGCAAATTTTTTCAGCCTCGTCACCTGTGCTGACACCAAAGGAAACGGCAAAGGCGTTTAGCAGCTCGGTATAAAGCCCGCCCACCTTGTCAATAAACCAAAGCCCCTTGTCCTTGTCGAAGTAGCTTTTTTTCACAGCCTTAGCGATTTTATCTGCAATATAGCTATATCCAAAGTCAAAGCCACATATTTGACAAAGCCTTTCATAGGAGTTGAGCGCCATAATAAGAAGCATAGAAAGCATAGGGTCGGGCTGTCTATTTTCGCTTTTGAAAATCGTGCCCTCGTTTCCCTTACTCCAGTCGTAAAAGTTCCAATGTAGCTCACCCTCAAAGCGACAGGCAAGGTCCTTCTTCATATTGCCAATAATTGCATTTAATATAAGCCTTAGCTTGTGGTTTACCTGTCTTGCAAGGGTCAAATCCCCTGAATGGGTGGTGTATTCAACCACGGACAAAATATAATAAAGAGAAAAGGATGGTATAGTAAGGTCTGTGCCGGATGGAAAGCATATGGAAAGCAGCTCATCATCTCGCTTGTCCTTGCTCATAAGCAGTAAATTTGCTCTTGCATATTCATAGTTGCCACCCTCAAAGCCATAGTAGCCACATAGCATTTGGTTGCGAGAGTCAAAGGCGTATAGGCATTGCTCACGCCAAGGGCAATCCACATAATGCTCCATCATGCAAAGCTCCAGGGTGTTTAGGCAAATATCATATATACTATTAAGCGCCTTGCTTGGCAGATTTTTGATAACCCTTTTTACGGGATAGACTTGAGGGATAATTCCAATTTTGTTAACCTTTACCTTACCCTGTGTCTGTATTTCTATATATCGACAGGCAAAGCGTAGCATGTAGCTGGTATGATTATTTACCCCCGCCTTAGCTCTATATTCAATGCTAAAGTCCCTGTCGCCCATTATCCTTACAACACGGTCGTTTTCTAAATGCTCGCCGTAGGCAAAGGTAATATCCGTTGGCTCGTCACATTCAAGCTCCACGGAAAATAACCCTACATACTCCTTGCCCAAATCGTAAACTATGTAATCCTGACCCTCAAATGCTACCTTGCCAAGCGCCATTTCTAAAAGATTATGCTTAGGTATGGGTCTTTTGTAAAAGGTGCAATTCTTTTCTATAGCAGTTGCGTTTTCAAAGCCAAAAAGCTGACCCTGTGTCCATAAATCCTCTTTTGTGCTGTCATATTTATATGAAAAGCCCAGCTGTGAGGAAATTTGCTTAGCTCGCCTGCTTTCAAAGGTATTACTTTGGCGCACAAGGGTGCTTTCGTCACTAACAAGGGTAATTTCCTCCCCCTCTGTAACCTGATAAATAAGCCCGGCCTTATATTTTTTATATCTTTGAAAATCCTTGCCCGTGTGATGGCACACCACAGAGAAGTGATTTTTACCTACTGTAAGATATCTTGTTATATCTATTTCATCATAAATCTTGTAATGCTCATAGTCCCCATATTGCCCAAAGGAAACACAGGTGCCATTTATGAAAAGAGTATAATCTCCATCACAGCTTATTTGACATATAGCTCCCTTGCCATTATATATAAGCTCATCATAGGACTCCATATACTGGTCCACAGACTCATTTTGTAGCCAAATAAATTTTGCATTTTCAAAAGTCATAGTATCACCACCCTTACCTTATTTTACCACATCGCCCAAGTCTTGTAAATAAAAAAAGAGGTCATAATTGACCTCTTTTTGAATTTAGCCCACAAATGGGGAAACAATGCCATAAACGAGAATAATGCTGATAATAATTGGGAGAATGTATGCAAAATAAATTCTCATCCAATTTTTTACCTTAAGACCCTTGCCTTGGTTAGCCTCTTTTTTGAAATTCTCAAAGCCCCAGCCAAACTTGTGGTTACAGTAAAGCACCACGCAAAGAGAGCCAAGAGGCAGAAGAATGTTACTAACAATATAGTCCTCAAGGTCCAAAACTCCGGAGCCGGCACCAAGTGGCTCAAAGCCGGCCCAAAGGTTAAAGCCAAGCACGCAAGGAATGGAAAGGACGAAAAGACCAACACCGCAAATAAGTGAAGCAACCCATTTCTTTAGGCGGAAAAGCTCCTGCACGCAGGAAATAATATTTTGGAAAACTGCAAAGATTGTGGAAAGAGCAGCAAATGCCATAAATAGGAAGAAGAGTGAGCCCCAAATCCTACCGCCGGGCATATTTGCAAATACAGTTGGCAGGGTTACAAAAATCAGGTTTGGACCCTCCCCGGGGTTAATATTGTAGGTAAAGCAAGCAGGGAAGATAATAAGTCCTGCTGTAATTGCCACAAAGGTGTCAAGAATTGTGATGTTAACGCTCTCTCCAAGCAAGGAGCGCTTTTTGTCAATAAAGCTGCCGAAAATAGCCATCGAGCCAATACCAAGGCTAAGTGTAAAGAATGCTTGGTTCATTGCCGCAACAATAACATTGAGCAGTCCTGCCTTCTCAATGTTTTCCAGGCTGGGCAGTAGATAGAACTTAAGACCCTCGCCGGCACCCGGTAGAGTAAAGCTGTGGATTGCCAAAACTATAATAAGAACAAGCAGCGCCGTCATCATAACATTTGTAACCTTTTCAAGACCCTTGCTGATGTTAAAGGCACAAACAAGGCTGCCAAGCAAAACAACAATTGCCATAAACAAAATAAGCATGCCCGGGTTTGCAAGCATACCACTAAAGATAGCACCGGAGGCATCCGGAGTTGTTGCACTCTCAAGGGTGCCGTTTACAGAGTAAACAAAGTATTGTAGCATCCAGCCCGTTACCGAGGTATAAAACATCATAAGCATAATGTTCGCCACAAGCGAGGCAAAGCCGTGGGCGCGCCAAGCAGGCTTATTTGGGGTAAGCACCTGATGCATTTTTACAGGGCTGGCACCTGCGCCACGACCCATTGAAAACTCCATTGTCATAACAGGAATACCTAAAATAACAAGGAACACAAGATAGATTAAAACGAAAATACCGCCACCGTATTGACCGGTAACATAAGGGAACTTCCACACATTACCAACGCCAATGGCACAGCCTGCGCTCAAAAGAATAAAGCCAATGCGGCTGCCTAATTTTTCTCTTGGCTGATTATTTGAATTGTCCATAAAAAATCCTTTCGTAAAGAAAAGCGCATTGGTAAATGCGCTTAGCCTTTATTATTTGTGGCTTTCAATCCACTCAGTTGCAGCAGCCTTTGACATTCTCTTAATGCTTTCCTCTGGATAAATAGAGTCGCATCCGCCGTTTGTGTAAAGGAAATAGAAGCCATCAGCGGTAACATAAAGAGTTTCCTCATAACCACAAGGATCGCCAAAGAATCCACTTGTAACCTTATGTACAACGCTTGAAAGCTCTGTATCATAAGTCTTTTTGCAGATAATCTTTTTCATAAAATACTCCTTTTAAATTATTTACACATAGATAATAACATATAAAAAACGCTTTGTCAATTATAAATAATTGGAATTTTTTCAGCCCTCTACAGTAAGCTCAGCCTCAACGTTGACTCTGCCATCCTCGTGAACAGAGCGCATGTAATATTTGCCGTCGGTAAATGCCATATAAATTTTAAGGTTGTCCCCAACAAGTGCCTCGTTAGCATAGGAAATAGCCAAGGACTTAACAATCTTGCTCTGACACTTAGGCAGGCAGTTGAAAAGCATATCCGGGTAGTATGTATTATTCATATGACCGTTTAGGTCTGTGTCGGTGTATCTGACGGTATACTCTCCCACAAGGGTCAATTTAACCTCGTTTGGTATGCGCACACGTAGTGGACCCTCAAGGGTAAGAGGCTCCTCCCCCTCGTAATTTGAAAAATCAACCTCATTAATTCTAAGCAGCTTTTTGTCAGTGGTGGAAACAAGCGCCCAGGCAGAAAGCCCCTCGCAAATTAGCTCATCACCGTTAAAAATCTGATAGGAACGGTGTGTAGTAAAGCCACGGTTATTGTTTCCCGCCCAGCTATTTACTGTTATTTTTTCATAAGGGTAAATAGGGCGCAGGCACTCCACACGGATGTTGCTAAGAATAAGCGCCTTACCCTCATTAACAAGGTCCTGATAAGAGGGCTTGCATGCCCTCATTTGGCGCATTGCCGTTTCCTGTATAAATTTGAAAATATTTGAAATACCAACTATTTCGTTAGCATTGGTGTCGTGATATCTGACGTCAAAGATTTCTTCCCACTTCATAAGTAATGCTCCTTGATAAATTTCCAAAGGGTATTTTAACATTTTTTATTATATATTTCAAGCCTAAACTGCAAATAAATAAAGCCACTTCCTTGCTGAAGTGGCTTAATATTATCCAAGCACATTACCAATGACCGGGGCATTTGGTGGATACTCACCCTGTGCGCCAAGACCGAATGAAACAGAGATTGCGCTGTTAACCTGCGTCATAGTAGAGTCGTCAAGATGACCCATGCGCTCCTTAAGACGCACCTTGTCAATAGTTCTGATTTGCTCAAGCAAAATCACAGAGTCCTTAAGTAAACCAACATCCTTAGCCGTAACATCAATATGTGTAGGTAGCTTCGCCTTAGACATCTTGCTGGTAATGGCGGCAGCAATCACAGTGGGGCTATATTTATTGCCCACATCGTTTTGTACTATCAAAACAGGGCGTAGCCCACCCTGCTCAGAGCCAACCACAGGGCTTAAATCAGCATAAAAAATATCTCCGCGCCTTATACTATTCAAAAATTATCACTCCTAAAATGAATTAGCAAAATTATGCTAATGCTATTATTGTCAAAAAGCTCCCTCGCTAATCATAATATGCCAAAAATTAAACAGAGGCAAACAAAAAAGAAAAGTGCTATTTAGCACTTTTCTTTTCGTTTATTTGGTTAATCTCGTTTTCAGATAGGTAGTATGGGGCGTATTGCTTTACGACCTCTACGTCCTCTTTTTTCTCCTCGTCGTAAACAAGCTCAAAATGGTCGTGTATCAAAACCTCGCCCGACTTATAGGTTGCGTCCTTGTTTTCCCTTAGAATAGCGGCAGTAGTGTCGTCAGCCTTATACCATTCAATGCCGTCAAGATACATATTTATAGTTAGCTCGTCAGCATCAAAGTTAACGCCGGTAAATTCAACCTTGTAGTAGCCGTAGCTGGCATTTTCCTCAAATTCAATAATATTTGGGGTGTATGTAGCCCCATTTTTATCGGTAAGAGTATAGAAAACGCTCTCGTTCTTAAAATTAGGGCATTGAACCCTTACCTTATCAAGCTGATGCTTGTTATACCTTACAGTAAGCTGTATATAGCCGGATGATGGAATATAAATAAATGAATATGGGAAAACAGAGCCCTCATCACTATCCATAAAAGCGCTTTCTGTATCGTGTGTGAAAATATCGCCATATGTGCCGTCCTCGTTCACAACCGCCTCGACAAAGCTATCAGTAACCCAAAGACCGTTGAGTGGCTTGTGGTCAGAAAAGGAGATTCTCACAATAAGAAAGATAACAAAAGCCAAAAGTGCAACGCCGAAAATTGCAGAAAAGGTATTAGAAATGATTTTGCGCGCCTTTGCCTGCTTTTGCTCCTTTTCGTCAAAGTCGTCAATTTCCCGGCTGATTTTTTCGTTATCAAAATCCTTAATATCCTCCAAAACAAAAGCTCCCTTCTAAAAAACTAAAAATATTGTATCACATAATTGTAAATACTGCAAGTTTTTTAATAAAAATACTTGACAAACAACATATTTTATTTATAATATAAATTTGTGAAATGCTAGGTGGAGGTAGAGATATGGTACTTGATATAACCTCGCTTATCAGTGGCAAGGTCAAGAGGATCGACTTTGACTATCAAATTGAGGCAAGTGAAGAAAACTGTATTATACCACCAGATGATGTTTCTTTTACAGCACCTGTAAGGGTTAAGGGGTATATAACCGATAACGCAGGCTATATGGCGCTTTGCGCGCGCTGCGAAATTGATTATCAGTCCCGCTGTGCAAGATGTCTCGAGGACGTTTTTGGCACATTCGTTCTTGAATTCAATCGTACCGTTGCAATTTCAGGCACTCTACAAAACGACCAAAGTGATGAATATGTGGTTGTTAAAAATGGGCTCTTGGACATCGACCATGAAATGGTAGAGGATTTAATGCTTGAATTTCCATCAAAGCTTTTGTGTAAAGAGGAATGCGCAGGGCTTTGCTCAAAATGCGGTAAAAACCTAAATTTTGGTCAGTGCGATTGCCCGAAGAAAAAAGAAATCGATCCAAGACTTGCAATTTTACAAAAACTACTTGAAAATGACTGAGTTTTGTAGTATAATATTTATCGATTAAAATTTCAGTATCACTAAAGGAGGTTACTCACAATGGCAGTACCAAAGAGAAAGCAGTCTCATTCTCGTACAAATTTGAGAAGATCCCAAAACAGCAAATTGACAGCACCTTCAACTGTTAAGTGCCCAAAATGTGGTGAATACAATCTCACACACCGTGTTTGCTCCGCTTGTGGATATTACGGCGACAAAGAGATCGTAAAGAAGGAAAACGCATAAGTAAAGTAGGCTGGTGCTTTTACCAGCCTTTTTTCGTAGAGAGGTTATATGAATTATTCTCCAAAGCACAACGACAAGGGTCTTAGAATCCTTTATGCAATACTGTTTTTTCTAACGGTATTGTTTCTTATGATAAACAACCCACAGTACAGATGGCTCTATCTTTCGCTTGCAATGGTTAGCCTTGTGGCGGCAGTTTATCTTTTGCTCAGCTTTGAGCTTACCACATATACCTATGTGCTAAACGCCAAGGAAAAAAGCTACGATTTTTATGTGGACAAGGCGGTAGGCAAGCGCAATTCTTACGTTTGCTATTATCCAATGGCAGATTTGGTTTGCCTATCAAGGGTGGATAATGGCACAAAAGCACGCCTTAGCGAAAAATATAAAAAAATCTTCTTTTACAGATACGCCCACAACCTTTTTAACCCTAATGCCTACATTATGGTATTTAAGAACACGGGCTACTACGACGCAATTACCGTTGACCTAAATGATGAATATCTATCATTTATAAATAAGGTTATAGAGCTACAGAAAATAGAGCTTGATACCTTGAAAGCAGAATATAAAGAAGCTCCTGCAGAGTAAGCAGGAGCTTTTTTATTTAGTGTGGTTTTTTGAAAAATGTAGTATTTTCAGTAGCCTCTCCAAAGCGACCCTTAATAAACTTAAGAGCCTCCTCAAAAATCAGCTTGTCGTTGTCAAAGGTATGGTCATAGGGAAACTCGTCCTCAAAGAACCAATGGAAGGCGGAAATTTCCTCAGCCTGCGGAACAACATAGGCTCTTGTTGTAAGAGCAGTGAAGTATACAACCTTTTTCTCTGTGTTCTTGCGCTTACCAATCAGATAAACGGACTCCATGCGAAAGCCGTTTTCAATTCTCACATCAATGCCTGTTTCTTCCTTTGTTTCACGGATGGCGGTTTGATATTCATTTTCCCCGGCCTCAACATGTCCCTTAGGGAAGGACCAAAAATCAGTATAACGATTTTTTATAAGAAGCACAGCATATTTGCCTCTTGCTTTACGAAAGACAACGGTGCCGCAAGATTTTTCGTACTTCATATATATCCCCCCTTCAAGTAAATTTACCTTAGTATTTTACCACATATTGTATAAAATGTCATTATATTTAGACAAAAAAACTAAAAAAATTATAGTACAGCCTTCAAAAATCTTTGTGTACGCTCGTTTTGTGGGTTGTCAAATAGCTGGCTTGGTGTACCCTCCTCAGCAATAATGCCCTCGTCCATAAACAGCACACGTGTGCCAACCTCACGGGCAAAGCCCATCTCGTGTGTAACAATAACCATTGTCATACCCTCGTTAGCAAGCTCCTTAATAAGGTCCAAAACCTCTCCAACCATTTCCGGGTCAAGGGCAGAGGTAGGCTCGTCAAAGAGCATAACCTTTGGATTCATAGCAAGCGCACGCACAATAGCAATTCTTTGCTTCTGTCCGCCGGAAAGCTTAGATGGGTACTCATCTCGCTTGTCCTCAAGACCGATTCTCTTAAGAAGCTTCATTGCTTCAGCCTCAGCCTCCTCCTTAGTCTTGAGCTTCAGCTCAACAGGGGCAAGCATAAGGTTTTGAATAACTGTTAGATTGTTAAATAGGTTAAAATGCTGGAACACCATACCCATATTTTGCCTTGCAAGGTTTATATCAATTCTGTTTTCCTTTTCAAGGGACTTGATAGCAAGCTTATATTCCTTGCCCTCGTTTTTTTTCAAAAGGTCATCAGCCTTGATTTTTGCAATAGCCTCATTTTCAGCCACGTCCTCACTCTTACCCTCAGCCACAAGCTGACTAAAAAGTGATTTATATGTATTTGAAAGCTTAATAACATCAAAATGCAAATATGGGTCAATAGGGGTGAGCAGGCTGTTTTCAACCCAAACCTCACCATAGGTTGGCTCCTCTAAAAGGTTCATACAACGGAGCATAGTTGACTTACCACTGCCGGAGGGGCCGATAATAACAACCCTTTCCCCTTGCTGAATTTCGGTGGAAACACCCTTAAGCACCTTTAGGTCGCCAAAGCTTTTATAAATATTTCTAACGCTTATCACTTGCTCTCAACCTCTTTTCTATAAGACTGATGAAAAATGTCAATAGATAAACAATGCCAAGGTAGAATAGGGCAGCCACACACATTGGCACAAGATAGCTTGACATTTCGTTACCGCCACCAATAATGGTTGCCACCATTGTAAGGTCGTAAATACCGAACATATAAACAATAGATGTTTCCTTGATAAGAGCAATAAGCTCATTACCGATAGCAGGAATAACATTCTTAATAGCCTGTGGAATAACAACCTTAGTCATTGTTTTAGTGGAGGAAAGACCAAGGGCACGGCAAGCCTCTGTTTGACCGATATCAACAGACAAAATGCCTGCACGGATATTTTCAGCCACATATGCACCGGAGTTAATGCCAAAGGCGATAATTGCGGTAAGCTCACGTGGGAAGCCCCTTATTGCAAAGATAACAAACACCATAATAAATAGCTGTAGCGCCATTGGAGTGCCGCGGATGATTGTTACATAAAAATTACAAATGAACTTTGGCACAGCCATAGCCCTTGACTTTTTTGCAATAGAAACCATAGCTACAAGAGTACCTAGCACAAGTCCTATAATTGCAGCAAAGACAGATATCATAAGTGTAGTGCCTAAGCCCTTCATAAGCATTTCCCAATATCTAGGAGTTGAGAAAAGCGTACCTAATTGTTGAAAAAAATTCATTTTCTTATCCTTTACAATGAAAAAGAACTATGCATAGTGGCACAGCTCTTTCTCGGTTAAATTATTACTGTTCCATACCCATGTGTCTCATAACCATCTTTTCGATTTGTGAAACACCGTTTTCGTCTTCAACCAAAAGCTCTGTAAGAACTGCATTGATAGCATTAAGAAGCTCTGTGTTGCCCTTTGTTACGCAAATAGCGTAGTCCTCCATAACAGGAGCGTCGTCAGCATCTGTTTCGCCGGAGTAGTAGAGAGGAACACACTTGAAGCTGGAGTTGTTAGAAACGATATATTGAGCAGGAAGCTCGTCAACAATAACTGCATCGATTTGGTTAGCAGTAATACCGTCAGCAGCGAGCTGTGCTGTGCTGAATGGTGTGCAGGTTGTGCCTGTGCCGTAGAGCACACCCTCATAGCCGTAATCGTTATCCTCTGTTGCGTTAATTTCGCCATCTGTGTAGATATAACCGGTTGTGTCCATCTGAACACCAATGGTCTTTCCTGCAAGAGCCTCCCAAACCATATACTCAACACCGTCAACGGTCTTTGTAGCAAGCTCGGAGTTTACAGGCATAATTACATACTGTACAGATGTGTAGTAAGGAATAGAAAAGTCAACCTTTTCCTTTCTTGAATCTGTGATAGTAATACCGGCAGCACCGGCATCGCAAACAGTGCCGTCCTTAACGTTGTCAATAATAGCAGAGAAGGAAACGTTGTCAAACTGAACCTTCTTGTTGAGTCTTTCTCCAACCATAGCCATAATTTCAACGTCAACGCCTACGATTTCTGTGCCTTCATAATATTCGAATGGTGCGAAGAATGCATTTGTTTGAACAATGATTGTGTCTTGGTTACAGCCGGTAAAGCCAACAACTGTGCAAACAAGCATAAGAGTTGCAAGTACGAGTGCAATAATCTTTTTCATTTTGTTTTCTCCTTAAATATTATATATAAATTGCATTTGCCTTTATAGTATAGCATAAAAAATTTGTTTGTCAAGTACAATTGAATATTTTTGCAAGGGGAGTGAATATTATTCAAGAAATATTCATTTGAGGCTCAAAATCTGAAACCTCGCTTTCCTTTGTCTTAATAAGCAAAACAACAAGTATACCAAGCAGTAAAACACAGGTTGAGGCAATTCCGCCCTCAAGACCAAATGCGCCGCCGCTTATAAATTCCTTGCTGTCACTAACGGTGGTAGTAAAGAATGATGGCATAATGCCAAGCCCGCTTACGCTAACGCCAAAAACATTTCCCTGTACAAAATTCCACATGGTGTGTATAGCGCAAGCGCCCCAAAGGCTGCCGCGCTTGAACACGTAAATGCCAAGGAACACACCAAAGAGAATGATATTTATAAATGCAATAAGTCCGAAATTAGGGTTGCCAAGGTGCATAAGACCAAAGAACAGAGAGGACAAAATAATTGCCACAAAAATCCTTGTATCTCTTGCAAGGGATACCATAAGGTAGCCACGCACCAAAATCTCCTCTGAAGCACCTTGGATTATATATCCAAGGAAAAAGAGAATAATGAGAGGGCTTATATATTCGCTTACAGTAATATCAATAGTGCCGGTAAGATAAGCAATAAGATAAGCAAGACCTATCATAAGAGTGCCGATGCCTGCGCCCAAAAGATATTCAACCACAGCACCCTTTTTTCTTATTCCCAAGGAGGAAATAGGTCTTTTTTCAAATTTCTTGCAGTAAAAGATGGCAGCCACAATTGTGCCAACGGTTGCAAAAAGACTAATGATGAAAATCCAAGCAGGAATGCCCGCTACAACCTCTGACATAATCTGCTCCAGCGCGGTCGCATATTCCTCGCTGGTTACCGTGTCGTTTCTAACACCCTCTATCAGCGTCTGAAAGGCTTCGTTAGAAAGCAAGGCGTTTACGGCATAAACCGCAGAGGGTATAGCAACCACCAGGCTTTGGAGAGCGCTGCCAATAGCGAAAACCAGCATAAAGATAAGAACAACAATAAATAAGCTTTGCGGCTTGTGTCCAAAGGTAGCCTCATCAAGCATTTTTGTTTTCTTTATTTCAAAAATATTCATTTTCTGCCCCCTAGCAACAAAAGATTCGGACTAAGTTGTCTCGGAGCGATAAATCGCCGAGCCTTTGTCCGACTTTTGTATTGAAAATTTTTAAATTTACTGCAACAAAACTCGAAAAGATTTTCTACCGATTTATTCACTCGGAGATGAAAACAGTTCAGTTCGAATGTTTTGTTGCTAAGATTCTATCAGCCTTAAGTATGGCAATTTGGGTTTTTGCGTCCTTTATTTCCCCATTCATAACCATATTAACAAGAGTGTCAAGAGGTATTTTTGTTACCTCAACAAACTCATCCTCATCAGGATGTGAGTCCTTAAAGGTTAGGTCGGTTGCAAGATAAATCTGTATTTTTTCATCAAAAATAGCAACAGTAGTATAAAGCTCGCCAATATGTTGGATATTGCCGGCTACAGCACCGCTTTCCTCCTCAAGCTCACGCTTTACAGCCTCAAGCGGGTCCTCGCCCTTTTCAAGCTTGCCGGCAGGGATTTCAAGCAAAACCTCATTAAATGGATATCTAAATTGGCGCACCATAACCACCTGATTGTCGTCTGTAACAGGAACAACGCAAACAGCGCCGGGGTGGCGCACAATCTCACGTATAGCCTCTTTTCCGTTTGGTAGCTCTACCGTGTCAACATAAAGCTTTACAACCTTGCCGTCAAAGATTTGTCTTGAGCAAAGCTTTTTTTCATATAGCTCCATATTATTTTATCCTTTCGTAAATCTGCTCAATATAACCGCCATTTGCGTCGTTGCCGTAAATGGTAAGGGTATCGCCCTCAATCTTGTAGGATGGCGCCATTATGCTGCCGGAGGGTATATCCGGCGTGCCCTCAAATCTGATTACATAAAGCATATAAAGCTCGCTATCTCCTCTGTAGGAGTAAGCAAAATCATCTCTCTTGTTAGGGTTGGAAATATACGCAAAATTACCATATCCGTCATTTCCAAAGGTAATGCTTATATCGTTGTTTTCCTTTAGTCGCCAGCTACCCAAAAGCTTGTTCTCGCCCTTTGCAAAGGTAAGGTCACTTGGTACAAATGCACGATGCTCATAGCCCATATCTCCAAGGGTGTAAAGCACAAGCGTGCCTATTTCGTCAATAGAGAAGTTGCTAGTTTCCCTTGTGTCCCCATATTCAATGGTAATAGAGTTAGGCAGGGAAACCTTGTACGTGCCGGTAATTTGCTGATCTTTTATACCATAGGTATAGGATGTCTTTGTAATAGTGCCATCTGATTTGTATTCGTATAAAAGGTAACCGCTATCGTCGTGATTGTATTCACGCCAGGTGCCAACTAAGGAAATACCGTCATATTGATAGCTTTCATCATATTTAGGACTGCTGTCCTCTGTAAACTTAATCACAGTAATTATTATGAAAACTACAATAGCCGCAACAGCAAGCACACCCAGCACACCGAAAAGAACCCTCTTAAAGGCTTTGTTTTTTGAAAGTGGCACCCTTGCCACGCTTTTTTCTTCACTCATTTGCTTTCCCTCACAAACGCCTCTAAATCAGCAGGGGATAGGTTATATCCCTCCATAACAACCTGGTTTCCGTCATAGGAATAGGCAATCATATGGCAATTTTTTAGAAGCTCGTTATAATTTGTAACCCAAGGAGCTTTTTTTACAGAAAGGGCAAAAATCTTAGTGGCAGAGCCGTGGCTGACTGCCAAAACATTCTCACCGATTTTTGCATTTTCCTTTACAAACTCCGTAACACGGCTCAGCACATCATCAAGCGGCTCAAGCCCCTGTACCGAAACGTCCTCGGAAATAGCCTTGCTATTAGGGCTGTATTGCGTACCGGAAAGTATGCCAAAGTCCCTCTCAATTAGCCTGTCATCACTAAAGCAAGGACAGCCCACAGCCGCGGCAATCAGCTCTCCTGTTTTCTTAGCGCGTAAAAGGGGACTTGTTATAACCCTGTTAAACCTAAAGCCTGCGTTTTCGCAAGCTCCTTTTATCCCCTCGGCTGCCTCGTGGGCTTGGCTAAGCCCCAGCTCGTTTAAGGGAATATCATCTCTGCCTTGCATTTTCCTTAGCACATTCCACTGGGTTTGCCCGTGCCTTATAAAGAAAATGTAGCCCTTATTTTTATCTATCATTACTTACCGGTTGAGCCAAAGCCACCTGCACCGCGGATAGTTTCGGATAGCTCATCTACCTCTTCAAATTCTGCTGTAATATATGGTGCAATAACCATTTGGGCAATCCTTTCGCCGTGGTTTATCGTCTGTGAAATGCTTGAATGGTTGTGTAGCGCCACCATAACCTCTCCACGATAGTCGCAGTCAACAACGCCCACCTTGTTTGCGGGGGCAAGACCGCGCTTTGATGCAAGACCGCTTCTTGCGTATATGAAAGCGCCATATCCAACAGGCACCTCAAGGGCAAGGCCTGTCTTTATAAGCACAGTTTGACCGGCATCAATAGTAACCTCGCCCTCTGTGCAGGCATAAAGGTCAGCCCCTGCCGCATAGTCAGAGCCGTAGGTTGGTATAATAGCCCTTTCGTTTAGCCTTTTAATCTTTACCTTCATTTTTTTCTTAAGGACCTTAAATAGTCCTTTTTCTCCTTTGAAATTCTATAGCTTTCTAAAGCCTTTTGTATTGCCTTGTTATGTGTCCAAATATCAAAAGCACCGTTTTCTATAAGTGAAATTGTGCTTTCATATTCCTTTACAAGACAAACGCTGATAAGCCAAGCATTTGCCATGTTTATGTAGTATTCATCACTCTTGATTTTGCAAGAGAGGGCAAGAACATCATCTATATGCTCTCTGTCTACATAGTAGTTAAGCAGACAAACAAGCCCAAAGCGTACCCTGTAGCTCTGTTCCGATTTTAGCCAGCACTTAATATAAGGCAGCATTTTTTCTCTGTCCTTAAAAAGAGCCTTAACACCTGAGGCAAGGCTGTCGCATACTGCCCAGTTGTCCACATAACCCAAAAACCTCGTGGCAAATAAAAGAGAGCCTTCCCCCATATATCCAAGCATAAAGGCGTGTACCATATTTTCGTCATGATATCTGTGTGGCAGAGAGGAAAGAAATGTCGCACCCTCCTTTGTCCCCGCATATTTTTTGGCAATTTTCCTTGCCAAAGGCGCGCGTAGCCCTAAAATGTCCTCACGCTTGATTGTAGGAATAAGCTTGTAGGTAAAGTCCCCATAGGAGCGCTCACTACAGCTAACAATTTCATCTAAAATACTCATATAATATATTATATCAAAAAAATAATATTATTGCAATATCATTAATATAAAAAAGGGCGTAAGCAGGTTACGCCCTAATTTTATTATTAAAATGCTTTCTTATAAAGCTCAAGAATGTCAGCCTCGGTAATATCTCTTGGGTTACCACCTGTGCAAACATCATTAAATGCATCGTTAGCAAGCTGCTCAAGAGCATCCTCTGGAATGTTGATTTCGCGAAGAGTTTGAGGAATCTTAAGGTCCAAGGAAAGCTGCTTAACAGCATCAACTGCAGCCTGTGCAGCCTCTTCCTTAGTCATATTTGCTGTATCAACGCCCATAGCCTTAGCAATTCTGCCGTATTTAACCACGCAGGATGGCATATTGAACTCCATAACATATGGAAGGAGAAGAGCGTTAGCAACACCGTGGGCAATGTCAAAGCGCGCGCCAAGTGGGTGCGCCATTGAGTGTACACAGCCAAGACCTACGTTAGAAAATGCCATGCCGGCAACATATTGACCAAGAGCCATTTGCTCTCTTGCCTTCATATTATCGCCCTCGTATGTAGCAGCCCTTAGGTTATCGGAAATAATCTTAATTGCATTGATTTCAAGTATATTTGAAAGCTCCCAAGCACCCTTTGTGATGTAGCCCTCAATAGCGTGTGTAAGCGCGTCCATACCGGTTGCAGCAGTAAGACAGGCAGGCATTGTAGCCATAAGCTCGGCATCAACAATAGCAAGAACAGGAATGTCGTTAGGGTCTACACAAACCATCTTTCTTCCGCTTTCCTCGTCTGTTATAACATAGTTGATTGTAACCTCAGCAGCAGTACCGGCAGTTGTAGGAAGAGCAATAATGTCAACACACTTATTCTTTGTGTCAGCAACACCCTCAAGGGAAACAACGTCGGAAAACTCCGGGTTATTAATAATGATAGCAATGCCCTTAGCTGTGTCAATGGCAGAGCCACCGCCAACAGCGATAATAAAGTCTGCACCGGATGCTTTGTAAGCATCAACGCCGGCTTTAACATTGTTTACAGTTGGGTTAGCCTTGAAATCGGAAAAGATTTCGTAAGGAAAGCCCTCAAGCGCGTCTGTAACCTTTGCAACGATACCGAACTGGATAAGGTCCTTATCAGCTACGATAAATGCCTTAGAGTAGCCTCTTTTTTGAACCTCGCCACCAAGCACCTCACGGGAGCCGGCACCAAAATAAGATGTTTCGTTGAGAATAAATCTGTTTGCCATAGAAATAAATCTCCTTTTTAATAAATATTTTATTAATTATAGTATATCATAACTAAGGAAACAACTCAATAATTTTGTATTATTTTTCACAAACTTTTCAAAAACACAGCAAAAATAACCTGAATTAGCAGTTTTTTCTAAAACACTTGACAAAACGGACAAATGGGTGTATAATTAAAATGTTGATAAGTCAACATAAAACCGCGCAAATTCAATGGTTATAAGGGCTTAAGGCCCTTTTTGCCACGGCGACAACGAGGAGGGATTGATGGACACAGAGAGATTTACACCGTTTGTGCTCTACATCGAAAGAATTTCAAAAAATATTAAGAGAATCGCAGATGAAAAAATGGAGCCATATGGACTTCGTAGCTCACACATTATATGTATTATGCAGCTTGGCAAGAGCGAGGGTGGACTTTCACCTGTTGCGCTTTCCGAGGCATGCGGGGTAGACAAGGCGTTTATTTCTCGTATGACAAGCGAGCTTATGGAGAAGCAGTACATAAAGAGGAGTGACGACGCAGTTGGCAAATACAAGGCTAAGCTTGTGCTAACTGAAGAGGGACAGAAGATAAACGAAATTATAAAAGGAATTGTACAGGATTGTCTTGAGCATGTTGACGCACGCTTGTCAATGAAGAAGCTTGAGATGTTTTACGAGGTTTTGGCAGGTATTGATAGTGGTATTGCCAGCCTTGTTAAGGGAGAATAAATGAGTAATCAAATTTTAGATATAAAAGATATAGAATGCATTTATCAAATATTTGAAAGAGGTGCGCAAATTGCAGGCGAGGGTCATCCTCTTTACAGATTTAACAGAGAAAACAATCATGAGGATTCACTTGTTACAGTAACATACGACCAATATATGCCATTTTTGCAAAAAATGATACTTGCATATTCTAAGCTTATCAGCAAGGATGACAAGGTTATTGTTATGGGCGAGACCTCTGTTCAATGGATTACAACCTATGTATCGGTAGTTTCAGCAGGCGGCACAATCGTTCCGCTTGACCCGGGCGTATTAGAGGACGAGATTATAAACTTTATCAATATTGCAGAGGCAAAGGCCGTTGTATATTCACACACCTTTGAAAAGCTATTTAGCGAAAGAGGAAATGAGCTTCCAAGCGTAAAGCTTTTTGTTAAAAACGATAAATCAACCTTTACAACCTCGACAACCGAGGAGTATAAGGAGGAGAAGTACACCACCTTTAATAACCTTCTTGCCCTTGGCGAGAGGGAGTATGCAGAAATCGGTGGAGATTTTGTTCTTCCGGAGCAGAATAAGGAGGGGCTTTCCGTTCTTCTTTTCACCTCAGGTACAACAGGCACCTCAAAGGGTGTTATGCTTTCACAAAAGAATATTTGCGCAGTTATGAAGGGCATTGAGCCAACACTTAATGTTCTGACAAAGGATGATGCGGTTCTTTCCGTTTTGCCAATCCATCACACCTATGAAATGAGCGCAGGCATACTTGCACCAATGCTTTATGGTATGACCATAAATATCAGCGACGGTATTAAGTATGTTGCTAAAAATGTTAAGCAATTTGCGCCAAGCGTTATGACTTTGGTTCCGCTTTTTGCACAAACACTTTATAAGTCAATTTGGAAGGGTATTCAAAAGCAGGGCAAGGAAAAGACAGTTAAGTTTGGTATAGGTCTTGCAAACTTCTTCCATTTCTCCGTGGATCGCCGTCGTAAGCTTTTCCAGCAGGTGCTTGACGGTCTTGGTGGAAGAATAAGATACTTTATCGTTGGCGGCGCTGCCCTTAATCCGGAGCTTGTTGACGGTCTTAAGAGCTTAGGCATTCACGTTTCACAGGGCTATGGAATTACAGAGTGCGCACCGCTTATTTCAGTTATTCCGCTTACAGACTATAACCCGGCATCCTGCGGTACGCTTATGCCCGGTATGCAAATTCGCATAGACAAGGAAAAGGAAGGCGATAGCTTTGGCGAGGTGGTTGTTAAGGGCGACAACGTTATGCTTGGCTACTATAACGCACCACATCTTACAGCCGAGGTTATTGATGACGAGGGCTGGTTCAGAACAGGCGACTACGGTTACGTTGATAAGAAGGGCTATCTATACCTAACAGGCAGAAAGAAGAACATTATTATCGCATCTAACGGTAAAAACGTTTTCCCTGAGGAAATTGAGGAATATATTGAGAACATTCCGCTTGTTTCCGAGGTTGTTGTTGTGGGTAGAGAGCAGGAAAGTGGCGAGGTTGATATTGTTGCTATCGTTGTTCCTAATGTTGAAGAATGTGATGCAGCCGGCTACCACGATGATGAGGTTATCTACGAGGCAATTCAAACCGAGGTTCTAAAGATAAACAAAAAGCTTGTAAACTACAAGCATATTAGCCACATCGAGCTTCGTAAGGAGCCATTTGAAAAGACAGCGGCAAGAAAAATCAAGAGATTCTTGGTTAAATAACATAAAATTGACCTTGGAAAGGCATTTCCAAGGTCTTTTTTTGTCAAAAATATTGCACATAAGGCTACTATGTGGTAAAATAAAGATGGATGGAGGTGTTATTATGGAAAATAACGACATTAAAATTACCGAGGTAAAGCCGGAAGCCTCTCAACGACTACAGGCTGAACCCAAAACAGAGCCTAAGGCAGAACCAAAGCTAGAGGCTAAGGTAGAACCTAAGACAGAACCAAAGCCAAAACAAAAGATAGAGCCCAAGGTAGAACCAAAGTCACAGGCTAAGGCAGAGCCAAAGACCGAAGAAAAAGCCCCGGCACCCGCAAAAAATATTCAGAAAATAGATTATTCAAAGAGGACAAGGAGCTACAAGGCACATAAAATTATAAGCACCATTATCTGTGCCGTTGTAACAATAGCGCTTTTGGTGTTTTTCATACCTCTTTTGGTTGATGTTTTAACAACCGTTCCGGACCCGGAAGCACAGGTGGACCTAAGCGGACTTGGCAACGCCATTTATGCTGTTTTTGCATTAATTGGCGCAATAATTGCCCTTGTTTTCTACATTCCATCAACAACCCTTGGCGCAATAGCATTTGTTGGCACGCTAAAAAGGTATAAGGGCAAGGAAAAAATAGGGGAGAAGATATGGTCTGGCATCTTGACCTTCTTGCCACTCTTAATAGAGATTTTGCTGCTCCTCAGCATTTTATTAGTAGTATAAAAAAGAAAAACAGCGACACGTGTCGCTGTTTTTTGTTATTCAAGTATGTTTGTTGTGATATAATCAATGCCCCACTTAGCAAGGCGACTACCCTCGGCCCTTTCGTTTACTGTCCAGCAGTTTACACTAAGCCCACGGGAGTGGGCATTATCAATTTGCTTCTGGGTAAGACCATCGTGATAAACATCCACGTCGATTTTATCCCTTTCAAGCTGGTCTAAAATCTCGTCGGTTATTCCCCAAAACAGGTATGCCGCAGGGTGGCTTGGTAGAACGCTTCTTATTTTTAATAAGTTATCATAATTAAAGGAAATGAACATAATCCTGTCAAGATATTCAAAGGAGCGAGCAATATCAATAATCTTCAGAATTTCCTCTTGTGTAAAGTCGGATTTTAATTCTAAAACGCAATTTTTGTCATATCTTTTGCATATAGCAAGATAGTTTTCTAAGACACAGGGCCTTAAATCATTTCGATTTTTTGTTCCATCCATATCATACAGCACGATATTCTGTATTTGTTCAAGCGTAGACTCCTCAATCACCAAGTTAACCCCTGCAACACGCATAAAATCGGGGTCGTGGTTTATTACAAAATGCCCATCTATTGTCCTATGTATATCAGTTTCGATGGCGAAGTAGGAGTGGTTTCCTGCTGCCACAAAAGCAGAGGTGGTGTTTTCCTTTTCAATGCCCGAAAGCCCCCTGTGTGCAACCACCCTTGCTTGCTTCTTCCTAAATTTGATAGTGTTCATATTATTCCTCGTTCTTATTTTTATCAGATGCCTCGGCAAAAAGCTCCTTTTGTAATTTTTTTCTTTGGTGCAAGGCGATTTTGTATGCGCCAAAGGCACTAAGCACAAAAAGACCCTCAAAAACGAAAAATACAATTAAATAAAGCCAAATAGGCACATCTAACATTGTTAAAATATGTTGGCTTATTAAGCGATTTCCTAAAATCGCGCCCCAAAGATTGATGCTTCCGCCTGCTGACCAAAAGGCAAAATGGGTGCAAAGAGAGAAGATCAGTCTTGCTCCAAAAGCCGGGGAGTAGTCAAGGCAAAACTGTGGAAAGGTTAAGCCTCGGTTGTTTTTGAAGAATATAAAAAATACAATAAATCTTGTTAGCAGCTCCAAGGCAGTCTCGGCAACCACCGAGATAATATCCTCGACTTGCTTGTCAAGATTTGAAAACCTTATCAGCACAAAAAATGGTCCGTTAAAGAACAAGCCTATTACCAAAACAGTAGCTTGTATAATCAAAAAATATGCAATACTGCTTTTCCAATTTAACTTCATAAATTTCCTCTTTACTTAAATGTAAACACCCTTTTAAGCTGCGGCTGTGCCCCTGTTATCGGGTCAAGCTCCATTATAAGAATATCCTTCATATATTCGTTCCACTTGTCAACAACAGGGCTTTCTCTTTGAACCTTAGCGGCATATTCAATGCCCTTTGTGCATTCGTAGTAGCCAAAAAGCTCATTACCTACATTCCAAATAGTGTAGTTGACAATGCCGGCACGGTCCAAAACCTCCTTCATTTCGTCCCATATAGCATCATGGCGGCGTATATATTCTTCAAGCGCCCCATCAACAATTTTTGCTTTCCAAGCATATTTTTCCATATAATTACCTCAATCTAATCTGCGCATCATCACAAAACATAGAAAATATGCATCATTTTCTATTTTCTCGTTTTTTTAATTATAACATAAAATAAGCAATATTTGAATAGAGCGCCCGTAAAAAATGAAATTTTTGTGCAAAATAATAAGCTTCTGTGGCAAAAAAGCCACCCGGATAAAATGTGTATTTTGAAAAATTTGCATTAAGATGAAATCAAGCACCTTGATTTAAGTGGAAAACCTTCTTGTAAAACAAGATAAAACGTGATAAACTTAAGAAAAAGCAACGGAGGACGGAAAATGAAAATATTATCTATCGGAAACAGCTTTTCTGCTGATGCACATGCGTATTTGCACAAATTAGCAGAGCAAAGGGGAATAGAAATATCAACCGTTAATTTGGCTATCGGTGGCTGTAGCCTTGAAGCCCACTATAATAATATGGCAGATAATAATAAAAATTATCTCCTTAGCATAAACGGTGGGGATTGGGAAAAGGAGCTTGTTACCATCAAGGAAATTATAGAAAGTGATAGCTTTGATGTAGTGACTCTTCAGCAGGTGAGCCATTTTTCTGGAATGTATGAAACATATGAGCCCTATCTTAGTCAGCTTGCAGACTATGTCAGAAAATGTCAGCCCGATGCAAGGCTATATTTTCATAGCACCTGGGCATACGAAATTGACTCTGATCATTTTGGCTTTGCAAACTACGAAAATAACCAAGAAAAAATGTTTAATTCCATTTGCGACGCATCAGAAATTGCAAGAGAGCAAATAAATGCAGAAATTATTCCGTCAGGTAAGGTTATTCAAAAAATGCGCGAGTGCATTTCTGCCTTTGATTATAAAAACGGTGGGCAGTCCCTATGCTGTGACGGATTTCATATGAGCCACACCTACGGCAGATACGCCGTAGCGTTAACATGGCTAACCACCTTGACAGGCAAAAGAGCAGAGCCACTTCCCTTTATGGAGCTTGATAATCATATAATTTTGCAAATTTGCCAAATTGTAAACGATATTACTTTTGGAAAATAAAAACAAAAAGGACACTATATAGTGTCCTTTTTTTAGCCCATTAAACCTCAGGGATATTGATTTCAATCTCTTTACCAAGCTCGGCGGATTTAATAATACCATCAATAATAGCTTGGTTTATAATAATTTGTTCACTTGGAACAGGAGCCTTTCCACCTGTGATTATAGCATCAAGGAAGGAGCGTAGCTTTTCGTGGAAAATATCAGGGGACTGTATAATAGGAATTTCTGTGCAAACCTGAGAGCCTGCCATTTCACTGTATACCTTCATTGGTCCACCAACGGAGCCGTTCCAGCATTCGGTTGAAGGGATACGGAGAGAGCCCTTCTTACCCATAATAATTGTATCACCTGGGGTATCAAGGTTCATAGCCCAAGCAATACGGAAGTCAAGGATGATTCCACCCTCAAGACGTATAAAGCCGGCAGCAAAGTCCTCAACTCCAAATAATTCTGCATATTCAGGGTGCCAAGGATATGTTTTTGGGTCCTTTCCAAAGAAATCGGACTTATATCCGCTGACTGTAAGTGGCTTTGGATAACCGATTGCGTTAAGCACCATATCAAGAGAGTAGCAGCCTATGTCGCCCATTGCGCCGATTCCGGCTGTTTTGTCCTCAATAAATGTTGTGCCAAACGGTGTTGGTATGCCTCTTCTACGGCCACCGCCTGTTTGGATGTAGTAAATATCTCCAAGAACACCGGATTCTACAATTTCCTTGATTTTCTTCATGTTAGGGTCCATTCTTGGCTGGAATCCGATAGAAAGGATTTTTCCGCTTTCCTTTTCAGCACGGCGCATCTCAACAGCTTCCTCAAGTGTAACGGACATTGGCTTTTCACAAAGAACGTTTACACCCTTCTTAAGAGCATAAATTGTGCATTCTGCGTGAGTTCTGTTATATGTACAAATAGAAACTGCATCAAGGTCTGTCTCAGCATCTAAAAGCTCCTTGTGAGAAAGGTAGCATCTTGCGTTTGGAATATCCCATTTCTTGGCAAACCTTTCAGCCTTGCCGGGCACAAGGTCAGCAAGAGCAACAATTTCAACATCGCTCATATCCTTGTATTTGTTTGCATGGGCATCAGCAATCCAGCCTGTGCCGATGATTGCAACCTTCAAAATTCTCTTAGATTCAATCTTTTCCTTTTGTGGAGCATTTTTGTATTCATTCATAATGCTCATACTATCTTTTTTAGCCATAATAAACCCTCCAAAATTACATTAATATAGCTAAGGTTATTCTACCATTACCAAAACAGTAATGTCAATATAAATTGGAAAAGTTTTTCTTATTCAATTCAAATAATCGGCTCGCTGAAAATAGAGAAGGATAGCTTGAAGATGAAAACTTTGAAAAAGTAACAAGTGGATGGCTTCTCGCTACGCGAGGCTTTTGCCCACGGCTTATCCTTGCAAGCAGACAACGCCTTAGGGCAAAAGAACGAACCATATTTGTGTTGCAGTGCAACACAAAGTGGTCGAACCTTTACCATCCCAGCCAAAAAGAGAAAGACCTAACCCGATGGTTCGGATTAGGTCTTTCTTGGCTGCAAAGGATGGCTACATTTTCTCAAAGGAAAATGATCTGCGCCGAGGTGCTTGTGAGCAAGCTCCCAGACACCTTTCGGCTTGCTTACGAACCATATCCTTGCAAGCAAGGAGGCTGGTGCGAGGAAACATCCATCCCAGCCAAGGAACGAAAAAAGCACCTCAAAAGAGGTGCTCGTTCCTTGGCTGGGATGGATGGGTTCGAACCATCGAAATGCCAGAGTCAAAGTCTGGTGCCTTACCGCTTGGCTACATCCCAATATTGCTTTAGTATTTTAGCATATTTTGTCTTTGTTGTCAATACTAAAATTAAAAAACTTTTTACAGGCTCAAAATGTGCCGAATTATTGACACAGGGTAGGGAAAATGCCATAATCGCAGAGAAGAGATTTTGCGATTAGTAAAAGAAAAAGCACAGATATCTGTGCTTAGTAGTATCTTTTTTTGTTGTGTGTTTCTCCCACTAAATAGTCTATGCTTGTGTTATAAAAGCGAGCAAGCTTTATAAGCACCTCAATAGGGATTTGCCGGTGCCCGTTTTCGTATTGGGAATAGGTGTTTTGCTTAATATGCAAAAAATCAGCAATTTGCTTTTGTGTTAAATCTGCATCCTCGCGCAGGTCTTTAATGCGCATTACAACCACTCCCTTCAAGATAATTATAAACTATCTCAAATTGTGATATTGACAAATATCTCAAATTGTGATATTATTTACCTAGTTCGGCTACAAAAGTCGACACGAAAGGAGAGAAAAATGAATAATCTACTTAAAATCGATTACATCGAATGCATGAAAAATCTCATGCGTGAAGCATTTAGCTTCAAAAAGTACAAGGTAATGAACCTGTTTTTGGCTGTTATTACTGCAATAATTATGGTTCCATTTATTGCTTGTACCTTGGTTTTTGCCGGCATTTACATGTGCGTTGCATTTTTCCATAGAGTAATAACAGCTCCTATAAGAGCGCTTCATGGTCTTGTAAATGCTGAGGGTAAGGATGTAAGACACGCACCGCAAACAGTAATTTACATCATTTCCTGGCCGGCAATCTTCTTCCTCTATTTCTTGGAGGCAATGGCAATCCCAACGCTTACAGTTCTTTACACAATTACATCGGTGTTTACATATATTTGGACACTCGGTGGCTACAAATTCCACGTGTTCCCGGAAAAGTCCTATGAGATGACTAAGGAGGTAAACGGAAAATACAACGTTCTTCCAATAGTATTTGTAAGCATTTCAGCGCTTATTCTCATATTAATTCCACTTATTCATATGGGTATTGACTATGGTCAATGGGTTGACACAATTCAAAGATATGGACAAAACTCACGCTACTACACATATAGCTTTAACTACTATCCGATTTATCTCGGCATTAGCTGTGTGTTCTCATTCTTCTACTCAATCTTCGGCTTTGCACCAAGACCAAAGGGAGAGAAGAAGGAAGAGACAGGAAAGTAAGCTAACACAAATAAAAAGACGGGCATGCCCGTCTTTTTTTATTGATTTTCTTCACCCTGTGTCTGCATTTCTGTATTATTTACACGTTTCCTTACCATAAAAATGCTAACATAAATAATGCAAACAACAGTAAGCAAGGCGCTAACCAACGAGGTTAACTGTGTTGGATACATATGTATGCCAAAAAGCACATTTCCGCTTGATTCAATATAGCTAACAAGAGGGCTAACCGCCATAGTGGTAATAAATCCCACAAGACCGGCAATCGCTTGGGAAACTGCCAATGCGCTACGCCTTTTTTCTTCGCTAACATAGTCAAAGCAAAGGTTGATAAGTGCGCTGTTTATACCGGCCATTGCAATTGCGTTAAATATGTAATAAATGGTATAAATAACCCAACCGTTTGATGGTACGCAGAAGACATTAAATAAAAAGCCAACCCCTGCAACACCAAAGCAGATTCTAATCATATTTGTAAAGGAGTATTTATCTGCATAAGCGCCCCAAACATAGGAAAATGCACTTCTTGCCACGGCATAAACTGCTGCCAGAATAGAGATAAACCACATAGGGAAGTTAAGTCCGTCCACATCTCTTTGATAAGCACCATAGAAGGGGGTTGTAAAGCTATTGGCAATATACCAAAGGGTAAAGGCAAGGGTTACCTTTATAACATTTTTGTCTGAAAGCACCCTCATAGTGTCCTTAAAGCCTTGCTTTTGCTCTGTATCCTTCGGCTTTTCAACGGTAAGCACCATTGTTAGCGTGTGCATAAGTGTAAGCACACCCATGCCAATTGCAATTACAATAAATGCGCTCTTTAAGTCATTTTTTGCTTCAAAATAGTCAATAACAAAGCCCATAGCAAATGTAAATGCCGTACCACTTATTAAGGAAACAATTTCCTTTGTTGCAGTAAAGCGCCCACGCTTTGTATCGTCCACCAAGGACATAAGCCAGTCAATCTTTGCAGGGTGAGCAATATTGTAAACAAGATATGCCACAAAAATTGCAATCACAAACAGCGTCCGCTTCAGCGCCTCATCGCCACCCAAAAGAGGAATAACATAAAGCACGGTAAAAAGCAGCTGGTTAAATATGCTTAGTATAATAACAGGGGTCTTAACCCTGCCTCTGAACACAAACATAGCAATAAGCTGAAAAACACAGCCCAGGGAAATAATAGAGGAAATAACTCCCGTTGTGGCTGTATCAAAGCCTAAGTCGTTTGTAAGTGTAGCCAAAAAGGTGCCGGCTACAAGTATAGAAATAAAATATTCAAGGGCAGCCTCAATTATGTAGTAGAGCCTGCTCCTTTTAAGTAATTTTTCGTCCATTTCATCACCCAAGGGTATATTAGCACATAGAGAGTAAAAAAACAATAAGGAAAAAGAAAAAATCGGCAAAAAGCCGATTTTTTATTTTATCATATCAACAAGCTGAGGGATACACTCCTCAAACTTAGTGCCATATGGGTGGCTTTCCTTGTCCGGAAGAGTCTTTTCTATTGTCAAAACTGTAAAGTCAACAGCTGTTTTAATAGCTCTTTCTATATCAAAACCACGGGTTAATGCGCCTGCAAAAACAGAGGAAAATGTATCTCCCGTGCCGTGGAATGAGGCAGGGATTGTATCTCTCTTGTAGAAGTGGTATTTTCCACTCTCGCTATCGTAAAAATAAGCACCCTGTGTCTGTTTATCAAAGGAAACACCGGTCAAAACAGCCTTTTTTGTACCTAGCTTGCATAGGTCAACAAGCATATTTTTTATGTAATCCTCGTCGTAGTCCTGTGTGTACGGAACATCTAACAGGAAGCAAGCCTCTGTTATGTTAGGAACGATAATGTCAGCAACGGAGCAAAGCCTAGCCATATGGGCAGGGAAGTCCTTGTCAAAGCCAACGTACATTTTACCGTTATCTGCCATGGCAGGGTCAACAAAAACAAGTGTGTTTTCCTTCTTGAACGCCTTTATAAAGTCAATAGTATAATTGATTTGCTTTTCGTTTCCGAGATAGCCTGTGTATATGGTATCAAAGTCTATTTTGCAGCTTTGCCAATGGTTTGAAATATCGGGAATGTCATCACTTAAATCGCGGAAGGTAAAGCCGGTAAAGCCACCTGTATGAGTAGAGAGAATTGAGGTCGGTAAAATTGCGCACTCAATGCCCATTGCGGAAATAAGTGGAAGTGCAACGGTAATGGAACACTTGCCAAAGCATGAAATGTCTTGAATTGTAACAATTCTTTTCATAAAAATTGCCCCCTTAAAAAAATATGCTTTGATTATACACCCAAAAAAGGTCAATGTCAATACGTACGCAAAAATTTTGCGTAAGTTTTGTATATATCTTGACACAGGCAAAAAATATTGTTATAATATGTACATTACTTTAGTAAACTAAAATCTTTTATATACAGCGAGGTACAATTATGAAGAAAACATTGTTTGAAGGCGTTGCAACTGCCCTTGTTACCCCTATGCGTGAGGATGGTAGCGTTGATTACGAGGCTCTTGACAGGCTTGTTGACTGGCAGATTGCTGAGGGTGTTAGCGCCCTTGTTGCATGCGGCACAACCGGTGAGGCTTCTACTCTTACAGACGAGGAGCACAGGGAGGTTATTGCCCGTGTTGTAAAAAAAGCAAACAAGCGTGTTCCTGTAATTGCTGGCACAGGTAGTAACGATTTAGATTATGCGCTTTCCCTCACAAAATATGCGTGCGAGGCAGGGGCTGACGCTGTTCTTACCGTTGCACCATACTATAACAAGGCTACACAGGTAGGCCTTATAAAAATGTTTACAGCGCTTGCTGACCATAGCACAGTGCCTGTAATTCTTTACAACGTTCCGTCCAGAACAGGTGTTAATATTGAGCCTGCTACCTATAAGGCGCTTATGGAGCACGAAAACATTATCGCAATTAAGGAAGCTAACGGTAATATCAGCAAGATTGTTGAAACTATGTCTTATGTTAGCGAAAGCCTTGATATGTATAGCGGTAATGATGACCAAATCGTGCCAATTATGTCCCTTGGCGGCAAGGGTGTAATCTCTGTTGTGTCTAACATCTTGCCAAGAAAGACCTCTTTGATGTGCGAAAAATTCCTAAAGGGCGACATCGAGGGCGCAAGACAAATCCAGTTTGACCTTCACGCAGTTATTGATAGTCTTTTCTCTGAGGTTAACCCAATTCCTGTAAAGGCTGCAATGGCAAAGATGGGCTATGGCACAAACACTCTAAGGCTTCCGCTTACACCTATGAGCGAGGCTAAGTATGAGGTTATGCTTAAGCTTATGAGAGAGCAGGGGCTTGATGTATGATAAGAGTATTGGTTCACGGCTCTAACGGAAAAATGGGTGGACACGTTATAAACCAGCTTTCTAAGAGAGAGGATATGGAGCTATTTTGTGGTGTAGACCACGTTACCACAGGCAATGAGAGCTATACTCATTACGATAGCTTTGATAAGGTTGAGGGCACACCCGACGTTATAATCGACTTTTCCTTCCATACACTTGTAAAGGGTGTTTTGGAATATGCAATTAAGGTTCAAAGACCTGTTATTATTGCAACAACCGCGCTTGACGATAGTGATAAGGCTATGGTTGCCAAGGCGGCACAAAGGGTTCCTGTATTTTTGGCATCAAATATGTCCATTGGTATTGCCCTGCTTTGCGATTTTGCAAAGGAGGCTGCAAGGGCATTTCCCGATGCTGATATAGAAATCGTTGAGGCGCATCACAATCGTAAGGTTGACGCACCGTCCGGTACTGCAATTACAGTGGCTGACTCTATAAAAGAGGTAAGACCCGAGGCAGAGTATGTATACGGCAGAGGCGGAGAGAGCAAGCGCACAAAAAATGAAATCGGCATCCATGCACTTCGTATGGCTAACATAGTTGGCGAGCATTCTGTTTATATTACAACAGATTCTCAGCAGCTTGTCCTTTCCCACACGGCTTATGACCGTTCGCTTTTTGCAGACGGCGCAATAAAGGCAGCAGCCTTTCTTGTAGGCAAGGAAAAGGGACTATACACAATGCAGGATATGTTTAAGAAATAGGACAAGCCCCCGAGTTTTCGGGGACTTGCTTTAAGGAGAAAATATGTATTGCGAGGAAATGGAATTACTCCATAGTAATTTAAGCGTAAATGGCTCAAGGCTTTTCTTTGCAGGCTACGACACGGTAGAGCTTGCAAAAAAGCACGGCACGCCACTTATGCTTCTTGACGAAAACAGAATAAGAAACAGAATGCGCACCTACCTTGGCGCTATGGAGAAGCATTTTGGCAAGGGCTCTTGCCCTCTGTATGCAAGTAAAGCACTTTCCTTCGTTGGCATTTATCAAATTGCTAAGGAGGAGGGTATTAAAACTGATATAGTTTCCTTAGGAGAGCTATATACAGCTAAGGAAGCCGGCTTCCCCCTTGAAAACGCCTTTTTCCACGGCAACTCCAAGACAGATTTTGATATTGAAACAGCAATAAATGAGGGCATTGGCCATTTTGTGGTTGACACCTATGATGAGCTTTATGCTATTGACAAAATCGCAAGGGCAAATAACAAGGTGCAAAGGGTTCTTCTAAGAATCACCCCGGGCATTGACCCCCATACACACAAGGCAATTTCCACAGGCAGCGTAGATAGTAAGTTTGGCACAGCTATTGAAACAGGACAAGCTATGGAAATTGTAAAAACAGCTCTTTCTCTTGAGAATATTGAGCTATCCGGCTTGCATTGCCACATCGGCTCACAGATTTTTGAGATTGAGCCGTTTTGTCAGGCTGCTGACATTATGCTTGAGTTTATAAATGAGATAAGGGTTGCTTGTGGATATACCCCAAAATACCTAAATCTTGGCGGTGGCTTTGGCGTAAGATATGTGGAAAGCGACCCGTATATAGATTATGAGGAAAACATAAAGCAAATTGCTGAGCATATAAACACACAGCTTGAAAAATATAATCTTGAAAGACCTATTATTCTTATGGAGCCGGGCAGGAGCATTGTTGCTGATAGCGGTATGACCATTTATCAGGTTGGCTCTGTTAAGGAAATTGACGGCTACAAGAATTATGTTGCGGTTGACGGCGGTATGTCCGATAACCCAAGATATGCGCTTTATCAATCAAAATACACCGTGGTTTGCCCAAATCGTATGGATCAGGTGGCAGACTATGAATGCACGGTTGCAGGCAGACTCTGTGAAAGTGGCGACCTTATAGGAGAGGGCATATATCTACCTAAGGTTTGCCGTGGAGATTATGTTGGCGTTTTGGTAACAGGCGCATATAACTACTCAATGGCATCAAACTATAACAGAATAAATCGCCCAAAGATTCTTCTTTTGGGAGAAAAGGAAAGAGTGGCAATAGAGCGTGAAAGCTACAGAGACGTTTTCCGTCTTGACAAAAAGCTAAGCTAATAAAAAAGGAACGGTACAAGCCGTTCCTTTTGTTTTACATATTTTCCATACCGTGCTTTTTGTAAATATAGTATTTGTTAAGCTCTGCACCGAGAAGCATAATAATTGTGCAAAAGTAGACCCAAAGCATAAAAAATACAAGGGTACCCATACCAAGATAAATTGAGGGGCGAGATAGCACATAGTCAAGAAATTTTGAATAGAAAAAGGTAAAAGCAAGCCACCCTGTGGCTGAAAATAGCGCTCCGGGCAGGTGCTTTAATAAGCCCTTTTCCTTGTAAAGACAGCGATAAAGCAGGGTAAAGAAAAGCGCAAGCACGAAAAATAGTGCCACAAAGCGTAGCTTAACAAGAACAGTTAGCAAAACTCGAATGGCTGTGCTTTGTGTGCTTATGCTTTCGTAAAGAAGCTTGCCAAGGGAAAAGACCACAAGGGAAAGCACGGTGACAATAAAGAAAATCACAGCTCTAAATACTGTTTTTATAGCACAGGCAAGCCAACCACATCTGTCGCTTTTATCGTAAACGGATTCTATTCCACGGCAAAGACCTCCAACCCCTTTACTGCTTGCCCATATAGCGGTAATAATGCTAATAGGGAGGAATATTTTTATATCCGTTTCCTTGATTTTTTCAATTATGACAAAAAAGCCATCCAAAAGTGCTTCCGGCACGAGATTTTTTATAAGCTCCTCAAAGGCTGAAACAAGCTCCGGGGACAGCATGCCGAGAAGGAAAAGAAGCAGGGCTATAAATGGTATTGCGGAAATAGTTACAAAAAAGCTAATTGAGCTGCCAAGAATACTAAGCCCGTCTTCCTTATATACTTTAGTTAGATATTTAATAATTTTGCTCATACAAATATTTTGTTCTTTTTTGTAGAAAAAAATCATACAATTGTTTACAAACGAGTAAAAATGTGCTAATATATTAACGGAATAAAATTTAAGGAGATACATAAAAATGAGTAACAAGGTTTTAGTTGAAACAAGTGCACGTCATGTACACCTAACAAGAGAGCATGTTGACATCCTTTTCGGTGCTGGTCATCAGCTAACACACAAGAAGGATCTTAGCCAGCCCGGTCAGTTTGCTTGTGAGGAAAGAGTAACTGTTGTTGGTCCAAAGAACGAGATTAAGAACGTTATCGTTCTCGGCCCTGAAAGAAAGGCTTCACAGGTTGAGGTTTCTCTTACAGATGCAAGAACACTTGGTGTTAATGCACCGGTTAGAGAGAGTGGAGATGTTAGCGCATCCGGTCCATGCAAGCTTGTTGGCCCATGTGGCGAGGTTGAGCTTTCTGAGGGTGTTATTGCCGCAAAGAGACATATCCACTTCACACCGGCAGAGGCTGAGGCAGCCGGCGTTAGCGATAAGCAAATTGTTATGGTTAAGATTGAAAGCGCAGACAGAACAACAATCTTTGGCGATGTTGTGGTTAGAGTTCATCCGAACTTCAGCGCTGCTATGCATATTGACACAGATGAGTCTAATGCTGCTCAAGCATTTGGCGCAGTTTACGGCAAAATCATTAAATAATTTCTTAAAATAATATGCCCGTGCATAAGAACACGGGCTTTTATTTTATCTAATGTTTGACAACTAAGTAATATTATGTTAAACTTAGAATAAGATATCAGCAAGTTAGGAGTAAAAGCCATGATAAAGCAAGAAAAAAGCAAGAAAATAAGTATTGAAGCCACACAGCTTGGCTATATTTTAACCGGTCCCGACAATATTCAGCCAAATGAAAGGCTGCCTCTTATCGTTTTTCTGCATGGCGCAGGAGAGCGCGGAGATGATATAGAAAAGCTAAAGATTTATTGCGTACCAAAGCTTTTTACAAAAAATCAAGAGCATAAGGGTATAAGAGCATATACTCTTTCCCCTCAGTGCCCACATAACACCACTTGGATTGACTATAAAAGGGAGCTAAAGGCTCTTATTGAGGACATTGCGAATAGTAATCAGGTAGACAAAGCAAATATAAGCCTTTGTGGCATTTCTATGGGTGGCTTTGGCACTTGGGAAATGGCGCTTACTTATCCGGAGATGTTTTCAAAAATTGCTCCACTTTGCGGTGGCGGTATGAACTGGCGCGCATGGGCACTTGGTATGCCAATCCGTGTTTTCCATGGCAGACTTGATGATGTTGTTCCGCTTTCACAGTCTGAGGCTATGGTAAATTCTGCCAAGGCGCAGGGCAAGAATGTTGAATTTACAATTTATGATGACCTTTCTCACAACTGCTGGGACAGGGCATTTGAGGAAACCGACCTTATTGAATGGCTGGTAACAAAATAAAGGAGATAAAAAAATGAGCAATAACGGCACTGCGGAAAAGCAAATAGTTCATATTATAAATCCCAATGCCGGCAAGGGCATGGTTACACGGCTGCTTAACGATTTGAAAAACGAAAAGCATGTTTATGTGTCAAAGTCCCCCGAGGACACTCCAAGGCTGATTATAGACACCTGTAAGGAAAATCCACACACCTGCTTTACGGTTTATGGTGGCGATGGCACGGTTTACAAGGCAATAAATGCGATTATGGAAAGCGGCTGCAACGACACAGCATCCCTTAAAATTGTACCTATCGGTAGCGGAAATGACTTTGTCAGGTCCTTTGACAGCATGCCAAGGGAGTTTTGCGCAGATGTTATGCGTGTTAACCATCGCTATGCCATAAATGTGGTAAATATGGGCTTTGACTGCTCTGTGGTTGAAAGAGCAGCGGAGCTTAAAAAATCTCCGCTTATAACAGGTGGTATGGCATACATTCTTGGGGTTTTAGGAGAGCTTATAAATAAAAAGCCACTTAAGGCAAGGGTCACACTTACATACCTTGATGGCACAGAGGAAACAATTGACGACAAGTTTCTTCTTATTGCTGTTGGAAACGGAAAGTGGTATGGCGGCGGCTTTAAGGTTACCCCCGGTGCAAGGCTTGATGATGGCATTTTAGATGTTACAATCATTAAGGATATAAGCTCTGCTACGTTTTTAAGCCTTGTAGGCGACTTTAGAAAGGGCACCCACATAAAGGATGCAGACGCCTGCGAGCTAAAGGCAGGTACAGAGGAGTTCTTGCTTTATAAAAAGTGTAAGAGTGTTAAGGTAGAGGGTATTGTCACCGTCTGCTGTGATGGCGAAATTTTCAAGGAAAGCACAGTTGAAATTGGTGTTATACCAAGAGCAATTAACCTTGTTAATCATATGGAAAAGTCAAAGACACTTCCGCCCCCTAAAAATCAAAATCAAGTTAAAAAACCCAGCCCTGTGTCTAAAAGCTTAGCTGTAAAGTAAATAAAAAGGAGCCGATTGGCTCCTTTTTTTATATTTCAATTACAAATTCAAAGAGGTCCTTAGGCTCTTTTACAGTGATGTCGGTTAGGTAAACGGTCGTGCCGTTTTTAAGCTCACCGTTTTCATAAAGATCAGTTGCGTGTATATCCTCGCTAAAGGACGCATTTGCAAGGGTGGAATCGAAAAGAATGGTAGCTTTTCCGATTTTTACAAAGCCTTGACCAATCTCTGGCTTAACATAGGAAATAAGCCTTTCGGTAAGAGTGCTTACACCCTCGAAAATATCAGTAACGGTAATTCTTGACTCCTCAGGCTTATAATTGCGCACAAGCTTAGTTACCTCAGGCGCGTCATAAGCAACTCTAAAGTCAACAGAGAACACGCCGTTTTCATAGCTTGTTGTTGGGTACGCCTCCGGAATATTTGCTTGATATTTACCGTTGATAATCGGCACGTTGTGACCTCTTGATGAGGTTTCAAGAAAAGTATATCTTGTTTCATGCTCGAAATATTGTCTTGTGTAGGGTCTGCCACCCATATCAACAATGAGTTGGTCGTTGTCAACAGACAAAATAAAGGAGCCAACGTCGTTGTGGTTGTGGCTTTCACCGTTACATCCGCCACGGGCAGAAAAGCCGTATTTTGGTGTCCTTTTTGTAAACCAACCGCAGTCGCCCATGTAGTATGTGGCATTATTCGAAATATCCTTAGCTACAAATGATTTGTCGTAGCAGGTAAATGCTTTCAAAAGAAACGGGAAGTAGTGGCACTGTGTAGCAAGTCGCTCAAAGGGAGGTAGCTCCAGCTTGTCGCCATAAATAGCCTTAAGCCCAAACATAAAGCCGGATGGCACCTTAACATCTGTGCCTGCACCGCAGTCGCCATAGTTTACAATAACATCCTTGTCAAGGAAAAGCTTTTGTAGGAAGGTGGAAATGTTAAGAATTTTAGGGTCGGCGGTCAAATCACACTCGCCATTTGTAAAAATCTTTAGCATATTTGCATATTCCATATAGTAACCAAAGCCGTAGCTCCAATAGCCGGCGCCCTCAACGCAAACGCCATCGTCCTTGTAAGAGGCTATATAGCTTGCCATATCCTCGTTAAGACGGTCCTTTGCCTTTTCAAAAAGCTCCGGACGGTTAAGCATAATGGTACAGCCAACAGAGCCGGCGCAAACCGCTGTCCAGTTGTTTTGCCTGTATTCCCAATGCCAACGCTTTGCAAAGAATGGCTCAATCAGTCGCCTGTTAATTTCGTAGTCAATTCTTGCCTTGATAAGAGGGTGTAGCCTGTCATTTAGCATAACCTTAATCATAGCAAGGCCGTAGGACATCGAGGTTGCATCAAGGTCAAGCTCACAATTATTATGCTCCTCGATGTTTTCGATATGAGCAGGGAGCGCCCAAACATACTGGTCGCAAATTTCCCAAATTGTGTCCTGTAAAAGCTCTAAATGCTCCTCGTTTTCAGGATAGAGTAGGCACATAAGTGCCATTACGTAAAGCCTGTGCTGACGTGCGAAAAACGTCTTTTGGTATGTGGTTCTATCTCCCTTGTCACGGAAAAGACGGAACTTTGAAAACTTTGTTGTTTCAATCTCTCCAATGCAGCATTCGTCATAATCCTTCAAAACTGCATCAATAATAAACTGATATTCTGGCTTATTCTTTAGCTCTGCCCAAAATTTTGGGTCGGCTGCTTTTCCAAGTAGATTCATTTCAGCTCTCCTATTAAATCTTTTAATGTCTTTGCCTCTGCCTTTAGTGAGTCAAGCTCTCCGTCCGGCATAAATTCAAGAAAGCATATGCGCTCACTTGAGTTTTCATCATTGAGAATTTTTAGGTATTCACGCCATTGGTCAGCCCCCTCACTAAGAGGATACTTTTTGCCTGCGGCGTCCCAGTTAAATACATGCACATTTGTAATGTAAGGCAAAAGGGCAGTAAGCGCTTCCTTGTTATATTCAAAGGATTTTGCGTGGTTTGGTTGCCAATAAAGCCTTAGATTATCTCTGCCAACATCCTCAATAAACTTAAGCGTGTCGTGGTAATCATCTGTAAGAGTCTTAAAATGGCACTCAATAGAAAGGGTAAGCCCCTCATCATTTGCCCGGTCGCAAAGCTCTCTTGCTATTCTTACAGCACGGTCGTAGCCCTTTTTGCAAATATATTGGTCACAGCCCTTTTTGCAGCCGCAGTTAGGCCAGCCCAGCCAAACTCTAACGGTTTTTGCGCTAAGCCTTTTTGCAGTTTTAAGAACCTTCTTAAATGGCAAAGGGTAGTTCTCGTCACAATGGTACATAAAGCCGAAATAAGAGCCGTATGATCCACTCTTAAGCCCATAGCCGTGCATTTGTCTGCGCACAGCCTTTGCATAGCGTGTTTTTCCCATGGGTACATGGACATCGCCACCCCACTCGATATACTCAAGCCCTGCTTCCTTTGTGGCTTTTATTAGCTCTGTAATGGTCTTTTTTCTAAATGAAATAGAAACTAAGCCTGTTTTCATATTTTTCTCCTAAAGGGCAAAAAACGCGCCCCCTGTGTCTGAATTTGACACAAAATGCTAAAAATATGAGCTTGGCAGCAAGGGCCACCAAGCTCAATGCCTGCTTTAATATATATTCTTGTTTTCTCTATATTCACGCCAAACGTTTTCAAAAAATCCGCCACCCTCAGGTAAAGGTCTAACCGGACGTGATCCACCGCCCATACCGTCAAGGTCAGCACAATATGTAATTTCAAAAACAACATCGTTAAGCCCACCGTCATCAAGCTCAAAACGGAAGCTGTCATCCATTTTCTCTGGTGCTGTGCCGTTTTTAGAGGTATAAATAGCAGAGCCACGGGATTTTCCGCCGGCAAGCACATAGGTCTTCATAGCGCAAATGTATACCATTTGACCAATAAGGGCATCTCTTAGGCGATATGCCTGCCATAGCTTATGCTCCTTGTCAACCTTAACAATGCTGTTAAAGCTGTCAAGCATAGCTGAAAATTCCTTTTCTGCATCATCAAAGCGTGATGCGTTTCTTATAGGTCCGGCAACCTGGTCCATAAGCATTTGATATTTCTCTAATAAAGCACTTGCATTATACTCGCTTCCAAGAATGCTGTTTGTGATATTAAGATGCTTCAAAACTGCATTTTCAGCCACGTCCCCAAAGCTTTTTTCGTCAGCAAGAGGGTTTTCCTTGTGCTTGGAAATGTATTGTGCGCATCTCATAGAGCCAACCTGACCTGCATTAAGTGCGCTGCCGCCCGGTCTGTAAACGCCATGGCTACCGGCTACCTCGCCACAAGCAAAAAGGTGAGGGATGTTGGTTTGCCACCACATATCAATATCAAGTCCGCCGTTGTTATGCTGCGCGCAAAGCGCAATTTCAAGCATTTCCTTCTCAAGGTCAACGCCCTTAGAAAGATATAGGTCGTATGCAGGCATGTTCATAAATTGTAGCCTTGCAAGCGGTGTGCCAAAGCATGCGTGCGCGTTTTCAAGATACTCCCTTGCCTCATTATCAAGCTTGTCGTAAGGGAGATTTTCAAGTCCATATGGATTTTTTCTGAAATCCAAATAAACCCTTCTTTTCTTAATTACATTTTCACGGAAAACCAAAAGGTCAATAATAGATGAGCCGCCAAGCACCTTCTTGCAGTCAAAGGGCCACTCATAGCCCTTTCTGAATACCTTGGAAAGGCAAGTGCCGATATCATCAAAGTATTCGTTCAAAAACTCATACTCGTTGCCGTTTTCATCAACGGAAACAAAGCGAGGCAGAACCTGCATATATGTACCGGAAACATTCCAGCGCGGTGCAACGGAGGCAAGACCATATTGCCATTCTGTAAGGTTTTTACCCTTAACTCCGGCCTCAAATGCAACACCGGACGCACCGTGATGACCTAGCGGATAAACTGTGTTAGAGTAAATACCGGCAGGGCCGCCTGTTGCTGTTATTGTGTTTTCTGCATTGAATAAAACAAAACGGTCATTTTCCCCTGTAGATGCTTTGTTAAGACACAAAATTCCTACACAGGTATTATCATTTTTGATAAATTCTATAACCTGTAGCTTGTCGTAAATTTTAATTTCACGACGATTAACCTCTTTTTCAAGGCACTCGGTCATCATCTTTGATGTAAGAGGACCAACGCTGGTTGCCCTTGCCCTCGGGTCGTGGTCGGTTTTGTAGCCAACATACTCGCCATAACGGTTGACAGGGAACTCAACACCAAGCTCGCAAAGGTGCAAAAAGCAAGGCACGGAAAGGGCAGCCTCGGCATATGCAATATCGCCGTCAACGCATTTTCCGTTAAAGAAATCCTGTGCCATAGCCCTTGGAGAGTCCGGATAGTCAGCGCAAAGGTTCATTTTATAGTAGGTCTGCTTGTCAGAGCCGGTGTTACGAGATGTACCCATATTAACACCCTCTGTAACAATAGCAATATCCTTAATGCCGTAGTCGCTAAGACGGAGCGCCGCATTGTAGCCGGCAGCACCTGTACCAACAATAACGGTATTTAGCTTAACCGTTTTAACGCTTACGCCATTATATTTAACAGTTGTTTCAGTCATAAAAGCTCCTAATTATAATCTTTGGATGTGCATACCACCGTCAACAATAATTGATTGACCGGTTGTGTAGCCAAGCATACCGGAGGAAAGGGTGTAAATTGCGTTTGCACAGTCCTCGGGAAGCCCCCATCTGCCAAGTGGAACAAGACCACCGGCAATAAGATTGTCGTATTTTTCCTTAACCTTTTCTGTCATACCTGTTGCAATAATACCGGGGCAAATTTCGTTAACTGTAATGCCCTCGGACGCAAGTCTGTCAGCAAAAAGCTTTGTTATCATAGTAGCGCCTGCCTTGGAAATACAATATTCGCCACGGCTTGTGGATGATGTATAAGCAGAGCAGGAGGAAACGTTTACAATATAGCCCTTAATGCCGTTTTCACTCTCTTGCTTAATCATTTGGTTGGCGCAAAGCTGTGTTAGGAAAAGAGTACCCTTTGTGTTAATATCCATAACAAAGTCGTAGCTTTCCTCGGTCATTTCAAGAATGTCGTTTCTTACCTTTGGAGCAACGCCGGCAACGTTAACAAGCACGTCAATCCTGCCAAATTCCTTAAGAGCAGAGTTAACAAGGTTAGCTCTGTCCTCGCCGGAGGCAAGGTTACCCTTTACATATACAAGGTCCTCCATGCCTGCAAACTTTTCTGCAACCTTATCGCTGTTCAAAATATCCATAGCTACAACGCTGTAGCCCTCTTTGTTAAATTTTTCAACAGTTGCGTAGCCGATACCGCCGGCAGCGCCTGTAATAATAGCAACCTTTTTCATAAATTACTCCTTACCTAAAACAAATTTCTTATAAAGAGGTGCATAAACTTCATTGTCACGGATAACACAGCCCGGTGTACCACCCGGCTTTCTCATAATTTCAGTACATTTGCTGCAGCAAATACAAAGCTTCTTAGGGTCAAGATTGTCCCCGCTTGTAATTGCGTTGGCACAGTCGGGGTATGCAAGGGTCTGTCTTCCGTAGCCGGCAAAATCGAACTTGCCCTCGTTTATGTAGCCTGCACAAACATTAGCGCTAACAGCACCAAGGAAGGAAATGCCGGAGGAAATTACAGGTATGTCCTTAATCTCCTGCTTGATTTCTCCAATGCCGTCAAGCATTCTCTGAACACCAAACATAGGATGCTCCGGTGGCTCATATCCACCCTTAGAGTATGGACGGTTTACATGTGGGTTAAAGTATGGGTTACCCATTGTCATATCAACAAGGTCAATGCCATCACAAGCAAGCTGCTTAACAAGCCTTTTGGACTCTGTAAAGTCAGGCTCAATTCCGCAGCCCTCCCTTACAGCAAAGCCGTAAGGATATGGGAAACCGTCATATACGTTAAGCCTTGATGTAATAATAAAGTCCTTACCGGTTAAGATTTTTGCTTGCTTTACAGCACCGGTCAGCATTCTTGTACGGTTTTCAAAGCTACCGCCGTATTTGCCCTCGCGCTCATATGCGGAAAGAAGCTCACTAAGCAGATATCTGTGACAGCTCTTAATATCAGCGCCATCAAAGCCAAGCTCCTTTGCCCAAACGGCACCGTTAATAAGTGCCTCTTGAAGAGTGTCAAGATAGTCATCAGTCACAATTCTTGACTTATCAATAGGGTTGTCTTTTTCAAAAATAGGGTTGTTGTAAGCAATAAGCGGAGCAGGAGTGCCCTTTGGCTTAGAATATCTGCCCGAGTGTGTCAGCTGAATGATAACAACGGGCTCAAAGCCGTTTGCCTTTATACCCTCTTCTTTAATATCGCAAACGATTCTCTTAAAATCGTCCTGGGTTTTCTTGGTTAAGTACATTTGGCGTGGATTTGCACGGCCCTCGCCCATAACGGCAGTAGCCTCAAACCAAATAATGCCGGCGCCACCTCTTGCAAAGCGCAAATATCTTCTTTTTGTAAGCTCATCAGGTGCACCGTCAAAGGTACCGTCGCAGCCCTCCATAGCTTGATATACAATTCTGTTATGTACAGTCTTGCCGGCAATAACCATTTTTTCCTTTAATGGAGAAATATCCTCGCTATATGGAAAAGTAGTGCCGGATTCCTGACACAATTGAAGAAAGGCTTCCTTACTTTGTGGAACATTGTATGCCATAATTCACCTCTATAATATATAATATCTAATATGATGTTACCATAATATGTAAGCTTTGTCAAGAAAAACGGCCAAAAAGCATTTACTTTTTCTAAAAGTAAAAAAAGGTGTAAAAGCCTTGACAAATAGAGTGATTTGTGCAAAAATAAACATAGAAAAAAGGCGCAAGCTAAGCATAGGTGGGCAAGAAATGAGAGCAATTTATTTGGCAAATAGAAAATCTAACATTGACTATGTTTATTCAAAGGAAAGCCAAGAGAGGATAAAAAAGCTGGCTGACATCGATACAGAGGTATATTGTCAAGAGGATTTAGAAGCAAATCCGGATGGCTTTAAGGACGTAGAATATGTATTTTCCACCTGGTCTATGCCGGGCGGTAGCGAGGATAAGGACGACTTTGCAAGGTTCTTCCCAAGCTGCAAGGCGTTTTTCTATGCTGCAGGCTCTGTAAAATATTTTGCAGACCATTGGCTAAATAGAGGTATTAGAATTTTCAGCGCATTTGCCGCAAACGCTATTCCTGTTGCCGAATATTCGGTTGCGCAAATCCTTTTGGCAAACAAGGGCTTCTTCCACGCATCAAGAATGCTTGTAAAGCCGGAGATGCACAGCGAGGCATTAGACGTTTCTAAAAAGCATTGTGGTAACTATGATGCAAAAATAGGTATTATCGGTGCAGGTATGATCGGCAAGAAGGTTATAGAGCTTCTAAAGCCATATAAGCTTAACATTTTTGTGTTTGATAAATTTCTTTCAGAGGAGCAAATTGCGACACTGGGTGCCACAAAAGCCACCTTGGAGGAGATTTTTGAAAACTGTGATGTTGTATCAAATCACCTTGCAAATGTACCCCAAACGGTTGGTATTATAAAGGGCGAGCACTTTGCTAAAATGAAGGAATACGCTACATTTATTAATACAGGCAGAGGCGCACAAATCTGCGAGGACGAAATGATAAGCGTGCTTAAGGAAAGAAAGGATATAACAGCCCTACTTGACGTTACTATTGAGGAGCCGCCTGTACAGGATAGCCCACTTTACACAATGGAAAATGTTGTTTTGACACCACATATAGCGGGTAGCCAAGCAAACGAGGTACAACGCATGTCAGAGCTTGTTGTTGACCAGTTTGAAAACCTACTTGCAGGCAAGCCAACCCAGTATGAAATTACTAAGGAAATGCTTGCAAAAATGGCGTAAAACAGACACTCCCTGCCATTTTTACAAAAAAACAGCCCTCGACAAGCGCTTGTCGAGGGCTTTACTATTAAAACAAAAAATCGCCACAATCTGTGGCGATTTTTATTAGTTATTTTCGTCCTTTGGCCCTTCTGCCTTAGTGTCCTTGCTTTCTTGTGACTTTTTCTTGTGCTTGTACTGTGAAACTGTTTCTGTTTCGATAACATACTTAAGTGTAGTAGCATACTCACTCGCCTTTGAAAATCCGTAAATGCCAAGGGCGAGGGCGCAAACAAGCTCAAACTCGGAAATGCCAACAAGTCTCATATCTACTATTTTGCCGATTATCTCGCCAAAAAGGGTTGAGATTGCAAAGGCAAAGGAAACAACAAACAGTAAAATACCACTAACCACATTTAATTTAGCATTAGGTGAAATATGATTATTTTTTGCATCCAGTAAGAAGTAAACTGTTAGCAAAACGTAATAGATAATAACCATTACCTTGAAGTAAGGGAACTGCAAGGGGTTATTAAATGTAAAGATAGCAAGCAAGCCAAATGCGCTCCAAAGGATTGCGCAAACTGCGCAAATCTTAACTAAAATATCCGGGACAATGATGTTTTGTCTGTTGATTCTTTTTGGAAGAGCCTGTATTACCAAAAATCCAAGGAAAGGAATAACGGTAATCAGTCTAAAAACCTTGAATAGACGAGCAGTGTCAAGCACTGTGCCGTATTGTAGCAGCGCCCAAAAATCATAAATTGAAAGAGCAATTACTGCCAAGATTGCAAAAACAGAGGCGAATTTGAAAAATCCGGAATCGTTTTTGGTCCTTGTTATAAAAATATGCTTGTTTGAAAATACAAAATAAACGGAAAAGCCAACGGTTATAACCAAAAATGCAATAAACAGTATTGGGGCAACTGTGCCAAAATGTATGCCATTTGGGTTTGTCTCCAAGTAGTTAAAGGCAAACATGAAAACACCAAGAAGGGTGGTAAAAACAGTAAGCCCGGCTATAATTGGCAAGAATAACTTAAAGCGACGATAAGTCTTTTTCATTATAAAACCTTTCTAAAAGCTGTATTTATTTCTTAATACAAAGATTTTAACACAATACGGATTAAAAATCAAGGTATTTGAAAAATAAAAGCAAAATAAATATTGTTACTTGACTATAATAGAAAAATTTGTTACTATATAACCAGATAAATTTGTTTTTGGAGGCTAATTATGTTAGAACAGCTTAAAAAAGAGGTTTACGAGGCAAATATGATGCTCGTAAACTATAATCTTATTACATTTACCTGGGGAAATGTTAGTGGTATAGACAGAGAAAAGGGTCTTATAGTTATTAAGCCATCCGGAGTAGAGTATGATGAGCTAACACCGGATATGCTCCCTGTTATCGACCTTGAGGGCAATGTTGTTGAGGGTACACTAAAGCCATCCTCTGATACACCAACCCACCTTGAGCTATATAAAGCATACCCGGAAATCGGCGGAGTTACACATACCCACTCTCCTTGGGCTACTATTTATGCACAGGCTGGCAGAGGCATCACCCCATACGGCACAACCCATGCAGATTATTTCGGTACAACCATTCCATGCACAAGAAAGATGACCGATAACGAAATTAAGGGTCAGTACGAAAAGGAAACAGGTACAGTAATTTTGGAGGCGCTAAAGGATATCGGCGTTACACAAATGCACGCTGCCTTGGTTCATTCTCATGGTCCATTTACCTGGGGCGACAACGCAAAGGCATCTGTTGAGGCTGCAGTTGTTCTTGAGCAGGTTGCTATGATGTCGTATAACACAGAGATGCTAATGCTACAGGCAAACGGCAAAACCGAAAGAATGCAGGAAACTCTGCTTCGTAAGCACTACGATAGAAAGCACGGTCCAAACGCATATTACGGACAGAAAAAACAGTAAAAGGGCGCTAAAATCCCCTTAAATTGTAAACAAATTATTAATTTTTCAAAAATCAAGGTGGGCAAGGTTGAAATTGCCCACCTTCGTTTTTATTATATCTATATATAATTAAATGAAGAAAGTTGTAAAATTTCAAAATTGGCAAATTTGTGCAAGTATACAAAATTTTGAAAGAATTTTGCCGTGAATCGAGCTATAAACAGGGGATATCAACAAAAAGTGCGCTATTTTATATGCAAAATGCACAAAAATGGGTGGAAATTTTGCATTTGTAAAAAACAATATTTAGAGAAATTGAAAAAAATTGTTGACAATCTATATATATTGTGATAAAATATCTACGCTTGACTGCGCAATGAAGTGAGAGGTTGCCACAAAGGTCCGACTGCTATGGCATTTGTGGGGAATTTTCGCGGAGCGCGTCCGATTCACAGAGGCAGCTAAAATGCGGCTGAGTGCATCTTCCCTCGGCATCGTCCGATAGATTCACCGCTGGCATTTGTACCGAACCTAAGAGTTGCATGGTTCGGTTTTGTTAAGCGAGTGAAGGAAACACACGGGACAGTGTAAGAGCAAAGAGTCCCCGCAAGTTCTATTATATAAGGAGGAAAGCAAAATGGCAGTAAACGAGAAGATCAAAGTAAGAATTAAGGGCTACGACCACAAGTTGGTTGATGCTGCTGCTGAAAAGATCGTTGATGCAGCTAAGAGAAACGGCGCCACAGTATCCGGTCCTATTCCACTACCAACAGAGAAGGAAATCATCACAATTCTCCGTGCGGTACACAAGTATAAGGACAGCCGTGAGCAGTTCGAACAGCGCACACACAAGAGACTCATCGAGATCGTAAAGCCTTCTAAGAAGGTTGCAGAGGCTATTATGAGTCTTGAACTTCCAGCTGGCGTAGAAATCGAAGTTAAGCTTTAATTTCAAGCGAGCAAGCCAATACCTCACCGTACAGTAGCAGGTCAAAGTTACTCACGACTGGTAAGACTATGATGACGGCAAGGTCAAGTTGACGTGTCGGTGGCACGACAAATAGTAGACGTCAACCAATAACCTAATATGGAGGAAAAGAAAATGAAAAAAGGAATTATCGGTAAGAAGCTCGGTATGACACAGATCTTCGCTGAAAACGGCGCAGTTATCCCTGTAACAGTTATCGAGGCCGGTCCTTGCGTGGTTACACAGGTTAAAACCACAGAAAACGATGGATACAATGCTATCCAGGTTGGTTACGAAGACGTAACAAAGAATGTTTCAAAGCCTATGAAGGGTCACTTTGAAAAGGCAGGCGTATCTGCAAAAAGATACCTTAAGGAATTCAGACTTGAGGATGCAACTTATAACGTTGGCGATGTAATAGCAGCCGATACCTTCGCAGCAGGCGAAAAGGTCGACATTACAGGCATTACAAAGGGTCATGGTTATACAGGTGCAGTTAAGAGATGGGGTCACCACATGCTCCAAGCAACACACGGTACAGGTCCAATCCACCGTCAGGTTGGTTCTATGGGTGCTAACTCAACACCTTCAAGAGTTTTCAAAAACAAAAAGATGGCAGGTCAGTATGGTAACGAGCAGGTTACAATACTTAACCTTGAAGTAGTAAAAGTTGACGCAGAGAAGAATCTTATCGCAGTTAAGGGCGCAGTTCCAGGCGCAAAGAACGGCATCGTAGTTCTTCGCAACAGCGTTAAAGCATAAAGGAGGAAATAACAATGCCAAATATTAATGTAGTTAATATGGCCGGCGTTCAGGTAGGCGAAATCGCACTTTCTGATGTAGTATTCGGCGCAGAAGTTAATGAGGCTGTCCTCCACGCAGCTGTTAGAGCATACCTTCTCAACCAAAGACAGGGTACTCAATCAACACTTACAAGAAGTGAGGTTTCCGGTGGCGGTCGTAAGCCATGGAAGCAAAAGGGTACAGGTAGAGCAAGACAGGGCTCAACAAGATCCCCACAATGGACACACGGTGGTATTGCTCTTGGTCCAAAGCCACGTTCATATCACACAAAGCTTAACAAGAAGGTTAAGCAAATCGCTATGTTCAGTGCTCTCAGCGCAAAGGTAGCTAACAATGAAATGGTTGTAGTAGATGCTATCACAGCAGAAAGCTACAGCACAAAGACAATGGCAAACATGCTTACTGCTCTTAACGTTGGTAAGAAGACACTCGTTGTTCTTGATGCACCAAACGCTATGGTAGTAAAGAGCCTTGCAAACATTGCAAACGTAAAGGTTGTATATGCAAACACACTTAATGTATATGACATCCTTAACTGCAATACAATCGTATTTGCACAGGCTGCAGTACAGAAAATCGAGGAGGTATACGCATAATGAAATTTGCTCAGGACATTATCCTCAGACCTGTAATTACAGAAAAATCCATGGATGGCATCTCTGCAAAGAGATACACATTCGAGGTTGCAGTTGACGCAACAAAGCCGGAGATTGCAAAGGCAGTTGAAGAGCTTTTCGGCGTTAAGGTTGCAAAGGTTAATACAATAAATATGAAGAAAAAACCAAAGAGAGTTGGTTACCACTTCGGCTACACAGCTGAATGGAAGAAGGCAATTGTAACACTTACAGCTTCTTCTAAGGAAATCGAATTCTTTAACGGTTTGAACTGATAGTGGGAGGTAGTTCACATGGCAACAATGAAATATAAACCCACCACACCTTCAAGAAGACATATGTCAGTTGCTTCCTTTGATGAGGTAACAAAGTTTACCCCTGAAAAGAGCCTTATTGAGGTTAAGAAGAAGCACTCTGGCCGTAACAACTACGGTAAAATCACAGTTCGTCATCAGGGTGGCGGAAACAAGCAGAAGTACAGAGTAATCGACTTCAAGAGACAGGAAGGTACAGCTACTGTTGTTGGTATCGAGTACGACCCAAACAGAACTTCCTACATTGCACTTCTTCAAAATGAAGAGGGCAAGAAGAGCTATGTAATTGCTCCTTACGGTGTTACAGACGGTGACGTTCTTCACTCCGGTGCAGACGCAGACATTAAGCCTGGTAACACACTTCCTATTGAGAAGATTCCAGTAGGTACTATTATTCACAATATTGAAATCTATCCTGGCAAGGGCGGTCAGCTTGTTCGTACAGCTGGTGCGCAGGCTCAGCTCATGGCTAAGGAAAACGGCATGGCTCAGGTAAGACTTCCTTCCGGCGAAGTAAGACTTATCAGACTTGACTGTAAGGCTACAATCGGTCAGATCGGTAACATCGAGCATGATACTGTTAAGATCGGTAAGGCTGGTAAGACACGTCATATGGGCGTTCGTCCAACAGTTCGTGGTTCTGTAATGAACCCATGCGATCACCCTCACGGTGGTGGTGAAGGTAAGTCTCCAGTAGGCAGACCTGGCCCTGTAACACCTTGGGGTAAGCCTGCTCTTGGTTATAAGACAAGAAATAAGAAGGCAAGAACCAACAAATACATCGTTAAGAGAAGAAACGGTAGATAAGGGAGGAAGACGAAATGAGCAGAAGTTCCAAAAAGATGCCTTATGTAGAAGAAAAGCTCTACAATCGCATTGTAGCGATGAACGAAAAAGGCGAAAAGAAAGTTTTGAAGACCTGGTCCCGTTCTTCAACAATATTCCCAGAGTTTGTTGGCCACACAATTGCTGTGCATGACGGTAGAAAGCATGTTCCTGTATATGTTGTAGAAGACATGGTAGGACACAAGCTTGGCGAGTTCGCACTTACCAGAACATTCAAGGGTCACGCAGGATCAAAAACATCTAATAACGGTAAATAATAGGAGATAACAATGGAAACTAAAGTAGCAAATGCATACCTTTATGATGTTCGCATTGCTCCCCGTAAGGTTCAAATAGTTCTTGACCTCATTCGTGGCAAGGATGTTGAAATGGCAGCAGCAATTCTTAAGAACACACCTAAGAGAGGTGCTGAAATCCTTGAGAAGTTGCTTAAGAGCGCGGTAGCAAACGCTGAGAACAATCATAACATGGATAAATCAAAACTCTATGTTTCAAAGTGCTTCGTAACTCCTGGCAGTCATATGCTTAAGAGAATTATGCCAAGAGGTAAGGGTAGCGCAAACAGAATCTTAAAGAGAACAAGCCACATTACAATCGCAGTGGCAGAGAAAGAGTAAAGGAGAGTCGATTATGGGACAGAAAGTTAATCCACACGGTCTTCGTGTTGGCGTAATTAAGAACTGGGATTCAAGATGGTTCGCTTCTGACGAAAAGTTCGGCGATCTCCTTGTATCTGACTATAACTTGAGAGAATACCTTAAGGAAAAGCTCCTTAACGCTGGTATTTCCAAGATTGAAATTGAAAGAGACGCTAATGAAACTGTAAAGGTACTCATTCACTGTGCAAAGCCGGGTATGATTATCGGTAAGGGCGGCTCCGAGATCGACAACCTCCGTAAGGAAGTTGAGAAGATCACAGGCAAAAAGGCATTGGTAAACGTTGCAGAGGTTAAGCCAATTGACCTTGATGCACAGCTCGTTGCAGAGAGCATCTGCAGCCAGCTTGAAAGACGTATCGCATTCCGTCGTGCTATGAAGCAGGCTATCGGAAGAACAATGCGTCTTGGCGCTAAGGGTATTAAGATCGCTTGTAGCGGTCGTCTTGCAGGCGCTGAAATCGCTCGTACAGAGCACTACCATGAGGGTACAATTCCTCTACAGACAATCAGAGCCGACATCGACTATGGTTTCTGGGAGGCAAACACAACTTACGGTAAAATCGGTGTTAAGGTTTGGATTTACAAGGGCGAAATCCTTTCTGAGGTAAACAAAACTACCAAGGAAAAGACAGACAGACCTCGTAGAAAGTTCAACAGAGATAACAAAGAAGGCCGTAACAATGCACGCAGAGCACCACGTGCTCCTAAGACAACCGAAGGAGGCGAGCACTAATGTTAATGCCTAAGAGAGTTAAATATAGACGTGTACAAAGAGGCCGCCTTACAGGTAAGGCTTCCCGTGGTAACAAGGTTACTAACGGTCAATATGGTCTTGTAGCTTGTGAGCCGGCTTGGATCACAGCAAACCAAATTGAAGCTGCACGTATTGCCATGACAAGATATATCCGTCGTGGTGGTCAGGTTTGGATTAAGATATTCCCTGACAAGCCAATCACAGAAAAGCCAGCTGAAACTCGTATGGGTTCCGGTAAGGGTTCACCTGAGTATTGGGTAGCCGTTGTTAAGCCAGGCAGAGTTATGTTTGAGATGGACGGCGTTTCTGAAGAGGTAGCAAGAGAGGCTATGCGTCTTGCTATGCACAAACTTCCTATCAAGTGTAAGTTTGTAACAAAAGAGCAAACAGAGGAAGAGGAGGCGTAAGTGATGAAAGCAGCAGAAATCAGAAAGATGAGCATTGAAGAGCTTGAGAAGAAGCTTAAGGAACTTAAGGAAGAACTTTTCAACCTTCGTTTTCAACACGAAATCAACCAACTCGAGAATCCTCACAAGATAGAAGATGTCAAGAGAGACATCGCTCGTGTGATGACAATCATCAACGAGAAGAACGCATAAGTGGAGGAAGATGAGTTATGACAGAAACACGTAACCTCAGAAAGACCAGAGTTGGTATCGTAGTTAGCAACAAGATGGACAAAACCATCGTAGTTGCAATCAGGGACAACGTAAAGCACCCTGTATACAGCAAGATTATTAAGCGCACAACCAAGGTTCATGCTCATGACGAGAAGAACGAGTGTGCTATTGGCGACGTTGTTGAGGTAATGGAGACAAGACCACTTTCCAAGACAAAGAGATGGCGCCTTGTACAAATCATAGAAAAAGCAAAATAATTAATCTCATCCTTTGGGTACATCACAAAATACAATGTGCCGAAGCTTAGGGAAACCTTATTAGGAGGATAATAAAGTGATTCAGCAAGAAAGCAGAATGAAAGTTGCCGATAACACCGGCGCTAAGGAGCTTTTGTGCATCAGAGTACTCGGCGGTACAGGCAGAAGATATGCTAACATCGGCGACGTAGTTGTATGCTCAGTTAAAAAGGCTGCTCCTGGTGGCGTAGTTAAGAAGGGCGACGTAGTAAAGGCTGTAATCGTTAGAAGTGCAAAGGGTGTTCGTCGTGCAGACGGCTCTTACATCAAATTCGACGAGAATGCAGCAGTAATTATTAAAGAAGACAAAACACCAAAGGGAACACGTATCTTTGGCCCAGTAGCTAGAGAACTTCGTGAAAAGGAATTTACAAAGATCCTTTCACTTGCTCCCGAAGTACTTTAATTGGAGGTAAATAATAATGAAGAAGCTTCATGTAAAACGTGATGACACCGTTATAGTTATCTCTGGTGAAGATAAGGGTGTTAAGGGAAAAGTTATCGCAGTAAGCCCGGAAGAAGGCAAGGTTATCGTTGAGGGTGCAAACATTGTATCCAAGCACCAAAAGCCAAGAAGACAGGGCGAAACAGGCGGTATTCTTAAGGTTGAAGGCGCTATGTATGCATCTAAGGTGCAGCTAGTTTGCCAAAATTCAAAGTGCGAAAAGTACAATAAGGGTACAAGAGTTAAGCACGCAGTTGTTGACGGCAAAAAGGTTCGCGTTTGTGCAAAATGCGGACAAGAGCTTTAATAAGGAGGTAACTTACAATGTCTAGAATGAAAGATTTATATACAAGCGAAGTTGCTCCTGCTCTTATGTCTCAGTTCAACTACAAGAGCTCCATGCAGATTCCACGCTTCAACAAGATCGTTATCAACGTTGGCGCTGGCGATGCAAAGGACAACTCAAAGGTAATCGATAGCATTATCGACGAAATTTCACTTATCGCAGGACAGAAGGCAGTTCCAACATACGCAAGAAAGAGCGTAGCTAACTTCAAGCTCCGTGAGGGTGTTAAAATCGGTGCGAAGGTAACACTTCGTGGCGAGAAAATGTACGAATTTATGGATAGACTCTTTACATTTGCTCTTCCAAGAGTTCGTGACTTCAAGGGTATCAACCCAGACGGCTTTGACGGCCGTGGTAACTATTCTATGGGTCTTCGTGAGCAGCTCATTTTCCCAGAAATTGAGTACGATAAGGTTGACAAGATCCGTGGTATGGACATCACATTCGTAACAACAGCTACAACAGATGAAGAAGCAAAGGCACTCCTTACACTTATGGGTGCTCCATTTGCGAAATAATTGAGGAGGATGCACAGAGATGGCAAAGAAGGCAATGGTGCTTAAGCAACAAAAAGCACAGAAATATTCCACAAGAGAATACAACCGCTGCAAGATCTGCGGCAGACCTCACGGTTATCTTCGTAAGTACGGTGTTTGCCGTATTTGCTTCCGTGAACTTGCTTACGCTGGCGAAATCCCAGGCGTAAGAAAGGCAAGCTGGTAATTTAATTAAAAATCCGACAAAGTCGGTAAAAATAAGAAACTCCAAACTAACCGGAAGGAAATAGGGAGATATTTAACCACCGGTAAGCCGTCGCCCAAATGTTGGGCGGCAGCAAGGTTGGACTTGCATAATAGGAGGAAATAAAAATGCAAATTTCAGATGTAATTGCAGATATGCTCACCAGAATCAGAAACGCAAGCAATGCTAAGCATGAAACTGTTGATGTTCCTGCATCAAACATGAAGAAGGCTATTGCTGATATTCTTCTTGAGGAAGGCTACATTAAGGGCGTTTCCGTAATCGAGGACGGCAAGCAAGGTATCATTAGAATCGCACTCAAGTACGAGGCTGGCAAGGTTAAGGCTATCCACGGTATTAAGAGAGTTTCTAAGCCGGGTCTTAGAATTTACTCCAACTGTGAGGATATGCCAAAGGTTATGAACGGCCTTGGTATCGCTATCGTGTCTACTTCTAAGGGCATTATGACCGATAAGAAGGCAAGACGTGAAAACGTTGGCGGCGAAGTACTCGCATTTGTTTGGTAATTAACGGAGGTAAACGACCATGTCAAGAATAGGAAGAAATCCAATTAATGTTCCTGCAGGCGTTGACGTATCTATTGATGCGGCAAATAGCGTTATCACCGTTAAGGGTCCTAAGGGTACATTAACACAGAACTATCACAGCAGAATGAACGTTGAGCTTAACGCCGGCGTTATTACTGTTTCTCGTCCAAGCGACGAAAAAGAGGATCGTGCGCTTCACGGTCTTACAAGAACACTTATCTACAATATGGTTGTAGGTGTTACCGAGGGCTACACAAAGAAGCTTGAGGTTAACGGTGTTGGTTACAGAGTTGCAATGCAGGGCAAGGCACTCAACCTTACACTTGGTTACTCACACCCGGTTGTAGTAGACGCTCCTGAGGGAATCACATTTGAGACTCCTGATGCTAACACAATTCTTATTAAGGGTATTAATAAGCAGGTTGTTGGTGAAACCGCAGCGTTTGTTCGTTCAAGAAGAGCTCCTGAGCCATATAAGGGCAAGGGTATTAAGTACGAGGGTGAAAAAATCCGTCGTAAATCCGGTAAAACCGGCAAATAATGAAAGGAGAGGAAAAAGATGGTATCAAGAAAAGATAGCAACGCACAACGTCTTAAGAGACATGCAAGAGTTCGTGGTAAGATTTCCGGAACAGCTGAGCGTCCACGTCTTTGCGTTTATCGTTCAAACAAGAACATCTCTTGCCAAATCATTGATGACGTAGCAGGAGTTACACTCGTTTCCGCTTCTACAATGGAGGCCGGATTTGAAGGTATTGGCAGCAACAAGGAGGCAGCTAAGAAGGTTGGTCTCATGATTGCTGAAAAGGCACTGGCAAAAGGAATCGACACAGTTGTATTTGACCGTGGTGGCTATGTATATCACGGCCGTGTATCGGAGCTTGCAGAGGGCGCAAGAGAAGGCGGACTTAAGTTCTAATTCTCTTACCTAAGTAAGAAATTCGGTTTGTACACTGTTTAATTTAATTAAACAAAAATAGGAGAAAAAAATGGCAAAGAAAATTGACGCATCCACTCTTGATCTTCAAGAGAGAATGGTTGCACTCAACCGTGTTTCCAAGACAGTTAAGGGTGGTCGTATTGCTCGTTTCACAGCACTTATGGTAGTTGGTGACGGCAACGGTCACGTTGGTTATGGTCTTGGTAAGGCAGCTGAAGTTCCTGACGCAATCCGCAAGGGTATCGAAGATGCTAAGAAGAATATGATCACAGTATCTATTAAGGATACAACAATCCCACATGAAGTACTCGGCAAGTTCGGTGCAGGCACCGTTCTTCTAAAGCCGGCTTCACTTGGTACAGGTATTATCGCAGGCCAAACAGTAAGAGCTGTTTTGGAGCTTGCTGGTATTAAGAACATCAGAGCAAAGAGCCTCCGTTCAAACAATAAGACAAACGTAGTTAAGGCTACATTTGAAGGTTTGAAACAACTCCGCAGTCTCGAAGAGGTTGCTAAGACACGTGGTCTTAGCACAGACAAAGTTTTAGGTTAAGGAGGACTATAAGATGGGAAACGTAAAGGTAACTCTCGTAAAGAGTCTTATAGCATGCCTTCCTAATCAAAAGGCTACCGCTAAGAGCCTTGGTCTTAATAAGATCGGCGACTCCATCGTTTGCAAGAACGATAAGGTATTGGCTGGTAAGATCAGAGTAATTTCTCACCTTGTTAAGGTAGAGAATGCGTAAGAGCTGCCGGAGGGCAGAAATTGATTGAGAAATCAATCACAAAAATCAATTTCAAATAAGGAGGATAAAATATGAAGCTCCACGAACTTTCACCAGCTGCTGGTTCTACAAAGGCAGCATGGCGCAAGGGTAGAGGTCCTGGTTCCGGTAACGGTAAGACTGCAGGTAAGGGACACAAGGGACAGAATGCTCGTTCAGGTGGCGGAGTAAGACCCGGATTTGAGGGCGGACAACTTCCACTATATAGAAAACTTCCTAAGAGAGGATTCAATAACAAATTTGCTAAGGAATATGTAACAATCAACGTTAGCGACCTTAACAAGTTTGAAAACGGCGCAACTGTAAATCTTGAGACACTTGTAAACTGCGGCATCGTACGCAAGGAACTTGATGGACTTAAAGTGCTTGGTAACGGTCAGCTCACAAAGGCTATCACCGTTGAAGCTAAGGTTTTCTCAGCAACAGCTAAAGAGAAGATCGAGGCAGCAGGCGGAAAAGCTGAGGTGAAATAATTATGTTCAAAACCTTAGCTAAAGCTTGGTCTATAAAAGATTTAAGAGACAAACTTTTGTTTGTTCTCGCAATTATTTTGGTATACAGAATCGGTACATCTATTCCTGTACCATTCGTATACTCCACAGCGATTTCACTGGGCTCATCCAGTACAATATTCGGTTTTCTAAACACACTTGCAGGTGGTGCGCTTGAGCAAGGCTCACTATTTGCACTCGGTGTATCTCCGTACATTACAGCGTCAATCGTTATTCAACTTTTGACAGTTGCAATCCCGGCTCTTGAAAGACTTTCAAAGCTTGGCGAGGAGGGCAAAAAGAAAATCAACTTCATAACAAGAATTCTTACAATTGCTATCTCTATTGTATCTGCAATTGGTTACTACCTCATTCTTAAGAAGATGGGCGCGCTTACACCATTTGCAACAGAGGGTGCATATTGGGGATTTGCAGCAGTAGTTATCGTAGCTTGCTACGTTGCCGGCTCCTGCGTTGTTATGTGGCTCGGCGAAAAGATTAATGAGCACGGTATCGGCAACGGTATCTCCATTATCCTTTTTGCAAACATCGTATCTCGTGGTGGTCCACTACTTCTCAACTTTATTTCAATGTTCCAATACGAATATTACAATAATACACACGTAATTGGTTCAGCAATCTTCACAGTGCTTGCTATTGTAGCAATGCTCGCTATGATCTGGTTTGTAATTTACATTTCAGATAGCGAAAGAAGAATTCCTGTTCAATACGCAAAGAGAGTAGTTGGCAGAAAGATGTACGGAGGACAAAACTCCAACATTCCACTTAAGGTTAATATGGCAGGCGTTATGCCTATCATCTTTGCAAACGCAATTCTAACACTTCCATCAACAATTGCAATGATCTTCACTCCGGAGTCAGGCTCCTTCTGGGAGGGTGTTGTGAACTTCTTCTCTAACACATCTCCGGTATATGCAATCTTGCAATTTGTATTGATCCTTGCATTTGCATACTTCTATGTTGCAATTTCCTTTAACCCAACAGAGGTTTCCGGAAACATCCAAAAGAATGGTGGTGCCGTTCCTGGTATCCGTCCTGGTAAGGCAACAGCAGATTTCATTAAGAAGGTTCTTTCAAAGGTAACATTCATTGGTGCAATTTCACTTTCTATTATTGCAGTTCTACCGCTTGTTGCTTACTTGATTCTCAATGCTATGACCGGTATTGACGCAGCAGGTGCAGCAGCTACATTTACAGCAATTACCTCATATGCTAGCGAGCTTGCGTTCTCTGGTACATCTGTAGTAATCGTTGTTGGTGTAATCATTGAAACTGTTAAGGAAATTGAAGCACAAATGACAATGCGTAACTACAAGGGCTTCCTTGGTTGATAACAGGAGAAAAAGATGAGTAAAAATCTTAAGCTTATATTCCTTGGCGCACCTGGTGCAGGCAAGGGAACACAATCTGACATTGTTGCTGAAAAGTATGGTATTCCTACCATCTCCACAGGCGTAATGATCAGAGAAGCGATTAAAAACAACACCGAAATGGGACTTGCCGCAAAGGCATACACCGAAAAGGGTGCGCTTGTTCCGGATGAGGTTGTTATAGGTATCATTGGCGAAAGACTTAATAAGGAAGATTGCCAAAACGGCTTTATCCTTGACGGCTTCCCAAGAACCGTTCCTCAGGCAGAGGCGCTTGACAAAATGGGAGTTGATATCAACTGCGTTGTCAGCATCGAGGTGCCTGATGAAAAAATCGTTACCCGTATGAGTGGCAGACGCGTTTGCGCAAAGTGCGGCGCTTCCTACCACATTGAATACAATCCTTCCAAGGACGGTGTTTCCTGCGACAAATGTGGCGAGACACTTTCCACAAGAAAGGATGACGCTCCGGAGGTTGTTCTTGATAGACTTAATGTTTATCACAACCAAACAGAGCCTCTTAAGGATTTCTACGGTAAAAAGGGCGTGCTCGTGCTTGTAGAAGGACAAGAAAAGGTAGAGGATACCACAAAGCTTACCCTTCAAGCAATTGAGAGCGCAGTAAAGTAAGTTATGATTCAGCTTAAAACACCCGAGCAAATTGAGATTATGAAGGTTGCCGGTAGAATTACCGGCGAAACCCTGCTCATGGCAAGGGAGCTTATTCGAGAAGGTGTAACAACCAAAGAAATTGACGAGAAGATAAACCGTTATATCAAGAAATGTGGCGCAAAGCCAACATTTCTTGGGTACGGTGGCTTCCCGGGTAGTGCCTGCATCAGTATAAACAATGAGGTCATTCACGGCATTCCGTCTAAGGATAGGGTGCTTAAGGAGGGCGACATTGTAAAGATAGATGTTGGCGCACAGTGGCACGGCTTCACAGGAGACAGTGCTGCTACCTTCGGTGTCGGTAAAATTTCAGACGAGGCACAAAGACTTATTGATGCCACAAGAGAAAGCTTTTTCAAGGCTGTAGAGGCTATCGAAAAAACTCCAAACCCAAGGGTTGGAGATATTGGATACGCAGTTGAAAGCCATGTAAAGAGCTACGGATATTCCGTTGTTCGCGAGTTTGTAGGGCACGGCGTTGGCGCAAATCTTCACGAGGATCCAAATGTACCAAACTATGGCACACAAGGCAGAGGCGTTAGGATTTACCCCGGCATGACACTTGCAATCGAGCCAATGGTAAATGTGGGCACACATGAGGTTAGGCTTCTTTCTGACGGCTGGGGAGTTGTAACAGCCGACGGCAAGCTATCTGCTCACTATGAGCATAGCGTTGCAGTTACAGACAACGGCGTAATATTACTTACAAAGGTTGACTAATCTCGAAAAAATCTAAATCCTTCAACGCGGCTGATTTTTGAAGGATAAACAAATAGCCAAGGGTCGCAACGTTACTCGACCCAAGGACTGAATTAAAACAAACCCGCAGAAAATGAGAGGAATTATATGGGAAAACAAGATATTGTAGAATTTGAGGGTGTAGTTACGGAAGCACTTCCTAACGCAACCTTCAAGGTTAAATTGCCTAATGGACATATAATTACTGCCCATATTTCAGGCAAACTAAGACTCAATTATATAAGAATATTGCCCGGTGATAAGGTAACCGTTGAGGTATCAGTTTATGACCTCTCCAAGGGCCGCATCACATGGCGCGCTAAATAAGAAAGGCGGTTTTTATAATGAAAGTAAAGCCTTCCGTAAAGAAAATCTGTGATAAGTGCAAGATTATTAAGAGAAAAGGTACCGTTATGGTTATCTGCGAAAATCCAAAGCACAAACAGAGACAGGGCTAATCAACAAACAAACCAAAAATTTAATGAGGTGAATAACAAATGGCTCGTATAGCTGGTGTTGATATTCCGAACGCAAAGCGTGTTGAAGTTGCTTTAACATATATTTACGGTATCGGATTAAAGAGCGCACAGGACATTCTTGCAAAGACAGGAATCAACCCTGATACACGCGCTAAAGATTTGACAGAGGATGAAATCGCGAAGCTTCGTGAGGAAATCGAAACAAATTACCATGTAGAAGGTGAGCTCCGCCGTGAGGTTGCCCTCAACATTAAGCGTCTTGTTGAAATCAACTGCTACCGCGGTACAAGACACAGAAAAGGTCTTCCGGTAAGAGGACAAAGAACAAAGACAAATGCAAGAACTCGTAAGGGTCCTGCAAAGACAATAGCTAACAAGAAGAAATAAGGAGTGTAGCGAAATGGCTGAAAGAAAAGTAACAAGAAAACGCCGTGAGCGCAAGAATATTGAAAAAGGTGCAGCGCACATTTGCTCTACCTTTAACAATACTATTGTAACAATCACAGACGTTTACGGAAACGCAGTATCATGGGCTTCCGCAGGCGAGCTTGGTTATAAGGGTTCAAGAAAATCCACACCATTTGCTGCACAGATGGCTGCAGAGGCCGCTGCTAAGGCTGCAATGGAGCATGGTATGAAGACAGTTGAGGTTTACGTTAAGGGCCCAGGTCAAGGACGTGAATCTGCAATTCGTGCACTTTCTACCGCTGGTCTTCAGGTTACAATGATTAAAGACGTAACTCCAATCCCACACAACGGATGCAGACCACCTAAGCGCAGACGCGTTTAATTCTAATAGGAGGATTAACAAAATGGCAAGATATACTGGACCTTCATGCAAGCTTTGTCGTAGAGAAGGTGTAAAGCTTTACCTTAAGGGTGAGCGTTGCACATCTGACAAGTGCGCATTCAACAGAAGAAAGAAAACTGAAGGCAAGAGCGAAGTAGTTGCTGCTCCTGGTCAGCACGGTGCTGCAAGAAAGAAGCTTACCGAGTACGGTATGCAGCTTCGCGAAAAGCAGAAGGCAAAAAGATATTATGGTGTTCTTGAAAAGCAGTTCAAGAGCTACTATACAAAGGCCGACAACCAAGAAGGTATCGCAGGTGAGAACCTTCTCCGTCTTCTTGAGAGAAGACTTGACAACGTAGTATTCAGAATGGGACTTGCTGCAAGCCATAAAGAGGCTCGTCAGCTCGTGCTTCATGGTCACTTCACATTGAATGGCCACAAGGCAAATATTCCTTCCATACTCGTTAAGGTTGGCGATGTTGTTGCTGTAAAGGATACAGAATCAACAAAAATTAAGGGTCTCGTTGAGGCTATGAGCGACAAGGTTGCTCCAAAGTGGCTTGAGGTTGACACAAACGCAGGTGTTGCAAAGGTTATTGCTATGCCGGAGCGTGACGATATCGACTTCGCAATCAACGAACAGCTCATTATCGAGCTTTACTCGAAATAATAACTCTTTGTCGGCTGTACTCCTCCGTTTTATACGGAGGTGGCAGGTCGCAATCAGCTAAGTGCTTTGAGTATAGTCCGACATCAATGTTATGTAAACAATAAAATTCCCGTAGGGAAACCGACCAATTGCATAGATTGAAATTTAGGAGGGTTATTTATTATGATGATAGAAATCGAAAAGCCAAATATTACAATAGTTAGCGAGAGCGAGGATGGTAAGAAGGGCAAGTTCGTTGTTGAACCTCTTGAAAGAGGCTTCGGCACAACACTTGGTAACTCACTTAGAAGGGTGCTTATTAGCTCACTTCCTGGATATGCAGTAAGCTCTATCAAGATTGATGGCGTTTTACACGAAATCTCCAGCCTTGAGGGTGTTTCCGAGGATATCACTGAAATCGTACTAAATGTTAAGGGCATCGTTGCTAAGATTCATAGCAATGAGGGCGCTAAGACTGCTTATATTGACAAGGTTGGTCCTTGCGTAGTAACAGCAGGCGACATTAACTACGATGATGAGCTTGAGATTCTTAACCCGGATCTCCATATCGCTACCGTAAGCGAGGGTACTCGTTTCTATATGGAGCTTACAATTGAGCGTGGCCGTGGCTATGTTTCACAGGAAAAGAACAAGAACGATCACATCAAGTCAAATGTTGCAATTCCAATCGGAACAATATTTACTGACTCAATCTATACACCTGTATACAATGTAAGCTACAACGTAGAAAATACAAGAGTAGGTAGCATTGCCGATTATGATAAATTGACAGTAGAAGTAGAGACAAACGGTACAATCAGGGCAACAGACGCAATTTCACTTGCTGCCAAGGTACTCAACGATCATTTCACCTTGTTTGTAGACCTCTCTGATGAGGCAAGAAACGCAGAAACTATGGTTGAGCGTGAGGAAACAAAGAAGGAAAAATACCTTGAAACGACCATTGAGGAGCTTGACTTGTCTGTACGTAGCTTTAACTGCTTAAAGCGCGCAGGCATTGACACAGTTGCAGACCTAATTAATCGTACTGAGGATGATATGATTAAGTTCAAGAACCTCGGTAAGAAATCCCTTGATGAAGTAAAGAATAAGCTTGAATCTCTTGGACTCTCTCTCCGCAAGGAAGAAGACTAATAGAGATCGATTATAGAGCAATCGGCTCAAACAAAAATCGGCAAAGGAGGACAAATCAATGCCAGGTCAAGAAAACTCGGCAGACCAACAGACCACAGAAAAGCTATGCTTCGTGGAATGGTTACCTTGCTTCTTGAAAAGGGCTCAATCGAGACCACAATTTCAAGAGCTAAGGAGCTTCGTTGTGTTGCTGATAAGATGATTACACTCGGTAAGACAAATACACTTGCATCAAGAAGAGAGGCTCTTGCATACATCACAAAGGAAGATGTAGTTAAGAAGCTCTTTGACGAGATCGCACCAAAATATGCTGATAGAGTAGGTGGCTATACACAAGTGTATAAGCTCGGTCCAAGACGTGGCGACGCTGCTGAAATGGCGCTTATTAAGCTTGCTGACTAATTAGTAACATAAATAAAAGGAACAGACAAAATCTGTTCCTTTTTTTATTTTCAATCAAGAAATTCTTTGAAAACCAAGACACAACAGCACAAAAGTCAAATTTATATATTATATATGAACATATTATCATATTATAATATAAATAAAAGCCTACAAAATCCTTGATAAAAGCACCATATTATGATAAATTATAAGTGTAGTATAAAATATAACAAAATACGGGAGAAAATATGAGCAACGGAAAATGGATTTGGCATCCTGGCAGCTTTGAGCTTTACCATAGTATGCTTTTACATAACAGGCGCACACGCACTCGCACCTATAAGGAAAACACCCCATCAAACAGAGCCGGCCAAACAAGGTCACTTTTTTATCACCCAATGTGGCGTGTTGATGGACCCTGTCACAACGCAAGGCTTGAAAAGGTTGCAACCATTTCAAAGGAAGAAACAATTGAGCTTGTGTCTAACACAGAAATAGCAACCATTTTTGTTGATGATATGCCGTATAATGTTGGCACAAAAATTAAGCTGACCCCCGGCACACATAAGGTTAGTGTTGAGGGCTTTAAGGCAGAGAGCTTTCCTGCGTTTTATATTAAGGGCGACACCTTTGCATCAGACAGGACTTATAAGGTTGTTTCGCATACAGAATATAATGGGGTTAGTGCCGGCTACAGCGAGCTATACACAAGCCCAAATGACAATGTAGAAAAATTTAAGTTTTCGTATAAGAATGTACCTATAAAGAATGTTGAAAAAATTAATGGCGGCACTCTTTTCGATTTTGGCAGAGAAACCTTTGGTAAGATAACAATTAAAAACGATAAAATAAAGGAAATTACACTCTTTCTTGGGGAGTCTAAGGAGGAGGCGCTGGACACTGAATACAGCCAAATCGTAGTCAACGCAAGTCTTAAAAATGGGAGATATGTATCAAGCCCCGTTGCCTTTAGATATGTTTTTGTAAAGACAGAGGAGCCCCTTGATATTTCAGCCAAGCTTGAGTACCTACCAATTAAGAACAGAGGCGCATTTAAGTGCGAGAATCAGCTTATAAACACGCTATGGGATGTATGCGCATACACCATGCTCCTAAACTCAAGAGAAGGCTTTTTTGACGGCATAAAAAGAGACAGATGGATATGGAGTGGCGATGCCTATCAAAGCTATTTTGTAAACTATTATCTGGGCTTTGATAAGGAGATTGTAAAGCGCACAATTCGCGCGCTCCGTGGTGCTGACCCTATCAAAAAGCATATAAACACAATAACAGACTACACGTTTTTCTGGCTCATCTCTATTTGGGAGTATTATTTCTATACAGGAGATAAGGAGTTTTTAGAGGACGTTTATGTTGATATAAAGGCGTTTCTTTCCTTCCTTAAGAGCAGGCTTGCAGCAGACGGTATGTTTGAAAGAAAGCCCGACGACTGGGTGTTTATGGACTGGTCCACCTTTGACAGCGATGGACCTATTTGCGCAGAGCAAATTGTTCTTGCAAGGGCATATGAGGCCGTTGGCAAAATTGCCGAGACCTTGTGTGACCACGACCTTGCAGCACGTGCTAAAAAGCAAAGCGAGTATATTGTAAAAGAGGTAAATAACAGATACTGGTCAGACAAAAAGGGGGCATTTGTTGATTCATATACCTCCGGCCGAGAAAATGTAACTCGCCACGCAAATATACTTGCTATCCTATTTGGCTATACCACTAAGGAAAGAGAAAAAAGAATTATTGAAAACGTTATTTACAATAAGGAAATAACACCTATAACAACTCCGTACTTTGAGTTCTTTGAGCTTGATTCTATGTGCCATATAGGGGACACAAGGTATATGACCGATATGCTGGAGTCCTACTGGGGTGGCATGCTAAGGCTCGGCGCAACAACTATTTGGGAGGAGTTTGACCCCAACAAAAAGGGCATAGAGCATTATGAAATGTATGGCGGCAAGTACGAAAAAAGCCTTTGCCACGCGTGGGGTGCATCTCCGATTTACTTGCTTGGCAAATATGCCTTGGGTGTAAGACCTACCTCGCCGGGCTATAAGACCTATGAGGTAAGACCAAACAGAATGGATTTTGGCAGCTTTGAGGGAAAAGTACCAACACCAAAGGGCGACATTTTTGTTAAAATTAGCGACACAGGGTGTACAGTTTTGTCAAAAATTGATGGAGGAATACTCTACTTCGGTGGAAAAGCACACAAAATCCCTAAAAATAAACGCATTTTTGTAAAAGGTTAAAAACAAAAGCACCACTTCACCAAGGAGTGGTGCTTTTATCATAAAAAAAGCCGTGCAACAAGCACGGCTTTAATTTTAGCAACCAATAGAATTTACAACCTTGTACATTTCTGTAAAGTAATCACGGCGCTCCTTGCAAATTGCTTCCATCTCTGCAATTTGCTCCTTTGTGAAGGCGTCAAGATCTCCATCCTTCAGCTTGCCCTTATACATTCTGTCAAGGATAAGAGCATACTTAATTTCAACAGCAACTATTTGGCCGTGTCTTGAGCAGATAACAACATCGCTAACACCCTCAAGCAAAAGCTCAACAGCCTTAAATCCGCTTCTTGCAGCAAAGTTTCTGTCAGCAAGAGTAGGGATACCGCCACGAACAATGTGTGCAGGGCGAACAAATCTTGTCTCAACGCCTGTGTTTTCCTCAATCTCCTTAACAAGACCCTCGCTGAACTCAGCACCAAGACCCTCTGCAACAACAACTATAAAGCTACGCTGACCGGCATCCTGTGAAGCCTTCATTCTCTTGAACATAGCTTCCTTATCAAAAGGAATTTCGTTTATAGCAACGCCAATAGCATTAAGTGCAAGACCTGTTTCAATGGCGATATAGCCTGCGTGTCTGCCCATAACCTCGATAACGTTGCAGCGTGAATGTGACTCGCAGGTGTCTCTGAGCCTGTCGCCAAGTGCCAAAACAGTGTTCATAGCTGTATCATAGCCAACAGTAATATCAGTAGCGGTAATATCATTGTCAATAGTGCCGGAAACACCGATGCAAGGGATACCTCTGATGCTTAGGTCAGTAGCGCCTCTAAACGTGCCGTCTCCGCCAATAGCAACAATACCGTCAATATTGTGCTTCTTACAGGTAGCAATAGCCTTTTGCATGCCCTCCTCGGTTTTGAACTCGTCGCAGCGGTCAGAGTAGAGGAAGGTGCCGCCTCTTGAAACTATATCAGCAACATCAAGCTTTGTAAGAGGCTTAATGTTGTCGTGGATAAGACCTGAATATCCACCGAGAATACCAACAACCTCAACGCCCTTGTCAATAGCAGCACAGGTAACAGCCTTAATAACTGAGTTCATACCCGGCGCATCTCCGCCTGATGTCAAAACGCCAATTTTTCTAAATTTCTTTTCCATATAAGATCCCCTTTTCGAAGATATTTCCATTTTTTCCACAATATTTTAACACAATATATATATAAAATCAATACTTTTCTTTAATTTTTTCAAGCAACCTCAAAAGCAAAGCTTTTGTAGCACTCTTGCGTATTTTATCACGGCTCAAGCCCTTGCCAAGGCTAAGCCTATGGCTGCTTACATCGCCATTTACAGCTATGCCAATATATACCGTGCCGACAGGGTCCTTTTCTGTGCCGCCTGTAGGTCCGGCAAAGCCTGTTGTGCTTATGCCTATATTACTGCTCATTACCTTGCAAATGCCGAGCGCCATTTCCTCGGCACAGCTAAAGCTAACCTCGGAATAAGCATCAATAGTGCTTTTGGAAACGCCAAGCACATTTATTTTTATATCATTTTGATACGAAACAACTCCGCCGAGAAAAACCTCTGATGCTCCGGATACATCGGTAATAGTCTTTGCCACCAGCCCTCCGGTGCAGGACTCCGCTGTGGCTAGAGAAAGCCCGTTTTTCTTAAGCAAAGAAAAAAGCTCCATGCAAATTTTTTTCATAACGTACTCCTTTTTTGCAGCTTACCCTACCATAATACCACAAAATGGAAAATTTATCAACTAAAATGCATAAAAAAGAGATACTCGGCAAATAATGAGTAAAATAAATTCAAGGAGAAAAAATGTGAAGGCAATAATAGCAGTAGTTGCATCAGCCTTAGTGTTTCTAACAGTAAATGCAGTAATACCAACAAAAAGCGAGGCTGAAATTTACAATAGTACAGTAAGACTGCATGTATTAGCAAATTCCAATGAGGAATTGGACCAAAGCCTAAAGCTGAAGGTAAGAGACGCAATACTTGAGGAAATTGAAAATTACAGCCCAAAAAGCAAGGAAGAGGCTCTTTCTATGATAGAGGAAAACAAGGATATACTTGTCAAAATAGCCGAGGACGTGTCTAAAAAAGAAGGCTTTGATTATCCTGTAAGCATAGAGGTCGGCTATGAAAGCTATCCAACAAGAGAGTATGAGGGCTTTGCCTTGCCGGCAGGGGAATACACCTCTGTAAGAGTCCTTATCGGCAACGGCGAGGGGGAAAACTGGTGGTGCGTTTTATACCCACCTCTTTGCACCTCAACCGCAACCGTTATAGATGATGAGGCGTATGTTGACGTTGGGCTCACTAAGGACCAATATAATCTCATCACTCAAAGCAACGGACAGTACAAGGTAAAATTTAAGCTACTTGAAATGGCATCACAGGTCTTTGGCTTTAAGTACGATTAACGCAGACTTTGTCTGCGTTTTTTCATCTTCACAAAACTTTCACTTGCAATATAAATAAAAAAGTAGTACAATATTATATAATAATGATTTGGAGGGGTAATATGTTTGGTTACATAAAGCCGGTTATACCTGAGCTTAAGGTAAAGGACCACGAGCTATATAAGGCAATGTACTGTGGGCTTTGCAGAACAATGGGCAAGCATACAGGCTGTATGTCAAATGTTACCCTCAGCTACGACTTTGTTTTTCTTGCGCTTTTGCGTTCTGCCTTAACAGAGCAAAAGGGAGAGGCAAAAATGCGTAGATGTGTGGCGCACCCCTTTAAGAAAAGACCGATGCTTGAGATAAATCCTTGCCTTAAATACTGCGCCGAGGCAAGCACAATTTTAACAAGGCTTAAGCTGAAGGACAATATAAATGACAGCCGCGGCTTTCGCCGCTTTAAGGCAAAAATTGCCGGTGGAGTGTCTGTTTTTCTAAAGAAAACCGGAGAGGATATGCTCCCCTTGGAAAAAGAAATTTCAAGCCTAATTGACGAGCTTTCACAGCTTGAAAGGGCAAACGAGGACTCAATTGATAAGGTGGCTGATGTTTTTGGCAGACTCCTTGGCAGGGTTGCAGACTTCGGACTTAGCGGCAGTCAGCAAAGGATTGCTTATTCGGCAGGCTATCATCTTGGCAAATGGATTTATGTTATCGATGCCTATGACGACTTTTATGATGATGTGAAAACAGGCTCATACAATCCGCTTAAAAACGCCTATGGAGATGAGCTTGATGATAGCATAAAAAGCGCCCTCAGAGATGCACTCACAATGGAGCTTTCAAAAATGGCAATGGCTATTGAGCTGATTGATTTTTCGCAAAACAAGGATATAGAGCGCATAATTCAAAACATAATTTACATTGGTATGCCCAAGGAATTTGAGCGTATTACGGAGGATAGAAAATGAAAAATCCCTACGAGGTTTTAGGTGTTTCACCAAATTGCACAAATGAGGAGCTGAGAAGTGCCTATCGCGCCCTTGTAAAAAAATATCACCCGGACAACTATCAGGATGAGAAGCTTGCTGATGTTGCCGAGGAGAAAATGAAGGAAATAAATGCCGCATATGACGAGATTTTGCAAATCCGTGCCGGCAAGAAAACAGAAAACGGTGGCACAGCAGGTGGCACAAGCTCAAGCACGAGCAATAATCCTATTTATTCGCAAATCAGACAGGCAATTCAAGCAGGTAACTTCCGCCGTGCCTCGGAGCTTCTTAACCGAGTTAGGGCAGAGGAAAGAGAGGCAGACTGGTTTTTCCTACAGGGCTGTGTGCTTTTGCAGGGCGGCTTCTACTTTGATGCGTTAAGATATATTGACAAGGCTTGCCAAATGGATCCAAATAACCAGGAGTACCAGCAGGCAAGAGAGCAGATAAACAGACAGGCAAACGGCTATAATCAAAGAGGCAACGCAGGTGGCGGAGATAGCTGTCATTGCAGCATTTGCGATATCTGTACAGCTATTTGGTGTATGGACTGTCTGTGTGGAGGCTGTGGTAGATAATGAAAAAGGCAAGGGTTGTTGCCTTCTGCGGTATTATTTCTGCCCTTAGTGTGGTTTTTCTGCTTCTTGGGTCGTTGCCCTTTTTGCAGGTTATGGATATAACCATGGCAGTTATTGCTTCCTTTTTGCTTCTTGTTACCTTTGAGGAAATGAGATACAAGGCGCTATATGTGTACTTTGTTACACTTGCTCTTGGCGTGCTTGTTTGCTTTAGCTATCCTCTTGTGGTTATAGAGTACGCAATTTTTGGACTTTTCCCTGTTATTAGATCCCTTACCGACAAGCTTGGGGTGGTGCTTGGCAACATTATAAAAATCGTTTACGCCCTAATTACCAGTGCAGGAATAGTGCTTCTTATGAAGTTTGTTTTGCCCGGCATGGCAGAGCAGCTTTCTGACCCAACGGGTAAGCTTACTGCAGTTCAAATGGAGATTATATTCTACGCAATTTATTTCGTTGCCAATGTGCTTATTTTCTTGCTCTTCGATATTGCACTTAAAAGGTTTTCCCTGCTGTATCGAAACAAAATACGCCGCCAGCTACGAATTGATAAATTTTTTGATTAGTTAAATTATACAAAGAAAACGCAGTTTATAACTGCGTTTTTGTTTATTCATACAATAATATAACAAAAAAGTTGACACGCGTTTATTATATAAGATACAATTATATATAATAATATTTAAAACAAGGATGGTTAGCTATGTTTAGAAGCATGACAGCCTTTGGCAGAGCCAGAGAAACCGTAGGTGCAAAGGACATTGTTGCAGAGATTAAATCTGTAAACAACAGGTATTTTGATTGCACCGTTAAAATTACAAGGCTATATAGCTTTTTAGAGGACAAGATAAAGGCATATCTTTTGACAAAGGGTATTTCCCGCGGTAAGGTTGAGGTTTATGTTGGCATTGACCTTTTAGAGCAGGAGGGTGTTGAGATTGGTCTTGATACCGCCTATGCAAAATCCTACATAGAGGCACTATATAAGCTTCGTGACACCTTTGATTTGAAGGACGACATCACAGTTACAAGGGTTGCCTCAAACAGAGACATTTTCATCACCAAAAAGCCGGAGGACGATATGGAAAAGGACTGGGCAGATATAAAGCCTGTTCTTGATAAGGCAATTGATGCGTTCCTTCTAAGACGCGAGGAGGAGGGCAAGAACCTTTATAACAATATCGTTGAAAAGATAGACAACATAAAGGGCTATCTTACAAAAATCGAAAAGAATTCCGAAAGCGATATAAAGGGCTATTCCTCAAAGCTTGAGGAGAGGATTTTGAAGTTCTTAAATGACAACTCTGTTCAAATTGACGAGCAAAGGATTCTTACAGAGGTTGCAATCTTTGCTGATAAGGTTGCAATTGACGAGGAGCTTGTAAGGCTTAACAGTCACTTTGATGCCTTCTACGAAATCGTTGGGGCAAACGAGCCTGCGGGCAGAAAGCTTGACTTCTTGCTTCAGGAGATGAACAGAGAGACAAATACCATCGGCTCAAAGGCATCTAATGCAGAAACGGCTCATTTGGTTGTCAGCATTAAGAACGAGCTTGAAAAAATAAGGGAGCAAATTCAAAACATAGAGTAGAATTATGAAATTTGTAGATATCGGTGCAGGAAATATGGTCCTTGACGAAAGGGTCGTTGCTGTTATCACTCCCGATTCAGCACCTGCTAAAAGAATAGTGCAGGAGGCAAAGGAAACCGGTAAAATAATAGACTCAACCGGTGGTAGAAGGACCCAGTCCATTCTTATTACCGACTCTGATCATGTTATTTTATCTTACCTTACCACCGAGGCGCTTGGACAACGACTAAATAAGGGAGAATGAAAATGAGAAAAGGACTTTTATTTATTATTTCCGGACCTGCCGGCAGCGGAAAGGGTACGGTTGTAAATCGCTTGCTCTCTGCCCATCCGGAATTAAAGCTTTCTATATCAGCAACAACAAGGCAGCCACGCCCGGGCGAGGTAGACGGCGTTCACTACTACTACATTTCCAAGGACGAGTTTGAAGAGAGGATTGCAAGCGGCAAAATGCTTGAATACACCACCTATTCGGGAAACTATTACGGCACACCCGAGAAGGAGGTTAGACAAGCGCTTGAAAACGGACAGGATATTATCTTGGAAATAGAGGTTGACGGCGCTATGCAAATCAAGGAAAGGATTGAGGGCGCTGTGGCAATTATGCTGACTCCGCCAAACAGTCAGGTTCTTGAGGCAAGGCTCCGTGGCAGAGGCACAGAAACAGACGAGGTTATAAAATGGCGTCTTGCTCGTGCTAAGGAGGAGGTTAAGCTTCTTCCAAAATACGACTACCTTGTAATAAATGAGGACAATCGTTCAGATGAGTGCGCCCAAATGGTTTATAGCATCATTTTGGCAGAGCATCAAAAATCTATACATAACAGGTCAATTATTGAAAAATTTATATAAGGAGAAAAACAAATGCTTTATCCATCAATTCAGGAATTACTAACTGCCACCTCTAAGGACGGCAAGGAAAGACTCAACAAATATTCAATAACCATGGCAACTGCAAAGTGCGCAAGAATGGTAACAAACGAGTACCTAGAGCAGCGCTACATTGCAGAAAAGAAGATTTCCAACAAGGAAACCGATAAGGACTTTCTTTCCCTTGTTAACAAGGAATACAGAGATGAGAAGTCTGTAAAGAATGCTCTTAAGGAGCTAAAGAACGGCACCTTCGAGATTTTCCTACCGGGCGAGGAGGGCTACGAAAGCTCTGTTGTTGACGTTGTAGACTACCAGGAGCCAAAGGTTGAAAACGTATATCAGCCAAAGTATGAGCCAAAGGTAGAGGACCTTTCCATAGAGGACGAAGAGGATGAGGAAGAGGACGAGATTTTTGACGAGAGCCAAATCTTCGACGACTCATCTGATGACGAATAATTAAAGAATAAAAGAGGAGTGACTGATATGTGCCAGGAATATATAAATGTTCATATTCTCGATGTGCCATATCAGGCAGACTCGGAATATACATACTATCTACCAAAGGAGCTAAGGGAGGACGTTTCCCTAGGCTCTGCTGTTGTTGTCCCTTTTGGTAAGGGGGACAGGAAAAACACAGCGATTGTTACATCATTCGCCGAGCCAAATGCGGAGGCAAAGCCCGTATATTCCGTGCTTAGCGGCTACTTTAGACTAAGCGAGGATATGCTTCAGCTATGCTCCTTTATGAAAAGGCACACCCTTTGTACCTTTGGAGAGGCGGTTAAGTGTATAATTCCATCAGCCATAGTTACAAAAACAACGGAAAGCTATACCATAGCCGATGGCAGTATACCAAGGGGCACAGAGCTGATTTACAATTATATTAAGGAAAATCCGGGGGTTGACCTAAAAAAGCTTAAGGATCACTTTGTGGATTTTGAGAGGGATCTAAAAAGGCTTGTTCGCCAAGGTGCTGTTTCTAAAACAACCGTTGTTTTGGAAAAGGACAAGAGCAAGTACGAAAATATGGTGTCCCTTATAGACAGAGATTTTCTTTTAGAAAACCTTTCTCAAATGAAATTCAGAAGCCCCAAGCATCTTGAAATTTTGGAGCTTCTTATTAAGCGTGGCACCCTTTCCGACAAGGAAATATACGAAACTCTTGATGCCCAAAAAAGCCACATTGATGCCCTTGTGAAAAAGGGGCTTATTTCAGTTGAAAAAATAGAGCTTACAAGAGATCCATATCTTGAAATTAAGGAGCAGAGGAACGAAAAGCCTCTTATCCTAAGCGACGAGCAGGAAAGGGCACTTGAGGAGCTAAAGGCGCTATACCTTGAAAGAAAGCCAAGGGGGGCGTTGCTCTACGGCGTTACAGGCAGCGGTAAAACCAGCGTTATCAAAAAAATGATAGACGTGGTTATAAATGACGGCAGGGGTGTAATCATTCTCGTGCCGGAAATTTCCTTGACACCGCAAACTGTTTCTGTTTTTTGTGGCTACTATGGAGATAGAGTAGCTGTCATACACTCATCTCTTTCAAAGGGCGAAAGATTTGATACCTACAAAAGGATTTACGACGGCAAGGCAGATATTGTCATAGGCACACGCTCTGCAATATTTGCGCCCGTTAAAAATTTGGGGCTTATAGTTATTGACGAGGAGCAGGAGCATACCTACAAATCGGACACAAATCCAAAATACTTAGCCCACGATATTGCCAGCTTCAGGGCGGGCAAGTCAAATGCGCTGGTGCTTCTTGCATCGGCAACTCCGTCCCTCGGCTCTTATTATAAGGCTATGGAGGGCACATACGCGCTTGTCAAGCTTTCCTCTCGATATGGAGAGGCAACCTTGCCGGACGTAATCATTACAGATATGAAAAAGGAGAGGGCAAGGGGAAATATGACCCCCTTTGGCACAAAGCTTGCCGAATATTTAGACAGGACCCTTTCCGACGGAAAGCAATCAATTTTATTCTTAAATAGGCGTGGCTATCATTCCTCAATTAGCTGTAACGATTGTGGTAAGCCTATCGAGTGTCCAAACTGCTCCGTGGCTATGACCTATCACTCTTACAGGAAAATTGAGAAGGAGCTTACTCCCGAAAACATAGGACAGGTTATGGAAAACAGCGGTGTACTTCGTTGCCACTCCTGTGGCTATCGCACCAAGGTTCCTAAAAAATGTCCGGAGTGTAACGGAGAGGACTTTAGCTATATCGGCTTTGGAACTCAAAGGGCAGAAAGTGAGCTTGAGGAGCTTTTCAGCGGGGTAAAAACACTTCGCTTGGATGCAGATACAACCACCTCAAAGCAGTCCTATGAAAGGATTTTAGGTGCCTTCAGACAAAAGGAGGCAGAGGTGCTTATCGGCACTCAAATGGTAACAAAGGGTCACAACTTCCCACTTGTTACATTAGTAGGTGTTATGCTGGCAGATACTATGCTTTATACAAGCGACTATCGTGCAAGCGAGCGCACATTTTCTATGCTTACACAGGTTATAGGCAGAGCAGGCAGAGCCAAGGACCACGGCGTTGCAATTATTCAAACAAACTCGCCAAACGACCAGGCTATTACCCTTGCCTCAAAGCAGGATTATGATTCCTTTTATGAAAACGAAATCCAAATAAGGAAGGCGTATAATTTTCCGCCGTTCTGCGATATAGCGATGATAACAATCACCTCAGCCGGCGAGCAAGTGCTTGACAAGCTTGGCAAGGAGCTTATTAAAAGGCTGGAGAGTGAAATGACAAAATTGAATATTCCTGCCACAGCCTACGGTCCCTTTGAGGCACCGATTTACAGGGCGCAGGGCAGATACAGAAAGAGAATAGTTGTTAAATGCCGACTAAATAAGGCACTAAGAGAGCTATTTTCTAAGATATACATAGATTTTTTGAAGGGCGCAGACAGGTCAACGGGCTTGTCTATTGACTTTAATCCATCGAACATATAGGAGAAACAAAATGGCAATTTTGAAAATAGTAACAGAAGCCGAGGATAATGAGTTTTTAAGAAAGAAAAGCCGTGAGGTTACGGAAATAACCCCAAGGATTTTAACACTTCTTGACGATATGGTAGAAACCATGCGCCATGCAAACGGCTGCGGACTTGCTGCTGTGCAGGTTGGCGTTTTGCGCAGAATTGTTGTTATAGAAACTGAGGATGGACTTTTTGAATTCATTAACCCGGTTATTGTAAGGTCCTCCGGAACACAAGAGGGTGTTGAGGGCTGTCTTTCCCTACCTAAAAAGTGGGGTCTTACAAAAAGACCTGCCGCCGTTACGGTAAGAGCGCTTAATAGATACGGCGAGGAAATTGAGGTAACAGGCTACGACCTGCTTGCTAAGGCAATGTGCCACGAGCTTGACCACTTAGACGGTATTCTTTACACCGACAAGGCTATTCGTATGCTTGGAGAAGATGAGGTAGAATGAGAATTTTATTTATGGGCACACCCGATTTTGCAAAAATGTGCCTTGAGGCAATCTATAATACAGATAACGAAATTGTGGGTGTGGTTACAACAGAGGACAAGCCGAGAGGCAGAGGTATGGTGCTTACCCCAACACCTGTAAAGGCATACGCGCTTGAAAAGGGGCTTTCGGTATACCAGCCAAAAACTCTAAAGGACGGCGCTTTTTCAGAGGTATTAGAGGATCTAAAGCCGGAGCTTATTGTGGTCGTTGCTTACGGCAAAATCCTACCTAAGTATGTGCTGGATTTTCCAAAATACGGCTGTATAAACGCCCACGCATCTATTCTTCCAAAATATAGAGGCGCTGCACCAATCCAAAGAGCAATTATAGACGGAGAAGCCAAAACAGGCGTTAGCGTTATGCAAATGGACGTGGGTCTTGATACCGGCGACGTAATTTTGGTCGAGGAAACAGATATTTTGGAAAATGATAACTTTGAGGCTGTTCATGACAAGCTTGCCGTGTGTGGCAGTGTGGGTCTTGTAAAGGCAATAGAGCGCTTTAAGGACGGAAGCATTACTTACACAAGGCAGGGCGAGGATTTTACCTATGCTGAAAAGATAACAAAGGAAGACTGCGTTATTGATTTTTCAAGGGACGTTAAAGAGGTGCATAACCAAATCAGGGGTCTTTCCCCAATACCGGTTGCCTTTACAAAAACACCTGACGGTAAAATTTTGAAGGTAACAAGGGCGCACGCTATAAAAGAGGACTATGACGGCGCATATGGTCAGGTGGTTAAGCTTGATAATGCAATAATAGTTAAATGCAAAAATGGAGCAATCGCATTTGATATGGTTATTCCTGAGGGCAAGGGTAAAATGGATGCCCAAGCCTATATAAACGGCAGAAAAATCAAGGTGGGCGATATTTTAGGATAAAATCAACGAAAGGGGAGTGTAGTATGGCGCAAAGTGCAAGAGAGCTGGCATATAAGTCACTTATAAAGGCAGAAGAAGCAGGCAGCTTTTCAAACCTTGAAATCAATACGGTTCTGTCAAGAGCCACCCTTGAAAAAAGCGACTCGGCATTATATACTCTCCTATATCTTGGTGTTATTGAAAAAAGGCTTTTTCTTGACTATGTTATAAAAGGCTATTCAAATATCCCACTTGAAAAAATAGACATAGAAACAAAAACTGCCTTGCGTCTTGGTATATATCAGCTTTTCTTTTGCGATAAAATACCAAGCTTTTCCGCAGTTGACGAAAGTGTTAGCTTGTGCCCCAAAAGGTCAAGGGGCTTTGCTAACGGACTTTTAAGAACGCTTGTAAGAAACAACCTTAAAATTGATATGCCAAATGAAAAGTGGCAGGGAGTGTCTATAAAAGCATCTATCCCTATGGAGCTTTTAGATATATATAGAAGCTCATATGGGGACGAAACAGCAGAAAAAATCGCTAAATACGAGGAAAAGAAAAGAGAAAGCAGCCTAAGGGTAAACACTCTTAAAACAAGTGCTGAAGAAATTATGGCTTTTCTTGAGGATAAGGGATTTACGCCAAGGCTATCGACTATTGCAAGGGATATTATTCTTTGCTCCTGTCCGATTTCGCAAATTAAGGACATAATTGAAAAGGGGCTTGTGTTTATACAGGATGAATCCTCTCGTATTACAACACAGGCTTTAGATGCTAAAAGGGGGGAGTGTGTGCTTGATGCATGCGCGTGCCCGGGTGGCAAAAGCTTTTCCATGGCTATTGACATGGAAAATACAGGTACGCTATATTCCTGCGACTTGCACGAAAGTAAGCTTTCTTTGATTACCAAGGGGGCAAGACGTCTTGGAATTGATATAATTAATTTGTCAAGGCAGGACGGTAAGGTAACAAGAGAGGATTTTGTTGAAAAATTTGACAAGGTTCTTTGTGACGTGCCCTGCTCCGGGCTTGGTGTTATCTTCAAGAAGCCGGAGATAAAATATAAGGACATAAGCATCATAAGAGGGTTACCCTCTGTGCAGTATGATATACTTAACAATTGCAAGAAGTATGTAAAAAAGGGTGGCATACTTGTGTATTCCACCTGCACTCTTGCAAAAGAGGAAAACGAGGAAAACATAAAGAGATTTCTTTTGGAAAATCAGGATTTTGTTCCGTGTGAGTTTTCCTTTGAAAATATAAATTCAACGGGGGGAGTGTACACATTTTTGCCTCATGTAACCCATACTGACGGCTTCTTTGTGGCAAAAATGAAAAGAAAATGACTATGACAAATACCCCTAAAATTGATATTCTTTCCCTAAGCCTTGAGGAGCTTGAAGACGAGATTATACGCCTTGGCGAGCCAAAGTTTAGGGCAAAGCAAATTTACTCCTGGATTACCAAGGGCTGCTTTGGCAGTGAAATGAGAAACATACCCGTGGCTTTGCAAAATAAGCTAAACGAGGTGTTTGAGTTTAGACTGCCCAAGGTAAACAAAAAGCTATCCTCGCAGCTTGATGGTACAATCAAATACTTGTTCGAGCTGATAGATGGGGAGTGTATTGAATCTGTGTTTATGAAATATGAGCACGGCAACACCCTATGCATCTCATCTCAGGTGGGCTGTCGCATGGGCTGTAAATTCTGCGCATCAACCCTTGCCGGCAGAGTAAGAAACTTAGAGCCATCTGAAATGCTAGGTCAGATTATTGCCGCCACCAAGGATACAGGAGAGCGCATTTCAAATGTAGTTATGATGGGTATAGGCGAGCCGCTTGATAACTACGACAATACAATAAAGTTTCTTCGTCTTGTAAGCAGCGAAAACGGACTAAACATCGGCTTAAGGCACATATCCCTGTCAACCTGCGGACTTGTTGATAAGATTGACCGCTTATCAAAGGAGCATTTACCCGTTACTTTGTCAGTTTCTCTCCATGCATACGACAATCAGGTTAGAAGCGGCATTATGCCCGTAAATAACAAATTCCCCATAGAGCTTCTGCTCGGGGCATGCAACCGATATTTCGAAGAAACAGGCAGACGCATTTCCTTTGAATATACGCTAATAGCAGGCAAAAACGACACCGTCGAGGGGGCAATTGCCCTTGCCAAGCTGCTTAAGAAATATATAAAGGGCAGCTGCCATGTAAACCTTATACCACTGAACGAGGTTAAGGAAACAAGACTTGAAACATCTAAAAACGTAAACAATTTCAAAAATAAATTAATATCTCTCGGCATAAACGCAACAGTAAGGCGCAAGCTGGGCTCCGACATAAACGCATCCTGTGGCCAGCTGAGAAGACAATCGAAAGAGGAGACACAATGATTTGTTCAGCAAACACAAATAAGGGACAAAAGCGTAGCATAAACCAAGATTGCTATGCAATAAGAAGATATACCGAAAAGACCTACCTTTGCGTTGTTTGTGATGGTATGGGTGGAGTCAAGGGTGGCGAGGAGGCTTCGCAAATTGCCTGCGAGGCTTTTTTGGAAACCGTTGACAAGTGGATTACCCCATATCTGAAAAACAGAAAGAAGCAGGTGGGCACATCAGAAATCAGACGTGTTCTTGTAAAGGGTGTAGACATCGCAAACGAGCAGGTTTATCTAAAGGCAAAGCAAAATCCGGCTCACAAGGGCATGGGCACAACAATGGTTGCCGCCTTGGTGTTCGATAAAACAGCCTTTTGCTTGAATGTTGGCGACAGCCGCATTTATTATTTGAAGGGAAGCTCCATTGAACAGGTTACAAAGGACCACTCATATGTTCAATACCTTATTGACATAGGTCAGCTAACCCCCGAGGAGGCAGAAAACTCCTCAAACAAAAATATAATCACAAGGGCAATCGGCACAGAAATTTCCGTGGAGCCTGACCTTTATATGCAAAGGCTTGACGAGGGCGGATTTTTGCTTCTTTGCACAGACGGCCTTACAAATATGGTTGACGATGCTACAATTTGCGACATCGTTTCAAACGAAAGAGGTCAGGTTGACCAAATAGGACTTGATCTTAAGACAAGAATACTTATAGACACAGCTAACGAAAACGGTGGACTTGACAACGTTACCGCTGTGCTTGTAAGGGTGTAAGGAGGTGCAGCTTATGTCAAATATAGAAAAGGACGATATTTATAAGCAGTACGAGGGCAAGCTTCTTGATGACAGATACGTTCTTGAAAAGCTAATTGGCGTTGGTGGTATGGCTGTGGTGTTCAGAGCCAGAGATAAGTATCTTAACAATATGACCGTTGCCATAAAAATGCTCAAGGACAGAGAGGCACAGGATGAGGTGGTTGTAAAGCGCTTTAGAAACGAGGGCAGGGCACAGTCCATGCTTAAGCAGCCTAACATCGTTGCGGTAAGAGAGGTTAATATCAAGAGCGAAATCAAGTATATGGTTATGGAATACGTATACGGCATTACTCTTAAAAATTACTTAACCGCCAAGGACGCACCTCTTGATTGCGATGAGATAGTTGGCTATACAATTCAAATTCTAAAGGCACTTAACCACGCACACGAAAACAAAATCATCCACAGAGATATAAAGCCACAAAACATTATGGTGCTTCAAAACGGTCAAATCAAAATGATGGACTTTGGTATTGCCAAGCTTCCAAATACCGAAACAATCACAATGACAGATAAGGCTGTGGGCACGGTTTACTATATGAGCCCTGAGCAGGCAAGCGGTAAAAAGGTAGATCACAGAAGTGATATTTATTCCTTAGGTGCTATGATGTACGAGCTTGCAACAGGTGTCACTCCGTTTAGGGCGGAAACACCATTTGCAGTGCTTGTTAAGCATATTAACGAGCCGCTTGTGCCGCCAAGACAGCTAAACAGCAGTATTCCTGTGGGTCTTGAGCAAATTATTATGTGCGCAATGAGCAAGGACCCTAACCAAAGGTTCCAAAGCGCAGGCATTATGTTTGATTATGTAAAAAGACTTAAGAGCAATAAAAGAATTAAGTTTGAGGAGCTTCCGTCAAACAGCTTTTGGCAGAATTTTGTTGCAAGGCTTAAAAGAATTTTTTGTAAAAAGAAGAAAAGTAAATGATTTTAGGAACAGTAATTAAGGGCACAGGAGGGCTTTACACAGTTCTTCTTGATAGCCCATATAACGGGGAGAGGGAAGTAGCTGTAAGAGGCAGAGGCGCATTTAGACATGAAAAAATCGTGCTTCTTTCCGGGGACAGGGTGGAGCTGGATCCCCTTGAGGACGGCAGCTTTTTCTGCAAGAGAATTCTTGAGAGAAAAAATTCCTTGATTCGCCCGCCTCTTGCAAATTTGGATTACATATTTGTGGTTATTCCCTGCAAAAAGCCAATGCCATCTCTTGAAATTATCGACAAGATGATTTCAATTGCAGAGTACAATAAAATAGAGCCTGTTATCATAATATCAAAGTCCGATCTTGACACGGATTTTGCTGACGAAATGTACAAAATCTATAAGCATAGCGGCTTTGAGGTGTTTATAACCTCTTCGGAAAAAAATGAGGGCGTTGATAAAATAACAGATTTTCTTAAAAGCATTTCTCAAAGCCACAGCCCGATTTGTGCCTTCGCAGGCGCAAGCGGAGCAGGCAAAAGCACACTTATTAACGCAGCCTTCCCGAGCCTGGAGCTTAAAACGGGCGGACTTTCCGAAAAAATAGAAAGGGGAAAGAATACCACAAGAACAACAGAGCTGTTTCCGCTTTCAAAATTCTTTGGCGACGGCTTTGGCGGCTTCCTTGCGGACACCCCCGGCTTTTCGCTTCTTGACTTTGAGCGCTTTGATTTCTTTTCTCTTGAGGATTTGCTTTACACCTTCAGAGAGTTTAGAGAGTATGAAAACACCTGTAAATACACAAAATGCTCTCACACCAAGGAGGAGGGCTGTCAGATTGTTGAGGCTGTTCAAAAGGGCGATATAGAAAAAACAAGACACCAAAGCTACGTTGCCCTTTACGAAATACTAAAGAAAAAGCCCAGCTGGAAAAAATAAAAGGAATAGACCAAACGGTCTATTCCTTTTTTCTTATACCTTAAAAAGCTTCCTTAAAATAGGAGCTAAAAGCCTTGGTGACTTAACTATTACTATTTTCATAAAATGCTCCCTTCAAAAGACTTTACTACATCTTATGCAATAGCGCGCTCATTTGATAATATCGTAAATGAGTATATTGTCACTTGGCTTTTCTTCGCTTATTAAAATTGCCTCGTCAAGCATCTTCGCAGCACCATAAAAAAGGCTGATGTCGTTTGCGTAAAGCGTGGCAATTGTATCACCCCGTTTTACGTAGTCGCCATAGCTCTTTTTGAAAAAAAGACCGGCCCTGTGGTTGATTTTGTCCTCTTTTTTTACTCTGCCGGCACCCAAAAGCATTGAGCAAGTGCCAACACGCTCAGCATTTACGGATGCAATATAGCCATCGCCTGTGGCCCTATACTCGTATGTGTGCTTGTCGCCTAAAAGGCTGTCTTGATTATTTATTATATCAAGCCTGCCGCCCTGTGCGTAAATCATTTGCTGCAGCTTTTCTAAGGCTCTGCCGCTTGAAATTGATTCCTGTGCCATTTTTGTGGCTTCTTCTATATCAATTTTAAGTGCCATGGAAAGCATAGAGGCGCTTAGCTCTAATGCCACGGTAGTAAGGCGCTTTTCGCCCTGACCCTTAAGCACAGATATTGCCTCGTAAATCTCCAGACTGTTTCCAACGCAGTAGCCTAAAGGGATATCCATGTTAGTTATAAGAGCAGTAACTCCACGGTCAAAGCTCCTTCCAATTTTTATCATTGCAAGGGCAAGCTTTTTTGCGTCATCCTCGGTTTTCATAAAAGCACCCCTGCCAACCTTAACATCAAGCACAATGCTTTTAGCTCCGGAGGCAAGCTTCTTTGACATAATGCTGGACGCAATAAGAGGTATAGATTCAACCGTTGCGGTAACATCACGCAGAGCATAAAGCTTTTTGTCAGCCGGTACAAGATTTCCGCTTTGGGCAATTACCACAGCGCCAACATCCTTGGCTTGTGCTAAAAATTCCTTTTGGTCAAGGACGGTTTTGAAGCCGTCAATTGCCTCCAGCTTATCAATTGTTCCGCCGGTAAAGCCAAGACCCCTGCCAGACATCTTTGCAACTCTTCCACCGCAGGATGCAACAATCGGCGCAACAATAAGGGTGGTTTTGTCCCCAACCCCGCCTGTCGAGTGCTTGTCAACAGACAAATCTCCAAGAGAGGAAAGGTCAACCGTGTCGCCTGAATTTAGCATAGCCTTGGTAAGATGGTTTGTTTCGCTTTCACTCATAGAGTTTATACAAATTGCCATAAGCAGGGAGGATATTTGGTAGTCGGCAATATCGCCCCTCATATAACCATTTATAACAAAATCAATCTCTTCACCGCTAAGCTGGGCACCATATCTTTTCTTTGTTATAATATCATAAATTCTCATAAAAATCGGACCCCGTGTATGTTTTTAGTCCTTTTTTAACTTAAAACCATTGGGAAAAAGAGAGGCAAAGGTAAGCTCCTCTGTATTTTCTCCATCGTAAAGAACGACAATGAAATCATCGTCTACAAACTCGCTAAGCACCTGCCTGCAAGCACCGCAGGGATAGGTTATCTCCAAGCAGTCGCCCTTGCCACCAACAATTGCAATAGCGCTGAATTTTTTATGCCCCTCGCTTACAGCCTTGAAAATAGCGTTTCTTTCTGCGCATATGGTGTGAGAGTAGGAGCTGTTTTCAATATTACACCCAAGGTAAGCCTGCCCACCCTCTGTAATCAAGCAAGCCCCAACCTTAAAATTTGAATAGGGCGCGTAGGCATTTTCTCTTGCCATAAGTGCAAGACTAATTAGCTTTTCGTATTTTTTCATAATCATACCTTAAAGTTAAGTCCAAAATAATCGCTTACAATGCTTGAAACCTCCGCAAAGGAATCAAGCGTGCCAAGATTTTTCGGCGTAATGCCTTTTTTGTAAATCATAAGCGGCACATACTCTCTTGTGTGGTCTGTGCTGATATCTCCGGGATCGCAGCCGTGGTCAGCGGTAATAATCAGCAAATCCTCATCTTGTAGCTTTTTCATTATATTTGGCAAATAGCTATCAAACTCGGAAAGAGCAGCAGCATAGCCGTTTATATTGTTTCTGTGTCCAAAAAGCATATCGAAATCAACAAGATTGGTAAAGCAAAGACCGCAAAAGTCCTTATCCATATATTCAAGCGTTTTTAAAATACCTTCTTTATTTGAATGGGTTTTTACCCCCTCGCTAATACCCCTGCCTGCAAAAATATCAGCAATTTTTCCAACGGAAATAACCTTATATCCGTTTTCGAATAAAGCATCAAGCAAGGTTTTACCTGTTGGCTCAAGAGAAAAGTCACGCCTGCTTGCAGTTCTTACAAAGTTAGGAAACTCTCCAATAAACGGTCTTGCAATAACTCTGCCAACACCATGCTCACCAACAAGAATTTTTCTTGCAATTTTACAGTATTCATATAGCCTTTCAACAGGCACAATTTCCTCGTGGGCAGCAATTTGAAAAACACTATCAGCAGAGGTGTAGACAATAAGAGCGCCGGTTTCCAAATGCTCCCTGCCGTAGTCGTAAATTACCTGTGTGCCGGAATAGGGCTTGTTACATATAACTTTTTTGCCGGTTGCTTTTTCAAATTCTTTAATGACCTCCTCGGGAAAGCCGTTTTCGTAGGTAGGAAAGGACTTGCTTGAAACAACACCGGCAATTTCCCAATGCCCAACGGTTGTGTCCTTGCCCTTGGATTTTTCAGCACATCTTCCAAAAACACCGAGAGGAGTGTCTGTTTTTTCAATAGAATCAACACCGTCAATGTTGCCAAGCCCAAGAGAAATCATATTAGGGATAAATAGCTCTGATGAGCCTGATACGCTTTTTAATGTATTTGGACACAAATCTCCAAACTCCTTGCAGTCAGGTAATGGTCCTATGCCAAAGCTATCTAAAACAATCAAAAATACTCGTTTCATAGAGAAATAGCCACCTCTAAGGCAAGGGTTATCATATCTGTAAAGGTTTTTTGCCTTTCCTCGGCTGTTGTTTCCTCGCCTGTAATCAAGTGGTCGGAAACTGTGCAAATAGCAAGGGCGTTTTTATTAAGCCTTTGGGCGGTTAGATAAAGACCCGCTGCCTCCATTTCTACAGCCAAAGCACCAAGCTTGGCAAAATCCAAGGAGCTGGAATCACTATAAAATGTGTCGCTGGAAAGCAAAGCGCCAACATGATAATTAAGATTAAGCACCTCTGCCTTTTCAACGCTTTTTGAAAGAAGCTTGTAGCTGGCAATAGGAGCTATCGTGCCATTGATTTTATACTGGGATGCAAAGTTAGAGTTAGTAAAAGCGCCCATACCAAGCACAATATCCCTTACCTTAACATTTTCCTGCATTGAGCCGCAGGACCCAACACGAATTATATTTTCAACACCGTAAAAGGAATATAGCTCGTAGGAGTAAATACCGATTGATGGTATGCCCATTCCGCTTGCCATAACACTAACAGGCACGCCCTTGTATGTGCCTGTATATCCCTGTACACCACGTACATTATTAACAAGCACAGGATTTTCTAAAAAGTTTTCTGCAATAAATTTCGCACGGAGTGGGTCGCCGGGCATAAGCACGGTTTTTGCAAACTCACCCTGCGGATTAATATGAGGAGTTGTCTTCATTTTTCAAGCCATCCTTCTTAATTATTTGTATTATTCTGCTTGTGCCAAGCCTGTCAGCTCCAAGCTCAATAAAATCTCTTGCGTCATCAAGGGTTTTTATGCCACCGGCAGCCTTGATTTTTACATTTTTGCCCACGTTTTCCTTGAAAAGAATTATATCATCACGGGTTGCTCCACTGGTTGAAAAGCCTGTGGAGGTTTTAATAAAGTCAGCACCGGCCTCGGTAACAATATGGCACATTTTTATTTTTTCCTCTTTTGTTAAAAGACAGGTTTCGATAATAACCTTCAAAACGCGCCCTTGACAAGCTTCCTTGATGCTTTTTAGGTCACTTACTATTTTTGTGTAGTTTTTGCTTTTTAGGTCGCCGATATTTATAACAGTATCAATTTCGTCAGCGCCGTGCTTTATGGCTTCCTCTGTTTCAAAGCACTTTACCTTAGCCGTGGAATAGCCGTTAGGGAAGCCTGTTACAGTACAAACCTTGATTTTTTCTCCAACATAATCCTTTGCCTTAGCAACATATGCAGGCGGAATACAAATAGAAGCGCAGGAAAACAAAACGCCCTCATCAGCCGTGCGCATTATGTCCTCCCAGGTTGAGTCCTGCTTCAAATAGGTGTGGTCCACCCTTGATAAAATTTCAAAAAGCTCCATAAAAACCCCTCCTTTAAGCTCTAATATAATTTTAGCATAAATCATATGGGAATTCAATAAAAAATAATTGTGGACAAATGGACAAAAATATGATAGAATAAGATGTAAATTTTTTTAGAGGTAACACTACCAGAGAGGTTATTATGGACACACAAATTGAGTCTTGCGAAAAGACAATTGACAACTCCCCGATAGCAGCCCCCGAAAACCAGGTAAAGGAAGAAAAGCCAAAGAAGATAAAGAATAAGTGGAGAAGGGTTAAGTCCCTAACCCCGTATTCAAGGATTGTTCCATATATTATGGAAAATCGTGTTGGCTCTCAAAACTTTGCTTATAATGAAATCGATATGGATATTGTTGACAAATATCTTAAGAAAAAGCAAGAAGAGGGCTTTAAGGGCATTAGCCTTATGCACCTTATTATTGCCGGTTATATAAGAACCGTTTCACAATATCCCGCAATAAACCGTTTTATTCGCGGTCAAAAGATTTACACAAGAAATCTTATAGAAATTTCCTTGGTTATTAAAAAGGAAATGGCGCTTGACTCACCTGATACTGTGCTTAAGTTCCTTTTTGAGCCAAATGCAACGATTGATGACGTTTATCATGTGGTAAACGACAAGATCAATGAGTATAGAAACGAGCCGGACAGCAGCTTTGACAAGCTTGCCAAGGTGTTGAATTTTATCCCCGGCATTTTCCTGCGCTGGACAATTCGCTTCCTTCGCTTTCTTGACTACTGCGGGCTTCTACCTAAAAAGCTTACAAGTCTAAGCCCGTTCCACGCGTCCTTCTTTATTACATCAATGGGCTCACTGGGTGTTCCCCCTATTGTGCACCATCTTTACGATTTTGGCACACTTCCGGTTTTCTGCTCCTTTGGTATAAAGGAAAGAGAATATAAGATTAAGCCGGATGGTACAGTATACAGACACAACTATGTTGAGGTTACATATAATCTTGATGAGCGTATTTGCGATGGCTTCTATTACGCCTCTGCGCTTAAGTATTTGCATACACTTTTTAAGCATCCCGAAAAGCTTGATGTGCCACCGGAAACAATTATTGAAGACATAAAATAAAAGACCTCAAAAAGAGGTCTTTTTCTATTAATAGCGTAAAAAATGCGACACAGGGTCGCATTTTTTATTGTTTTATTCCGGAAGAATTAAGCCGTAGCCACCGGCTTTGCGCTTATACACAACGCAGGTCTCAAGGGTTTCAGCGTCCTTGAATACAAAGAAGTCGTGTCCAAGCATATTCATCTGCAAAATAGCCTCCTCAACACCCATAGGCTTGAAGGAAAAGGTTTTTGTCTTAATATTTTGTACATACTCATCCTCTTCAATTTCAGGTAGGTCCTCATCAATAATTTTGAAGCCCTCAGCCTTGATTTTCTTTTGAAGGCGAGTTTTGTTTTTTCTGATTTGTCTTTCAAGTGCTTCAATAGCGCAGTCAATAGCGTTTGCAAAGGTGTCGGCAGCTTCCTCTGCACGATAAACAAAGCCTTGAGAACGAATGGTCACTTCCACCTTTTCCTTGCCGTTCGGCATTGAGAAGGTAACGTCCATTTCACAGCCATCTTCGAAAAACTTGTCAAATTTGGAAAGCTTTTTCTCTGCAGTTTCCTTTACAGAGTCGTAAACTCTCATTTGTCGTGCTGTAAAATTCATTTTCATAGTGTGCACCTCTTTTGCGTTTTGATTCAAAGGGTTTTCCTTTGTAACTCTATTATAGCATACTTTTAAGTAAAAATAAATAGAAAATGTGAAAAAATAATGATTTTTTTGTGACAATTACACAAAAAACTTAAAAAACTCCTCTAAAAACAGCAAGTAAAAATAAGAAAAACGACGAAATCTAAAAAAAGACAAAAAATGACCTTATAATATTTGACTTTTTTATATTATTGTGGTATACTATTTCTTGGTTTGAAAAGGAATTTTAGAAAAAGCTGGCGTTATCTAAACCTTGGTTAGAAAATGCGTGGCTTTTTGTTATTTAAGTAAGGAGATGTGGCATGGCACTTTTAGTTGGAAATGCAATTGTTGGTCAGTCCGGTGGGCCGACCTCTGCTATAAATGCAACCCTTAGCGGTGTCATAAAGGGCGCACATCACTCCGGTGCAATTAAAAAGCTTTATGGTATGCAAAACGGCATCGAGGGCTTTCTTAATGAGGAGATTTTGGACCTTACTTACCTTTTTGGAGATGAAAAAAGCCTTTCAATTTTAGAAACTACCCCTGCAAGCGCACTTGGCTCCTGCAGAAAAAAGCTGCCACCATGTGTGGATGATTCGGAGATTTATAACAGGATTTCCGAAATTTTCAAGAAGTACGACATTCGTTATTTCTTCTATATCGGCGGTAATGATTCTATGGATACAGTCAAAAAGCTTGACGAGTATTTTAGGGATAATGAATACAAAATTCGCATTGTGGGTGTTCCTAAAACTATTGATAACGATCTTGTTTTGACGGACCACACCCCCGGCTTTGGCTCTGCTGCAAAGTTTATCGCAACTACAATCAAGGAAATTGCCTGTGACTGTGCTGTTTATAAGCTTAAGGCTGTTACTATTGTAGAGATGATGGGCAGGGATGCCGGTTGGCTTACTGCCGCAAGTGGCTTGCCGGAATATTATACAGGCTTTGGTGCTGACCTTATTTATCTGCCTGAAATCTTTTTTGATGATGACAGGTTTATTGAGGATGTTAAGGCAAAGCTTGAAAAGCAACCAAACGTGGTTGTCGCTGTTAGTGAGGGCGTTAGATACGAAAATGGCAGATATGTTGGCGAAGGCTCACAAAGTGGCGCTGTTGACGCATTCGGACATAAGTATCTTGCCGGCACAGCAAAAAATCTTGAGCATTTAGTAAAGGCAAAAATCGGCTGTAAGGTGCGTTCCGTAGAGCTTAATCTGCCACAAAGATGCTCTGCCCACTCACATTCTAAAACCGATATTGACGAAAGCGTTATGATCGGTGCTGAGGCTATAAACCAAGCCGTCTTGGGAAAAAGCGGAGTTATGGTTGCGTTTCAGAGAAATGAGGGGGAATATGGTGTTAGTATTACCTGCGTGCCTGCCTCACAGGTTGCAAATAAGGTTAGGCTTGTGCCAAAGGAGTTTATAAACTCTGAGGGCAACGGCATTACAGAGGAATGTATTAAATATTTGTCCCCGTTAATTTTAGGGGAAAGAGCATTGGTGTATGAAAATGGTATGCCTGTGCATCTTAAACTGCGTTAATTTTGCGAAAGGAAAAAGACATGTATAAAATAGGCTTTGACAATAATAAATATTTGAAGCTTCAATCCGAAAAAATCAAGGAAAGGATTGCACAGTTTGGCGGCAAGCTTTATCTTGAATTCGGCGGCAAGCTTTTTGACGACTTCCATGCATCTCGTGTTTTACCGGGCTTTGAGCCGGATAGCAAAATTAGAATGCTTACTGAGCTTAAGGATCAGGCAGAGGTTATTATTGCAGTAAACTCTCACGATATCGAGAAAAATAAGGTAAGAGGGGATCTTGGCATTACCTATGACCTTGATGTGCTAAGACTTATTGATGCCTTCCGTGGCTTTGGCTTATACGTTGGTAGTGTTGTTCTTACAAGATATGACGACGTTGCCGGTGTAGAGGCATTTAAGAATAAGCTTGAGGCGCTTGGCATTAAGGTTTATAAGCACTATGCCATTAAAAATTATCCCTATGACGTTGACTATATAGTTAGCGACGAGGGATACGGTAAAAACGATTTTATCGAAACCGAAAGACCTCTTGTTGTTGTAACAGCTCCGGGTCCCGGTAGTGGCAAGATGGCTACCTGCCTTTCCCAAATTTATCACGAATATAAAAGAGGGGTTAGCGCAGGCTATGCCAAGTTTGAAACCTTCCCGGTTTGGAACATTCCGCTTTCCCACCCTGTAAACGTTGCGTACGAGGCTGCAACTGCTGACCTAAACGATATAAATATGATTGACCCGTTCCACTTGGAGGCGTACGGCGTTACATCTGTTAACTATAACAGAGACGTGGAGATTTTCCCTGTTTTGCGCGCTATGTACGAGGGTATTATTGGAAAGTGCCCATATAAATCCCCAACAGATATGGGCGTAAATATGGTTGGTAACTGCATTGTCGATGACGAGGCGATAAGAGAAGCGGCTAATAATGAAATAATTAGAAGATACTACTCAGCCCTCTGCCAGCAGAGAAAGGAAAACCTGGGAGATGATGAGGTTAATAAGATAAAGCTTCTTATGAACCAAAGCGGCTTAAACTCCAAGGCAAGAAAATGCATACAGGCTGCAAAGGATAAAGCAGAGGAAACAGGCGCTCCTGCTGCAGCTATCGAGCTTAAGGATGGCAGAATTGTAACCGGTAAAACCTCATCCTTGCTTGGCGCATCAAGCGCTGCACTTATAAATGCCGTAAAGGCAATTGCAGGCATTGATAAGGAAATAGATATTATTTCTCATCAGGTTTTAGAGCCTGTTCAAAAGCTAAAGGTTGAAAACCTTGGCAACCATAACCCAAGGCTACATACAGACGAGGTGCTTATCGCCCTTGCAATCACAGCTGCCACAGACGAAACAGCTAAAAAGGCAATGGACGCATTAAAGGAGTTAAAGGGAACAGAGCTACACTCATCTGTTATCTTAAGCCCGGTTGACACAGCCACCTTTAGAAAGCTTGGTGTAAATCTCACCTGCGAGCCTGTGTATCAGACCAAGAAGCTATACCACGGCTAATTTTGAAGGTGATAAGCGTCGCTATGCGTCGTTGTATCATCGCCGATGACCTCAAAGTACGCAAAAGTACATTGTCGCCCCTCGGCTTAGACTACGCCTAGCCTAGCTTGCTTCTAACCTTCAAAAGGGTTTTAGGATTATTAAGCTTCGTTATACTGCGTTGCTCCACGCGCTAAGGGGTTCCCCAAAAAAACGTGGCTTTTTAGGGGGTTCGCAAGAGACCTCGACATACAAAAAGTATGCCGTCGCCCTGTTGCTTCCGGTGCGCCTTGTCTAACTTGCTTACTAAGCCTAAAATGGGCAAATTGTCGCCCCTCGGCTCAGACTACGCCTAGCCCAGCTTGCTTCTAACCTTCAAAAGGGTTTTAGGATTATTATGCTTCGTTATACTGCGTTGCTCCACGCGCTAAGGGGTTCCCCAAAAAAGCACGGCTTTTTAGGGGGTTCGCAAGAGACCTCGACATACAAAAAGTATGCCGTCCCCTGCTGCTTCCGGTGCGCCTTGTCTAACTTGCTTACTAAGCCTAAAACGGGCAAATTGTCGCCCCTCGGCTCAGACTACGCCTAGCCTAGCTTGCTTCTGACCTTCAAAAGG
>JAFVTH010000017.1 GCA_017503285.1 Clostridia bacterium | reverse complement strand
CTCTTTACTTAAATTACTTGTTTCGAGTAGTATTCTTCAACTTAAAAGAATTTTCTTAAGAGTTCCGTTTCTTTCAGTACATCAGTTCTCTTTTCAAAAAACTTTTTGTTCATTGTTCAATTTTCAAGGATCTTTCTCGCTCCCTAAGGGCCTTTCCCCTAGTCAGCCTTGCTATTATATCACTACATCTCTTTCTTGTCAAGGGGTTTTTTGAAATTTTTTTAATTTTTTCAAAAAATCTTAAAACCTCAATAAATACAAGGGTTTTTGGTATATTTTTTGTGGTTTTTGGTAATGATATTTTAGAGAATTTTTGTATTTTTTGTAAGGAGCTTTTATGGAAAAGGAATTAAAGGACGATAACCTAAATCAGATTGAGGAGATCGAAAAAACAGGCGCAACCCTTTGCGATGGGTCCCTGGGGCGCATACATTGTATGAGTATTATTGGACAGATTGAGGGGCATTATGCCCTGCCGGAGGGTCAAAAGGCAACCAAGTACGAGCATATTGTCCCCCTGCTTGTTTCCGTTGAGCAAAGCGAGGATATTGATGGGCTTATTATAATACTCAACACCATGGGTGGAGATGTTGAAGCCGGGCTTGCTATTGCCGAACTTATAGCCAGCATGAAAAAGCCAACCGTTTCCTTGGTGCTGGGTGGCGGCCACTCTATTGGCGTACCTCTTGCTGTTTCGGCAAGGAAGTCCTTTATTGTACCCTCTGCTACTATGACAATACATCCTGTTAGGGTAAGCGGAACTATTGTCGGCTCGCCCCAGACCTACTATTATTTTGAAAGAATGCAGGAGCGCATAACAAGCTTTGTGTGCGCCCACTCAAAAATCAGTGCTGAGCGCTTTACACAGCTTATGATGGCAACGGACCAAATTGCCACAGACACCGGCTCATTGGTTGACGGAAAGGAAGCGGTGGATTTTGGGCTTATTGACTCGGTTGGCGGTCTTTGCGACGCACTTGATGCCCTATCGGAAATGATACAGCAGGGAAAGAACAATATATAATAACTATTAATAATAATGAAGGAAATTGAAAAAAGCAGCCGTAAAATGACTGCTTTTTCTTGTTTTTATGCTCTTAGCGTGATGCCAAGCTCTCTTTCAAGGTTCTTAAGAATCTTCTTAACGGCATTATCTGCCTCTTGGTCATTAAGAGTTCTGTCAGAAGCACGTAGAGATACGGAGAAGGCAACATTTTTCTTGCCCTCGCCAATTTGCACGCCTCTGTAAATATCGAAGAGCTTTACGCTTTCAAGAAGGTTGCCACCGGACTTTTTAATTACAGCCTCGATTGTACCAACCTCAAGTGACTCGTCTACTATAAACGCAAAGTCACGTGTTAGTGCCGGGAACTTTGGAAGTGGTGTGTAGTGTGCCTCTGCCTCGTGAGCTTCAAACATAGCCTCAAAGTCAAGCTCTGCCACATATACTCTCTTTCCAAAGGAGTAATTTTTGCTTACTGCCGGGTGGATTTCGCCAAAAACACCGAGACACGTGTCGCTATTTAGATAAATTTCAGCACATCTGCCCGGGTGGAATGTTGGGTTATCACTCTTTGCCTTGATTGTGTAATTCTTAATGCCACAGGCATCGAAAAGACCGCAGATAACACCCTTCATATCATAGAAATCACAGCCGCCATACATACCGAGAACAAGCTGCTTAGGCTCATCGGGGAGCTTGCTTGCGTCCTCGTTCGGAATGTATATTGTAGAAACCTCAAAGAGCATTGCCTCTTCATTTTTAAGGTTGTTGTTCTTGCTCAGCACCTCAAGCATAGAAGGAATTGAGGTTGTACGCATAACGCTTGTATCCTCGCCAAGTGGGTTGGAGATAACAACGCTCTTTCTTCTTATGTCATTTGCAGGCATACAAATTTTGTCATAATACTTAGGGCTGATAAATGAGAAGGTGTTAATCTCATACATGCCCATGGCGCAAAGTGTATCCTTAACCTTAACATCGTAAAGCTGATGTGGGGTTCTTTCGCCCTGTGTAAGTGCGGCAACAACATTTGTTGTTTCAATTTCGTTATAGCCGTAGATTCTTGCAATCTCCTCGGCAATATCCTGCATACCCTCAACGTCCTCACGGTAGGATGGAACGTAAATATCGTCGCCCTCTACCTTGAAGCAAAGGCTTGTTAGGATTTCAACCATTTTTGCTCTTTCGATGCTTGTGCCGAGGAATGCGTTGATTCTGTCAGCGTCAAGCTTAATAATATGAGCCTTCTTCGGGCTTGGATAAACGTCAATAATACCGTTTACGACCTCGCCTGCCCCAAGCATTTGTACAAGCTGACAAGCCCTTTCAATTGCCGGGATTGTGTTTTCGGAGTCGATGCCCTTTTCAAAGCGAGAGCTGGACTCTGTTCTCATACCAAGTGCGCGAGAGGTAACACGAACGCTTGTGCCGTTAAAGTTTGCGCTTTCAAAAACAACTGTTTTTGTGTCCTCTGTAATTTCGCTGTTTGCGCCACCCATAACGCCTGCCAGGGCAACTGCCTTTTTCTCGTCGGAGATAACAAGCATACCTGCCTTAAGGGTGTGGTTTATGTCATCAAGGGACTTAAACTCCTCGCCCTCAGATGCTTCTCTTACAATAATGTGAGAGCCGTCTAGGCACTTATAGTCAAAGGCGTGCATAGGCTGACCATACTCAAGCATTACATAGTTTGTAATATCAACTATATTGTTAATTGGTCTAACGCCTGATGCTCTAAGTCTCATTCTAAGCCAAAGCGGAGACTCCTCAATTTTAATATTTTTAACTACTCTTGCAGAGTATCTTTTGCAAAGCTGACTCTTAATATCTACCTTAATGTAGTTCTCTATTTTGTCGTCATCTGCTGATTTTTCAACCACAGGGTCGGGGATTTTTAGCTCCTTATCAAAGGAAGCGGCGCTTTCTCTTGCAAGACCGATAACGCTTAGGCAATCTGGACGGTTAGGTGTGATTTCAAACTCAACAACGTCGTCGCTTAGCATAAGCGCGTCCTTAATATCCATGCCGAGGACAAAATCCTTTGACTCCTCAAGGTCGTTAAGAATGAAAATACCATTTTCAATAGCTGTCGGCATATCGTGGGTTGTTAGGTTAAGCTCAGCGATGGAGCAAAGCATACCGTTTGACTCAACGCCGCGGAGCTTGCCCGCCTTGATTACAACACCACCGGGAAGCTTTGCAGGTGCTTTAGCAACCGGAACAATTGCGCCCTCGAACACGTTTTGTGCGCCTGTTACGATTTGGATATCATTACCCTCTCCAACGTCAAGCATACAAATTTGAAGGTGGTCGGAGTTTTCGTGCTTTGAAATTTTTGTGATTTTACCAACTACAACGTTATCAATGTCCTCGCCAAGAACCGTAAAGCCCTCAACCTTGGAGCCTGTGTCTGTCATTCTGTCGCAGTAGTCCTTATTGTTAACCTCGCTTACATCAACGTAGTCTGTAAGCCATTTTCTCGAAAGATTCATACCTGCACCTCCTTAAAACTGCTCAAGGAATTTGATATTGTTTTCGTAAAGAAGACGCATATCATCAATTCCGTACTGGCACATAGTAATACGCTCAATACCCATACCGAAGGCAAAGCCGCTGTAAACCTCAGGGTCAATGCCGCAGGTTCTTAATACGTTTGGATGCACCATACCTGCGCCAAGGATTTCAATCCAGCCCTCGCCCTTGCAAAGACGGCAGCCCTTGCCGCCACAAACGAAGCAGGAAACATCAACCTCTGCACTTGGCTCTGTAAATGGGAAGTGGTGCGGACGGAAGCGTATTCTTGTCTTTTCGCCGAACATTGTTTTTGCAAAGGTTTCAAGCATGCCACGAAGGTTGCCCATTGTAATGCCCTTGTCAACAACAAGTCCCTCAAGCTGGTGGAAAAGCGGAGAGTGGCTACCGTCAACCTCGTCAGAACGGTAAACTCTGCCGGGAGAGATGATTCTGATAGGTGGCTGGGTCTTTTCCATTACTCTTGCCTGTACAGGAGAGGTTTGGGAGCGAAGAAGAATGTTTTCTGTGATATAGAATGTGTCCTGAGTGTCCCTTGCAGGGTGGTTTTCAGGAATGTTAAGCGCTTGGAAGTTATAGTAATCGTACTCTACCTCCGGACCCTCGGCAATAGAAAAGCCCATACCGATAAAGATATCCTCCATTCTTCTCTGCACCTGTGTAAGCGGATGGAGCTTGCCAACCCTTCTTACCTTGCCCGGAACTGTAACGTCGATTTTCTCGCTGACAAGAGCAGCCTCAAGCTCCTTTGCCTTTTTGATTTCAGCAAGAGATGAAAGCTTTTCCTCAATCTCAGTGCGAACCTCGTTTGCCATTTGACCCATAATAGGTCTTTCCTCCGGGGAGAGCTGACCCATCATACGAAGAACAGATGTAAGCTCACCCTTTTTGCCGAGATACTTAATGCGAATTTCCTCAAGATTAGCATCGCTACTCTCAAGGCTTGCCAAAGCCTCGGCTTTGATTTTAAGTAATGTTTCTTTCATTATATTTTCTCCTATAAGAATTATTAACTGTTAGTTTAATGCAAAGCTGCGCCGTCTATTTCTGACTTTGAAAGCCAAAGGCAAGAAAGACAAGGCGTACCACGTGAACCCCCTAAAAATCTGCGATTTTTTGGGGAACCCCTACCGGAGAGGACAGACGATAGCGTACCTGCCGTACGCTGAGGTTGTCATCGAGGAGCAACGTAGCATTTCACACCTTAACCGACCTTAAGTCACAAGAGGCAAGAACCTATTGCTGACTTAAACAAAAAAATCCCACTGCATCGCACAACGCGATCACAGTAGGACGAATAGACAGCTATCCGTGGTACCACCCACATTCCATACATAATGTATAGCACTTTTCCGAGGCAACAACCTCTCTGACCTGTAACGGTGTCTGCCGAAGCCCCCTACTTTTTAGCTTCAAGGGCCCTGCTCCGAAGGGAAACGCAAAACGATGCTCCACCAGCCGCCTCCCAGCCAAGGGCGACCTCTCTTTAGATGAGCTTTTACCGTTTGCAATCTTCATCAACGCATTTATGAGTGTATTTTAACACAACTTTATTATAAAAGCAAGACATATTTCTCATTTTTTCAATTATTTTTTCGATTATGTTCATATAGTTTTCACATTCGTGTTATAGAATAAAATCAAGAAAATATGTTTTTATAGTTTTTTATCGAGGTTTTTTAATGTCAAATTACATTTATAACAACGATTTTAATTATCAAAGACCTAACCCTGAGGAAGAGGATAATAAGATTTCAAGATCTAAGGTTTCTGTTATCCTTGTAATAAGCGCCTTGCTTTCCCTTGTTTCCGGTATTTTGGGTCTTTTGATTGGCACTACCCTTGTTGATACTGAGCCGGCGCCAGCTGTGCCCAACACTGTATATACAAACACAATTATCAAAAGCCCTGTTGATTCTCAAGAAATTCTTTCATCAAATGGCGGCAACGCAATATCAAGGGCTGACGTTATTGCTGCGGTTAAGGACTCTGTTGTTGAGATTAAAACTCAAAACATTGTTCATTCCTTCTACCAAAGCGTTACCGAGGGTGCAGGTAGCGGTGTTATTATTGGCAAGTTTTCTACCGATGCCGGTAAAATGGGCTACTACATTATTACCAACGCACACGTTGTAGAAGGCTCAAACTCCAACGAAACTGCTGATGAGATTTCCGTTATTCTGACAGACGGTACAGAGTACGAAGCTACGGTTTTTGGCTACGACCCTATTGGAGATATTGCTATACTTACTATTGAGGAATACTTTAAGGAATTAAAGGTTGCTCACTTTATTTCAGACTCCTCGGCAGTCCGTGTCGGCGACGAGGTTATTGCTATCGGCAACCCGCTTGGAGAGCTTGGTGGCACAGTTACAAACGGCTACGTTAGCGCCCTTGACCGTGAGGTTTATGTTGACGGCAGGATTATGAGCCTATGCAAACAGATGCTGCAATCAACCAAGGCAACTCCGGTGGTGGCCTTTTCAACCTAAAGGGCGAGCTTATTGGCATTGTAAATGCAAAATCCTATGGCACAGGCATTGAGGGTCTTGGCTTTGCTATCCCTGCTGACAATGCTTGCAAAATTCTTACAGACTTTTTAAATGAGGGCTATGTAACAGGCAGGCCAACGCTTGCTATCACATATGCGCAAAATGGTCAGTATGTGCAAATTACCTCTGTAAGAAATGGCTTTAACGACGATATATTCAAGGTTGGCGACAAGATTCTTTATGTAAGAACTCCCGGAGAAACGTCCTGGACAACTGCTTCGGTAGATATTCTTAACAGTCTTGTTAACCATATGGAAATTGGCGACAAGCTTGAGGTTTGTGTTTATAGAAATGGCAGCCAAAAGGTCTTTGAGGCTGAAATCTTTGAATATAGACCCTAATTAAATCAGAAACGTTCTACTCTCCTTCAAATATTGAAAATCCAGCACTCCCCCCATTTTTAAGTGCTGGATTTTCAGCCCTTTAGAGGGTTTTATCTTTTTCTTGCAATATATATAATTATGTGTTAAAATAACTATGAGGTGATGACAATGTACAAGATTTTAGTTGTAGACGATGAGGAAATGATAAGAAAGCTCATCTCTAAATATGCTGAATTTGATGGACACTCGGTTACTGAGGCTGTCAATGGTATGGATGCTGTTAACAAGGCAGCCAAGGAGCAGTTTGATATTATCATTATGGATATTATGATGCCTGAGCTTGATGGCTTTTCTGCAAGCCGTGAAATTAGAAAAACATCCGCCGTGCCAATTATTATGCTCTCTGCCCGTGGCGAGGAATATGACAAAATCAACGCCTTTGAGCTTGGTATTGACGACTATGTTGTTAAGCCCTTTTCTCCAAAGGAGCTTATGCTGCGTGTTGACGCTATTATGAAGAGAGTTAAGGCTAGGGACAGCCAGGCTGACAAGAACTCAAACGAGGTTATTTCCTTGGCTAACGGTGGGCTTGTTGCCGACCTTACTGCTCGCATAGTTTATGTTGACGGAGAAAGAATTGATATGTCCCCGAAGGAATATGAGCTTTTCTTCTATATGCTAAAGAACAGAAACATTGCCCTTTCAAGAGATAAGCTTCTTTCCGATGTTTGGGGTTATGATTTCTTTGGCGATGACAGGACCCTTGACACACATATTAAAATTTTGAGAAAAAGCCTTGGCAAATACAGCGATTTTATAGTTACAATCCGTGGTATGGGCTATCGCTTTGAGGCGAAATGAATACAAGCAAGGTAAAGAAGCCTCTTTCAATAAAGCTTCATATATTTATATCTATGCTGGGCTTGTCCTTGGGACTTATTGTTATTCTGTGGCTTGCCCAGTCCTTCTTTCTTAACAGCATTTATAGCCGTATTAAGGAAAATGACATTAAGCACGCTTCCCACAGCATTTCCTATAACATAAATAATGAGGAGCTTGACTCCTTTGTTGAGCAAATGGCTGTTGAATATGAGCTTTGCGTTAGGATTTTTGAGTTTGACAGCGACAAAATCATAGAAAAGGAAGCCGAGGGTGCCCATTTCTTTAACGACTGCGTTATTTGTAACCTTTCAAATGCGGACTCTCTGCTGAACAGCTGGTATGATACCACCAAAAATGCAGGCGGATATTACACAGAAACCGTTGACAGGGCTGATTTTCGCGATTTCATCTATGTAGGAGATGAGGAATCTAACCTTAGCGGCATATGCCTTATTGCCACCTGTCTTGTAGAGGGCGAAAACGGAAATATGTTTCTTGTGGTGCTAAATACACCTCTTCACCCGCTGAACTCCACAAGGAAAACCCTTGACATTGTCCTTGGTATACTTACCCTTGTGGCGGTTGGTATTTCCCTTGTTGTTTCCTATCTCCTTTCTAAAATGATTTCCTCTCCTCTTGAAAAGATGGATAAGAAGGCTAAGGCCCTTGCAGAATCAAGCTATCAAATCCGCTTTGACGAGAAGGGACCTAAGGAGGTACAGGACCTTGCAAGGACACTGAACCAAACCACCGAGGAGCTTGCAAGCGTTGAAAACCTTAGAAAAGAGCTAATTGCAAACATTTCACACGACCTAAGAACACCGCTTACTATGATATCCGGCTATTCCGAGGTTATGAGGGATATCCCCGGGGAAAACACACCGGAGAATATGCAGGTTATTATTGACGAAACGGCTCGCCTTTCCTCCTTGGTTAACGACCTGTTAAACGTTTCCAAGCTACAATCCGGCACACAGGTTATGAACGTTTCCAAAATGTCCTTAACTAAGTGCATTATTGATACAGTAAAAAGATATGATACTCTTGTTAACCACAAGGGATATAAAATCAACCTTGTTTATGATAATGAGGTCTTCATTGAGGCTGATGAAACAAGGCTTTTGCAGGTTATATACAACCTTATAAACAACGCAATTAACTACACAGGGTCCGACCAAACCGTTACTGTGAAGCAGGAGGTTACCGACGACGTTGTCAGAGTTTCTATTATTGACAGCGGTGAGGGAATTAGCGAGGAGGACCTACCTCTTATTTGGGACAGATACTACAAGGTGGACAAGACACACAACCGTGCCGTTGTTGGCACAGGCATCGGTCTTTCTATTGTAAAGAATATCCTTCTTTTACACGGCTCTCGCTTTGGCGTTTCGTCAGAGCTTGGACAAGGCTCTACCTTCTGGTTTGAGTTCAAAATTTGCAAGGAATAACCTATGAAATAACATAAAAAGTGCGACACAGTGTCGCACTTTTTTGTTTTTATGCCTGACGGGAATGAAACGAACCAGCCTTAAGCCGTGTATTTACGGCAAAATACCAAGGTTCAGCATAGCATCCGTCAAGACTTTAGTAATTTTGACAAGCTTGTTCCTTGTAGTATGTTAATACAACTGCGTCGCAATCTTGCCAAAATTTT
>JAFVTH010000016.1 GCA_017503285.1 Clostridia bacterium | reverse complement strand
TTTTAAGAGACGATATTTTTTGCACTATATTGCAACAGAAGATGTGCGTGAAGGATTATTTTGATTTTAGTTTTTCATTTCCCGATGAGGTGGATAAGGTAATCATTGACGGTATGTACTCGGGTGATTGGTATTCTGTGTACGAAAGTGAAATTTTACCGCTTCGCCAAAATCCTATGTTGGCGCGTTTTCGTGACGCGGGGATAGACATTTTTGATGAATGGATAAAGCATGTTCACGGAAGGCAAAAAGAATGTTGGCTGACATATAGAATTTCAGAGGTGGATGTGGATGCGGATATAAATCCTTTACCGATAAAGGAAGAACACCCCGAATGGTTTATTCCAGCATTTGGATTCACAATGAACAATATGGCTGTGCCGGAAATTCGTGAGCATAAATTAAAGGTAGCCTTAGAAGTGATGAGAAAATACGCTTTTGACGGATTGGATATTGATTTTGAACGGCACACTCCCATCTTACCAGTTGGCGAGCAATGGGAAAAGCGGGAATGCGTAACAGAATTTATGAGAGAATTACGCACGGAGCTTTTAAAAATTGGGAAGGAACAAAACAGGGTTATAATGCTATCCGCACGAGTTCCCGATTGCTTGGACGGATGCCATCAAGATGGTTTAGATGTAGAAAAATGGATAAAAGAAGATTTGGTGGACTGTCTAACCCTTGGCTCACGCTCGTTTGATGTAAAAGTGGAAGAATTCAGAGCGCTATCAAATGAAATACAGCTCTACGCCTGCTACGATCCTTACCACACAGTTGACGGTTACTTTGCTCCACCACTTGAAACACTACGCGGAATTTGGTATTCCCATTTGCAGCGTGGTGCAGATGCAGTAGAGTATTTCAACTGGTCGGGGCAAGGGAAAAAGGAAATGGTAGCGCATTATGTGCATCTTTATGGGATGGATCCTAAAAACGAGGATTACGCGCAGTTCGGTAGCGAGGATTTTACCGGTGCAAATGACAAAGAATTTTTGGAAAAGCAGGATAAAACATATGTTATTGACAGAAAGGGCGGATACCCTTGGGGTGTCGGCTACGGCAATTTGAACGCAGATAGGCAGCTCCCTTGCATAATAGAAGGCGATGGGCAGATAAGGTTATATGTAGCGGAAAATGCAAAAAAGGCGAAAAAGGCAACACTAAAGCTATTGTTTGAAGAACTTTCGCAAATGCCAGAAATATACTTTAACGGGCAAAAATTGTCTTTCACGGCACACTCCCACCGCGATATGCAAGTGACAGCGGAAAATGAGCCTCCTATATCCGGTCACCCGGTAAACCTACGTCTTGCTTGTTGCGATGATTATAGCAAGCCTTGTACTCAACTGACGGCGGATTTGACGGGCATGGAAACCCAAATAGGCTACAACATAATACATGTATTGACGAAAATGCCAGTAAGTCTTGAAAAAGTGGAATTGGAAGTAAAGCAAGCATGAGCGACAAGAAAAAAGCAATTTTATTTGAATATATACCTATGGCGTTAACCGGGATAGGTATACTTATTTGTGCTATTATATTTCAGCAAGTGTTTATCAAGGTGTTGCCCTTGTTTTTCTCACTACTCATTATGCTCCTCAATTCTCGGGCAAACCGTATCGGCTTCCTTTTGGGAGCAATCAATAGCTGCATTTATATTATCGGATACTTGATGGAAGGTGTGTACGGCACAGTCGCTTCAACTGTCTTTGGCATTGTGATAATGCTGATAACATATTTCCGTTGGAAAAGTAACGCCTACGGACAAGCAACCGTATTCCGCCGTTTTAGCGCATGTGGACGAGTATTACTTGCTTTGGTTTTGTGTGCAGCATGGGCGGCAACATCGTTTACCCTGTGGATGATAGGCGGCACTGCGACAGTAATAGACGGCTTGACTATGGTTTTGGGCTTCGCCACAAATATATTAAGCATTGTAGCTTATGTGGAAGCGCCGTTTTTGAATATAATCAGCTGTTTGTGTCAATTCGCGCTTTGGGTACAAATCGTATTTATTAACCAAAACTACGCCGCCATGACATATTTAGTATATAGTGTATATTGCGCATATATGGTAATACGCACCTTCTGCCGTTGGCTTGCGCTCTACAAGGAGCAGCAGCGCTGACGCTATTTCTCTCGTTCAATATAATTTAAGCAAAAAACGGACACAGGTGTGTCCGTTTTTTTATTGCTAATTTAGAATTGAAACGATTTTTTGTACTTTTTTATAAAGTTCAGAAAGTCTTATATTACTTGCAAGCCTCTTCGATAGCAACAGCAACTGCAACAGTCATACCAACCATTGGGTTGTTACCTGCGCCGATAAGACCCATCATTTCAACGTGAGCAGGAACGGATGAGGAGCCGGCGAACTGAGCGTCACCATGCATTCTACCCATTGTGTCGGTCATACCGTAGGAAGCAGGACCTGCAGCCATGTTATCCGGGTGAAGTGTTCTACCTGTACCACCACCGGAAGCAACTGAGAAGTAGTTCTTGCCGTTTTCCCAGCACCACTTCTTATATGTACCGGCAACCGGGTGTTGGAATCTTGTTGGGTTTGTTGAGTTACCTGTGATGGAAACGCCAACATTTTCAAGCTTCATGATTGCAACGCCCTCCGGAACGCTGTCAGAGCCGTAGCACTTAACGTCTGCACGAGGACCGTTTGAATAAGCAACCTCTTTAATAACCTTAACCTCTTCTGCATATGGGTCAAACTCTGTTTGAACATATGTAAAGCCGTTGATTCTTGAAATAATCATAGCAGCATCCTTACCAAGACCGTTAAGAATTACGCGAAGTGGTTTTGTTCTTACCTTGTTAGCGTTAAGAGCGATTTTGATAGCGCCCTCTGCTGCTGCGAATGACTCATGTCCTGCAAGGAAGCAGAAGCACTCTGTTTCCTCGGAAAGAAGCATCTTACCAAGGTTACCGTGGCCAAGACCAACCTTTCTGTTTTCAGCAACGGAGCCAGGGATACAGAAAGCTTGTAGACCGATACCGATTGCAGCTGCTGCGTCAGCAGCCTTTGTGCAGCCCTTCTTAATTGCGATAGCAGCACCAACGGTGTATGCCCAAATTGCGTTTTCAAAGCAGATTGGCTGTGTTTCTCTTACAATCTTATCACAGTCAATGCCCTTTGCTAGTGTAATTTCCTTACACTCTTCAATTGTGTTAATACCATATTCCTTAAGAGCAGCAAGAATCTTCGCTTCTCTTCTTTCATATCCTTCAAACAATGCCATTATCCGTTACCTCCTTACTGCTTTCTTGGGTCGATATAATGGTCAGCATCATTAAATCTACCATATGTACCCTTAGATTTCTCGTAAGCCTCATTTGGCTCCATGCCCTTCTTAATAAAGTCGGTCATTTTGCCGAGAGAAACGAACTCATATCCGATAACCTGATTGTCCTTGTCAAGAGCCATTCTTGTGCAGTAGCCCTCTGTCATTTCAAGGTAACGAACGCCCTTTGCCTTAGTACCGTACATTGTACCTACCATTGAACGAGCACCCTTACCAAGGTCCTCCATACCAGCACCGATAACAAGACCACCCTCTGAGAATGCAGACTGTGTTCTACCATATACGATTTGTAGGAAAAGCTCACGCATAGCTGTGTTAATAGCGTCGCAAACAAGGTCTGTATTAAGAGCCTCAAGAATTGTCTTGCCAGGAAGAATTTCTGCCGCCATAGCTGCAGAGTGTGTCATACCTGAGCAACCGATTGTTTCAACAAGAGCCTCTTCAATAACGCCGTCCTTAACATTAAGGGAAAGCTTGCAAGCGCCCTGCTGTGGTGCGCACCAGCCAATGCCGTGTGTGTAGCCTGAAATGTCTGTGATCTGCTTTGCCTGTACCCACTTACCCTCTTCAGGAATTGGAGCCGGACCATGGTTAGGACCCTTAGCTACGCAGCACATGTTTTCAACTTCGTGTGAATAAACCATATGATTTTCTCCTTGAATTAAAAATTTTTCGTATTTATTATACATTATTTCGACATTAAAATCAACACATTTAATTAAAAAAATATTTTTTGAATTTACACACAAAAAATTCCTTCATTTTATCAATTTATTATTTACTTTTACTATAATATATGGTACAATATAGTTTGGAATTTTATCGAGAGGTTTTTGTGTAATGCGTCTTGACAAGCTTATAGTTGAGTGCGGTATTGCCTCTCGCTCTGAGGCAGGCAGGCTTATCCGCAGCGGTAAGGCTACTGTTAACGGCTTAACCGTTAAAAAGCCTGATTTTAAGGTTGATGAAAATAATGATGAAATTTTTCTTTTGGGCAAGAAGGTTTGCTACAAGAAATTTACCTACATTATGTTAAATAAGCCAGAGGGCTATGTTAGTGCAACAGAGGACCCAAACGAAAAAACTGTTTTGGATCTTGTTTCACTTGAGGACAGGCGCAAGGGGCTTTTCCCCTGCGGGCGTCTTGACAAAAACACCCTTGGTCTTGTCATTTTAACTAATGATGGAGATGGGGCACATTATGTGCTTTCCCCAAAGCACCACGTTGAAAAGGTTTACAAATTTGAGTGTGCTTCTCCGCTTTCGCAAAATGACATTGCAGCCCTTGAATGCGGGGTTGATATCGGAGAGTATACAACCAAGCCCTGCAAGATTTCCATGGATGGGGATTGCGTGGGTAAAATAACCCTTACAGAGGGTAAATATCATCAAATTAAGCGCATGCTTGAGGCGGTGGACAACAAAATTACATATCTTGAACGCATTTCCTTTGGTGGGATTGCTCTCGACCCCTCTCTAAGCCGTGGAGAGTGGCGATATCTAACCGCCGAGGAGGAAAGGATATTTATAAAAAAATGAAAAAATTTCTTTTGCCTGACGGGGTGAATTGGTACAGGGCTAATATGCATTGTCACACCACCGTTTCCGACGGATTTTACTCCCCCAAGGATGTGAAGGAGGCTTACAAAAAAATGGGCTACTCCATTGTAGCCTACACCGACCACGAGATCATCCAGGAGCATAATGAGTTAACCGACGACACATTTTTGGCTATCACATCAAGTGAGTTTTCCATTACCGACGGCAAGCCAAGCTTTGATTTTCCATACGATGGCTACATGGACGCTTGGAAGGCACGCAAAACGATACATTTAGGTGTTTACTCCAAGGATAAGAACAACCTCTTCCACCCTGCCACAGCAAATAGCGCCTTCGATTGGTGGAGAAGCCAGGGCAAGCTGCAGGGAGATGTTAAGTGCGACGGATATGAAAGAGTGTATACGACAGAAAGCATAAACGAAACCATTAAGCGTCTAAACGAAAACGGCTTTCTTGTTTCCTTGAATCATCCTAACTGGTCCCTCAACGATATGAATGACTATCTTAATATGGAGGGTCTTTGGTCCCTTGAAATATTAAACTACGCAACCGAGCGCATTTCGGGTGCAGAATATTGCCCTTACATTTACGACCATATGATAAGAAACGGCAAAAATATTAACCTTTTCTGCAACATGGGTGACGATAACCACAACCGTGGCGGCAGCTTTGACCACTCCTTTGGCGGCTCAACAATTATCGGCGCTAAGGAATTGGAGTACGATCAGGTTATGACTGCCCTTGAAAAGGGAGAGTTTTACTGTGCTAGCGGAAAAAATCCACCTTCAATCAACGCTCTTTACGTTGAGGATAATGTGGTTAAAATCGACTGCTCCCCTGCAACCGACATTTTTATGACCGGCATGGGCAGAAACTACCGTTTTGTAAGCTCGGAAAGCGGCGAGGCTACACACGCAGAGTTCCCGCTTGACAAGCAGGACATTATGTTCCGCCTTACTGTACGTGACAGGTACGGCAACAATGCTCATACACACTACTATAAGGTTTGCGACTATTGGGAGGATATCAAATAATGAAAAAGTATATAATTTCTCCGGAGCTTAACTGGTACAGGGCAAATTTCCATTGCCATACAAAGCATTCAGATGGCGCGCGCACGCCCGAGGAGATCAAGGAGGCTTACAAAAGTCACGGCTACTCTATTGTAGCTTATACAGACCACGATGTTTTGCTTGACCACTCCGACCTTAATGACGAAGGCTTTTTGGCTCTTACCAGCTGTGAGTACGCTGTAAACGAGGCAAGCCCCAAGTTCCCGCAAATTTTCGATGTTAACACAGGGGATTGGCCACGCAAGAAATGCGTGCATCTAAATATTTTTTCCAAGGACCCACACAATACCTTTATGCCTGCAACTGCTATTGAGCAAATGTGGATTTTGAGGGATCGCTATCCTGACACAAAATGTGATGGATACATCCGTGAATACTCAAAGGATGGCATTAATGAAATTATCAAGCGCTGTAACGATGCCGGCTTTTTAGTTCAGCTAAACCACCCATATTGGTCACTTAACGAGCGTGAGGACTACATTAATATGGAGGGACTTTGGGCGCTTGAAATACTAAACTACGCAACCGAGCTTGAGACAGGAAGCGAATATTGTCCTTATATTTACGATGATATGGTTAGAAATGGTATGTTTAACCTTTGCTGTACAATGGGAGATGACAACCACAACCACGTAAGCTTCCGTGAGTCCTTTGGTGGCTCTACCTTTATAGGTGCTAAGGAGCTAAAGTACGACCAAATCATTGAGGCTATGGAAAACGGAAATGTTTACTGTGCATCAGGCCGTGATAACCCACCACAATTTTTAGCACTTTATGTTGAGGACAATATAATCAAAATTGATTGTACCCCTTGCGAAAACATTTGTATAAATGCCTACGGCCGTGCTGACAGGCATATTACTAAAGAGGATGGTGCAAAGGACCTTACACACGCTGAATTTCCACTACGTGAAAGCGATGTTTACTTTAGGGTTACGCTCCGCGACAAATACGGTAACGTTGCTCACACAAGAAACTACTTTGTAAAAGACTATATTGAAAAATAATTAATGTAACAAAATTTATGCAAAAACGAGGAACAAAAAATGAACATTATTAATGAAATTGCAAAAGAATTTAACCTAAAGGTTAGCCAGGTTGAGGCAACCGTTGCTCTTATTGACGACGGCAACACTATTCCGTTTATCGCACGTTACAGAAAAGAGGTTACAGGCTCTCTTGATGATACTGTACTCCGTGACCTTGATGAAAGACTTAAGTACTTAAGAAACCTTGAGGCAAGAAAGGCAGAGGTGCTTAAGCTTATTGAGGAGCAAGGCAAGCTGACACCTGAAATTGTTGAGGCACTTAACAAGGCGCAAATTCTTACTGAGGTTGAGGATATTTATCGTCCGTTCAAGCCTAAGAGAGAGACAAGAGCCTCTCTTGCAAGAAAGAAGGGTCTTGAGCCACTTGCAATTCTTATTATGGAGCAAAGAAACACTTACGACAAGCCGATTATTGAGCTTGCCGAGGCTTATATTAACACAGAGGCAGAGGACAAAAAGCTTGTTGTTAAGACGGCTGAGGACGCACTAAACGGTGCAAAGGACATTATTGCCGAGGATATTTCCGATAATGCCGAGTACAGAAAGAACATCCGTGCTATTACCTTTGACCACGGTGTTATTGTTTCCAAGCAGGCTAAGGAGGAGGACTCCGTTTACAGCTCCTACTACGACTACAACGAAAGCGTTAAGAAAATCCCCGGACACCGTGTGCTTGCTATTAACAGAGGCGAGAAGGAAGAATTTCTTAAGGTTGATGTTACCGTTGAGGCTAAGTTCATTTTAGATTACCTCTTTGGACAAATTATAACAAACAGAAAAAGCCCTGCAACAGAGCATGTTGAGGCTGCTATCATTGACAGCTACGACAGACTTATTAAGCCATCCGTTGAAAGAGAAATCCGTGCTTCTCTATTCGATGACGCCAGCGAGGGCGCAATTAAGCTATTCTCCGACAACCTAAAGCATCTTCTTATGGGTGCGCCCCTTAAGGGCAAAACCGTGCTTGGATACGACCCGGGCTATCGTACAGGCTGCAAGCTTGCTGTTGTTGACAAGACAGGTAAATATATTGACTGGGATGTTATCTACCCAACAAAGCCAAGAGAGGACATTGAGGGCTCTACTAAGAAGGTTGAGCGCCTTATTAAGAAATACGGCGTTGACGTTGTCGCTATCGGTAACGGTACTGCATCCAAGGAAAGTGAAATCTTTATTGCCGGCGTGCTAAAGGGCATGGGCAATCCTAATGTAAAATATATTATGGTAAGCGAGGCAGGTGCTTCCGTTTACTCTGCTTCTAAGCTTGGCGCTGAGGAGTTCCCTGATTTTGACGTTACACAGCGTTCTGCTATTTCCATCGCAAGACGTCTTCAGGACCCACTTGCAGAGCTTGTTAAGATTGACCCTAAGTCTATCGGCGTTGGACAATACCAGCACGATATGAAGCAGGCAAGGCTTGACGAGGCGCTTGGCGGAGTTGTTGAGGACTGCGTTAACAGCATTGGCGTTGACGTAAATACAGCCTCATATTCTCTTCTTTCCTATATTTCCGGTATTAATATGGCTTCTGCAAAGAATATCGTAAAATACCGTGAGGAAAACGGCGAATTCACTAAGAGAAGCGAGCTTTTGAAGGTGCCAAAGATAGGCGCAAAGGCTTACGAGCAGTGCGCAGGCTTCCTACGTGTTCCTGACTCCAAGGAAATCCTTGATAACACAGGTGTTCACCCGGAGTCCTACGAGGCTGCAAAGAAGCTTCTTAAGAAATTTGACTACACACTTGAAAGCGTTGGCGCCGGTCTTTCCGATCTAAGACAAAAGTGCGCTAAATACGGCACAAAGAAGCTAAGCGAGGAGCTGGAAATCGGCGAACCTACACTTCTTGATATTATTGGCGAGCTTGAAAAGCCGGGCCGTGACGTGCGTGATTCTCTACCTCTACCAATCCTTCGTGATGACGTTCTCGGTATGGAGGACCTTTCCGAGGGTATGGTTATGACCGGTACTGTAAGAAACGTTATTGACTTTGGTGCGTTTGTTGACATTGGCGTTCATCAGGACGGACTTGTTCACGTTTCTGAAATTTCCGAAAAGTACATTAAGCACCCATCCGAGGCGCTTAGCGTTGGCGATATCGTTACTGTAAAGATTAAGGGCGTTGACCTTAACAAGAAGCGCATTAGCCTTACAATGAAAATATAAATTCATTTTTTGACGCTTGGGGGATAGCTTTTTATCCCCCTTCGTCAAAATAACGGATTTTGTGGAGGTTGCACAAAAGTATAGTATAAATTTTGTGCAAAAAAGATATTCCAATTTATTGACTTTTCTGTTATAATAATTATGTTAAAGTATATTTTTTACAGTCTTTGCGCAAAAAGTTGGTCTTTTTGGCATTTTTTGACTGTAGCAAGGAGATAAAAAATGGCAAGTTTGTCACTTAAGCACATTTACAAAAAATACCCCGGCGGTGTTACTGCGGTTTCTGACTTCTGTCTTGAAATCGAGGACAAGGAGTTTGTAATCTTCGTTGGTCCATCCGGTTGTGGTAAATCCACTACTCTTCGTATGATTGCAGGCCTTGAGGAAATTACCGAGGGTGAGCTTTATATCGGCGATAAGCTAATGAACGATATCGCTCCAAAGGACAGAGACATTGCGATGGTTTTCCAGAACTATGCTCTTTATCCACATATGACCGTTTACGAAAACATGGCATTCGGTCTTAAGCTTAGAAAGACTCCAAAGGAAGAGATCAAGAGAAGAGTTGAAGAGGCTGCTGAAATTCTTGGCATCACACACCTTCTTGACAGAAAGCCAAAGGCTATGTCCGGTGGTCAGAAGCAGAGAGTTGCGCTTGGCCGTGCTATCGTAAGAAATCCTAAGGTATTCTTGCTTGACGAGCCACTTTCTAACCTTGACGCTAAGCTCCGTGCAACGATGAGAACTGAGCTTACAAAGATTCACAAGCGTGTTGGTACAACATTCGTATACGTAACTCACGACCAGGTTGAGGCTATGACAATGGCTACACGTATCGTAGTTATGAAGGACGGCTTTATCCAACAGGTTGATACACCACAAAACCTTTACGACAAGCCGGTTAACCTGTTCGTTGCGGGCTTTATCGGTACTCCTCAAATGAACTTCATTAACGCTGTTCTTGAAAAGAAGGACGAGGATGTTTACTTGACCTTCGAGGGCTACTCACTTAAGCTCCCTCACGAGAAGGCTATTGATCCAAAGCTTCAAGAGTACATCGGCAAGGAGGTTGTTGCAGGTATCCGTCCAGAGCTTATCCACGACGAGCCTATTTACCTATCCTCTATGCCTGAAAACGTTATTGATGTTGAGGTTGACGTTACAGAGCTTATGGGTGCTGAAATTTACCTATATCTTGCTATTGGCGAGCAGGCTGCAACCGCAAGAGTTTCATCCCGTTCACAGGCAAGAGCCGGCGATACAATCAGCGTTGCTATTGAAACTGCAAGAATCCACTTGTTCGACAAGGATACTCAGCAGTATATCATCCACTAATATACATAAGGACCTTCGAAAAGCGAGGGTCCTTTTTATTTGCAAATTTATTATTTTTGTGGGACAAGTGTCTAAATTTGCTATTATCTATTGACTTTTCAAACATTATTTGGTAGAATATCCTTGTATGTAATAACGATTACATCTTCTTAATTCCGAGGTAATAAAATGAAAAAGAAAATTGCTATTATAGGTTATGGCGGTATGGGCTCTTGGCACGTAAATCATGCATTAAAAAGCGATGTTTTAGAGCTTGCCGGTATTTATGATATTGATGATCAAAAGGCTGAAAAGGCACGTAATAACGGCATATACGCATACAGCTCTCTTGATGAGCTTATTGAGGACAAAAGTGTTGAGCTTGTTACAGTTGCTATTCCGAACGATGTTCATCTTGATACAGTATTAAGATGCCTTGAGGGCAGAAAGCATGTTATTTGTGAAAAGCCTGTTGCTCTTTCCAGCGGTGACCTTGAAAAAATGATTTATGCATCCAACAAAAACGGTGTACTCTTCACTGTTCACCAAAACAGGCGTTGGGATGTTGACTATCTTGCCATGCAGGCGCTTGCTGACTCCGGCGAGATTGGCAAGCCAATTAGAGTTGAGTCAAGAATACACGGCTCTCGTGGTATTCCATCTGACTGGAGAGGCGAAAAGGAGCATGGCGGTGGTATGATTCTCGACTGGGGCATACACCTTATCGACCAGCTTATGCTTATCTTTAAGGATGATGAAATTGATACAATCGGCTGTGAGGTTACAAACATTACAAACAAAGAGGTTGATGATGGCTGTTATCTCACGATAACCTTCAAAAGCGGTGCCGTTGCCTTTGTTGAGGTTGGTACATATAACTTTATCTCTCTCCCTCGTTTCTATATGAGGCGGAAAAGGGCTCTGCTCTTATTACCGACTGGAGAGAAAAATGCAAGGTGGCAAAATGCAAGTACTGGCACGAAAATGATGTTTTGCCTGTTCAAACCGCTGCAGGTTTGACAAAGACTATGGCGCCAAGAGATAGCATTACTCTTGACGAGTATGAGCTTGAAATTCCAAAAAGCGACGTGCACGACTTTTACCGTAACTTTGTTGACGCAATCGATGGCAAGACAACACAAATCGTTACCCACGACCAAATGCGCCTTGATATGAAGATTATGGAATATGCCTTTAAGTCTGCCAAGCTACACCAGATTGTTAAATTTGAATATTAACGAAGAAAGCCGACCAAGCAAGGGTCGGCTTTTTATTTTATGGAACAAAAAAGGAGCAGATTTCTCTGCTCCTAATTTTATTAGATTATGTCGTTAATATCCAAGCCGTACTTTGTAGCAATCTTAAAGTACTGAATCGGAGAGATAACATCAAGGTATGTGCCTCTTCTAACTGCGCTTCTTTGAGCGAATGCAGTTGTCTTTGCAACACCGTGAAGTGTCCAAGCAGAGTCAAGAACATATCCTAAGTATGGGCTATATACATATGTGTCGGAGTACACCTCAAGCTCCTTAAGATATGGGAATACCATGCCATTTGTCAAGTAAACGATTCTGATATCGTTTGTATTAACGCTATCAAATTCAACTGATACAACCGGCTTCTTGTTCTGCTCGTCGTAGGATGTTGCATAAGCAAGTGTCTTATACTCTCCGTCAACAAGAGCCTGAATCTCCACCATCATAACGTGTTCCTCAGGCTTACCTGCAACGATTTCATCGTCAAAGTGAAGAACAACCTTTGTTATATCATGTGCTTCCTTAAGAACAACGCCACAGTATGTGCCCTTGGTAAAGTTTTCAGCATACCAAGCCGGGTCCTCGGCAGAACGAAGTCCGTCGATGATATAGTGTGGGTCGGAAACAGATGAATATTCCATTGAGGATGAGCAGTATGCTGTGCCGTAGCAAGCAAGGTTACCGGTAGCACTTGATGTCTTCATAGCGCCGGTAATGTATTCAAAGTAATAAAGTGCCTTGGAAGGAGTTGTATCCTTTTTAATTTCTGCACCAAGCTCTGTAATAACAGCAGCTGCATCTGCGCCGTCCTTTGTTGCAGACTTAAACGCAAGCTTAACACCTGTTACGCCTGTCATATCAAGCTTATAGGTCTTTAGCTTATCTGTGTTAATCTTATCTGTAATAACAGCATCAGTTGTTGTGGTTGTATCTGTGCTGTAATACTCCCAGTTGCCGTCGCCCTTTTCAACATAAATATCGTATTCAAGCTTAACGCCTGCGCTGGCTGCCGGGCAACCACCGAAGTTTAGTGAAAGAACATCTATTGTGTATGCCTTGTCAAAGTCAACCCAGAACTCTTCTCCGCCACCCTTGTTGTTGGCTCTCCAAAGAGTACCTGTACCGTTATCGTTACCAAGACCAGGATATCTTGTATCCTCAGCAGATGTTGCACCGGCAAATCCACCAAGTGCTGCATTTGTAGAAAGTAAAGCACCCTCCGGAACTTCAATTTCCGGCTTAAAGCCCACAGTACCCATTACAATAGCCTCGTGAATAGCAGGAGTTCTCCACCATTCATCCCAGCCCTTGCCACCTTTATCAGGGTCCAAGCCTTCTGTGCCAACGATCCAGCTAGCATATCTACCATATTCAGAGCATTCAATTCTTAGGTTCTTAGTGTTTGCCTTATATGGGATTGGGTTGCCGTTTGAATCAAGCTTTTGAACCCATTCGCCATCATCATTTAGTTCAAATTCAGTAAATTGAACTGTCATAACGCCTAGGTTATCAACAGCCTTGCCTTTTTCGTCTACATAGTATTCAAAGTCGTCATTGTAGCAGTAGCCAAGAACACGCCATTCACCATCTACAAGTGCCTTAAAGGTATACTTTGTATTGTTGTTTGCGTATTTACCAAACTTTGTGGTATCTACCGGTGTTGATTGACCCTTGCTTTCATAATTACCGTTCTTAAACTCGGTGCAAGAATAAAGATTGAGCTGAACAGGTGAGTTTGTCACGTTACCCATTTCGTCGACCTGCTTACAGGTTGGGCAGAACGCAGCATCAATATTCCACTTAACGTCAGTTGGGTCCGGTGTATCAGGGTTATCCACAGCCACGTGCTTGATTTGATACTTTGCGATTGCAGCATCATTATTAAAATAAGAATGGCTAAACTCATATTCACTTTTACAAGCCGGGCAGAAGCCGCCTGTGGAGTTTGCCCATCTTCTCGCATAAAGAGTAATCTCATCAACCAGGTAGTATGTATTAAACTTCATACCACAATACTGAAGCGAGTCGTCAATACCGGCGCCGCCATTTTCAGCACCACGTCCGGATGAACCCGGCTCCCAGAACTGGTAGGAGTTGTAAACAGCACCGTTGTTAATAAACTTAGCACTACGGTCTCCGTTCCAAATGGTACTATGATATGTCATACCATAGAGACCAACATTTTCTCTTACAGGTGCGCCAGTACCGGCATCGTCAGCCACGATGGACCAAGCGAAGCAAGGAACAAGCATAAGCACGCATAAGAGCAAAGAAATTATCCTTTTCATAGTGTACTCCTTGTACTTAACTAATTTTTATCTATTGTGTATTTTAACATAATATGGGGTAAAAAACAAGGCTTTTTTGTAAATTTGTCATTATTTATATATATTTTATATAATTTTCGTGCAACTTGCATAAAATAAAGGAAAGGAACAATAGCACCGGTCCTACTGACCCCGTTGGGGTAGGATAAAGCTTTTGTTCCTTTTTCTACTTAAAATATTCCTTTGCTTGCTTTGCATTTTTCTCTATTTCGGCTTTTAGCTCCTCTACCGAGCCAAATGCCCTTTCCCCACGCAAATACTTGTGGAAAACAACACGGATATACGAGCCGTACAGATCACCGGAAAAACCAATAATATGACTTTCCACATTTACGCTTGCACCCGTTTCAACGGTTGGGCGCACACCAACATTTGTTACACACGGATAAGTATCCTCGCCTATATAGCACTCGGCAATATACACTCCTCTTTTAGGCACGGCCTTTGTCTTAGGAATTTGCTGATTGATAGTAGGAAAGCCCAGCTGTCTACCCAGTTTTTTACCTTCTTCCACCTTTGAAAAAATTGAGTAGGGCGGCATATAATTCTTAACGCCCTCAACATCGCCCTCTTCTACCATTTTTCTAAGAATCGTGGAGCTAAGAGCTTGATTTTCAAGCGGTACTTTTTCGGAAATAACGACACTCCCCCCGTCGTTTTCAAAAAATTCTTCAAGCATCTGACCATTTCCGGAGGCGTTTTTGCCAAAGCGATAATTAAAGCCACAGGATGCGCCCTGTGCCTTTAGCTTGCCCCTCAAAATCTGCTCATAAAATTCCTTGGGGGTAAGACCCTTTACACTATCAAAATCCTCAATTGCAATATAGTCAATGCCATATTTTTTTATTTCCTTGATTTTTTCCTCGGTGGTCATCAGGCTTTTTATATCTTGCCCACGAGGAATAGCAGAAAAGGTATAGGCAACGCTTTTTAGTCCCTTGCGCTTTGATTCATAAAATGCATTCATAAGAACAGAGGCGTGCCCCCTGTGACAGCCGTCAAATGTGCCGAGGGCAACTATTGTGTTTTCGGTTATTTCGCATTTTTGCATAGTTTCAAGCTGATAAATTTCCATTTTGCCCTCCCTTGCCTTTTTTACTATTGTATCACGAATTTTCATCTCTTTCCACTAGATTTTAAATTTTTTTATATATTTTGCGCATTTTTTAACACAAACGGAAATTTTTGTGATATCATTATTGTGATAATCACTTTTAGCGAGGTATTTCTGATGAAAATTATGTGGATTGGTCACGGTGGCTTGCTCTTTGTTTCCGGCAAGAACAAGATACTTATCGACCCTTACCTTTCTAACTCTCTTAGCCTAAGGGACAAGACCTTTAGAAGAAAGATGGGCATTAAGCACAAAATTCTCGGCATTAAGCCAGATGCTATTATAATCACAAGCTCACATCCTGACCGTGCAGACCTCAAAACCGTCAAGGCATTACTCAAGAAAAAGCGCAAGGTTAAGACAGATGTGCTTTCCTGTGGTTCTATTTTCAAAACAATCATAAAATCCGGCGGCTACAAGTCTGCTAACCACGTTATGCTTGCGCCCGGCTGTGAGTGGACTGTTGGAGATATGATAGTTAAGGCTGTGCCTGCTATGACAGATGACCCAACTGCCTTCGGTGTTATTATTACCGACAACAACGATGGCAAGAAGTATTATGTTGCCTCTAACACCCTTTACAGCGAGGAGCTTCTTGACCAGCTACCGGACGACCTTTTTGCGTCCTTTGTGCCTATTGGCGGTGCCTTTGGCTCTATGAACGTGCATGATGCTGTTAGATTCTCCAAGAGGCTCAATGCAGAGTTTACTGTTCCTGTGCTATTTGGTATGTTCGATAAGAACCAAAAGGCTGACGATTTTATTGTCGGCGGACGTGTTGTGCCAAAGATTTACAAGGTTATCCAGTTCACCCTCTTCCCTGTTCAATCTATATTTGCGAACAGCGGTCTTGATATGTTCTACAACGAGAAAAAGACCAAGGACAAGGTTGATATTTACGAAGACGATATTGAGGCTATTACAACCGAGACTACTATTTATTCCGACAGCGAGGCTTATTATCAGCATACAGGCTACACCGGTACATACGATGTCAGCGCTCTTACATCCTCCAGATTGGGAACAGCTGATGCTACACCATCAGTTTCCGAGGATATCAAGGACGACGCACCATTAGTGTCCGAGGATATTAAGGATGATACTGCAAGCGTTGGTGCTTCAACTGACGGAGATAACCAATAATTCGGCTACCCCGTATTTTTACGGGGTTGTCTTTGATTAAGGAGATATATGCCACTACCATTACAAGTTACTTTAATTGTTTTAGGCGCAGTAGTGATACTTTTTGTTATCCCTACACTCTGCTCAAGCATTTATGCCTATAGGCGCACATTTTATATGCCTAAAAAGAGGGTTGACAACTCCCATAATGTACCAAGTAATCCGAAATATGAAGGTATAAGAGAAGCAATGCTCAGTCTTGTTGATGAGCTTATGGGGCTTCCCTTTGAGGAAATATATATTAAGTCCTTTGATGGGCTAAGGCTCTTTGGCAGATACTACCACGTAAAGGACGGCGCGCCGCTACAGATACAGATGCATGGCTATCGTGGAAACGCATATCGCGACTTTTGCGGTGGACACAAGATGGCACGTGAGATGGGACACAACATTTTGCTTATAGACCAGCGTGGACACGGCAAAAGCGAGGGCAGCACCACAACCTTTGGTCTTAACGAGTCAAGGGACTGCGTTAGTTGGGCAAAATATGCAAGTCAGCGCTTTGGAGGAGACACGCCTATATTCTTAGTTGGTATTTCTATGGGTGGTGCTTGCGTGCTAACTGCATCATCACAGGATTTGCCATCAAGCGTTAAGGGAATTATTGCTGATTGCCCATTTTCAAAGCCTAAGAAAATTATTAAAAAGGTTTGCACAGACTGGGGTCTAAACGCAACATTGATTTATCCAACAATAAGACTTGGTGCATTACTTTTTGGTCACTTCAACCTTGAACGTACAAGCGCCGAGGAAGCAGTTTCCAAAACAAAAATCCCCGTGCTTTTACTACACGGCAAGGATGATGCTTTTGTACCTGCTTATCTAAGTGACGAATTATATAATGCTTGCAGCTCAAAAAAATTTATTTATAAATTCGAGGGCGCAGATCACGGTCTTTCCTATTTTGCTGATACAGAAGGATACAAAAAAGCATGCAAGGACTTTATTTCATTATGCCAAGAAAGGAGCTAAAATGACAAAGGAAAAAGAAATAAAAAAGAGCTCCATGGGGCTACTTAAAAGATTTATACCATACTATAAAAAATACATTTGGATTTTAATTGCTGACCTATTCTGTGCATCGCTTACAACAGTTTGTGAGCTGGTGCTGCCAATGATAGTAAGAGAAATCACAAATCACGCAACTGACCCAAGCCTTACACTAACCCTTGACCTTATTTTAAGGTGTGGGCTTTTATACGTTGCACTGCGAATTATCGACACAGGTGCCAACTTTTATATGGCGACGGTGGGTCATATTATGGGTACAAAAATTGAAACAGATATGCGCCACGATATGTTTGCGCACCTGCAAAAGCTTTCCTTTTCGTACTATGATAACACAAAAATCGGCACGCTTATGTCAAGGATAACCACCGACCTTTTCGATGTTACCGAGTTTGCGCACCATTGCACGGAGGAATACTTTATCTCAGGGATAAAGCTTGTTGCTTCATTTATTATTCTTGGCAATATCAATATTTATTTGACACTAATTATTTTCGGTTCAATACCGCTAATTATCCTTGCCCTTGCCTTTTTCAGAAAGGGTATGAAAAAGGCTTTCCGTGATTCACGCGCACAAACCGGTGAAATCAATGCGCAAATTGAGGACAGCTTGCTTGGTATTAGGGTTGTAAAGTCCTTTGCAAACGAGGATATTGAGCAGGAAAAGTTTGACAAGGATAACAAGAAGTTTTTATCTATCAAAAAGGTTGCCTACTACTTTATGGGTGGCTTCCAATCAACAACAAGGCTGTTTGATGGCATTATGTATATTGTGGTTGTTATCGCAGGCGGTATTTTCCTGCTAAACGGTCAAATCACAGTTGCTGACTACGCTGCTTATTTACTTTTCGTAAACACTCTTCTTACCTCTATACGCAGAATTGTTGAATTTACAGAGCAGTTTCAAAGGGGTATGACAGGTATTGAGCGTTTTTGCGAGATAATGGATGTTGAGCCTGATATCAAGGACAGCAAAAATGCAATAAAGCTTGAAAACGTTGAGGGACGTGTCCAGTTTTTAGATGTTTCGTTTAAATACGAGGATGAAAAGCCTATGGTTTTGGAGTCCTTAAATCTTACAATTAAAGCCGGAGAAAGTGTGGCAATTGTTGGTCCTTCCGGCGGTGGTAAGACTACACTTTGCTCGCTCATTCCAAGGTTTTACGAGGCTACCTCCGGAGATATTTTAATTGATGGAAAAAGCATAAAGGATGTAACACTTGAATCCTTAAGAGATAACATTGGTGTTGTTCAGCAGGATGTTTATCTATTCTCCGGCAGCGTTAAGGAAAATATTTCCTACGGTAAGGCCGGGGCTACAATCGAGGAAATTACCGAGGCTGCAAAAATGGCGGGCGCACACGACTTTATTATGTCCCTGCCAAACGGCTACGACACTTATGTTGGTGAGCGCGGTGTTAAGCTTTCCGGTGGACAAAAGCAAAGAATTTCAATTGCCCGTCTATTCCTTAAAAATCCACCTATTTTGATTCTCGACGAAGCAACAAGCGCTCTTGATAATGAAAGCGAGCGCTTGGTTCAAAAGTCCCTTGAGGCTCTTGCCAAGGGTAGGACAACCCTTACAATTGCCCACAGGCTGACAACAATAAAAAACGCTGACAGAATTTTGGTGCTTACAGAAAACGGTATAACCGAGGAGGGCACCCACGAGGAGCTTATTTCCAAGGGTGGCTTTTACGCAGAGCTTTATAAGCTTTACAGCGAGGATTAAACAAAAAAAGAGAGTGCTTGGCACTCTCTTTTATTTTATTTTTTCTTCTGCTTTTCCTTTGAGCGCTTATCGTTTATAATCTGCATATGCTCTGCGGTTATAAGCTCAACGCCGTTTTCCTTTGCCCAGCTTACACAGCCCTTCAAAACAAGAGGCAAGAACACTCTTGGTACGGCAAGAACGGTCATAAGTGCATCATCTGTAAACTTAACCTTGTCATCAGCCCTATCCGCTGCGTATCTTACAGACTCTAGTGATGCTTGGCGCATTTGAAGAAGCTCCGCCTTCATAGTGTTATGGCGATGATACCAGAAGTTTTTGCTGTCACGATAACCGTAGTCAACCGGAATATGTGGGAAATCTCTGCCCCTTACACCGTTGATAATTGCATCACTATACTTTTTCTTCATTAGAATTTTATCAATCTTAAGAATGAAGTGAGCGCCAAATTTGCTTGTTATACCGTTAAAGTCGTGATATGGTGGCTCGTAGCCGTTTAGGCTTCCCGCCTGATCCCTATCCGCGCCGTCAAGCTCTCTTAGCCACGTGCATTCAATAACCTGGAATGCCTCGGAAAGAACCATTGGGCGCTTATCCTCGGGATTGTCCTCCTCGATTTTGCTCCTTTCAAGCTTGAAGTTGCACTTTGGCATCTTTTCCTCCGGCTTATCCCCAGGCCAGCTAAGCTTTACACACTCCTTAAAATACTTTGGCTCATCTGTGATAAAGTTAAGGGCGCACTTGCCTGTTCTCAAAATACTTTGCGCTGTGTTAGATGAGTTTCTGCATTGCAAAAGCATAGCATAGCAATCTCTGCCTGCAACGTAGTACGGCTGAACCAAGGAGTATGGACCAAGGCTTGTTGAGCCATCCTCACAAAGTGTACTAATTACCACAGTTGGCATTGGAAAGAAAAGTGATGTTTGATAAAAGTTATCAACAATTCTTAAATCCTCAAAGCTACTCATAATTTTTCTCCTTGTATGTTACTATTTTTTGACATAATAATTTCAAGCTTCTTTTTTCTTGGAAGCCTTTTAATTTGATATTCTCGCCTTTGCGCCTCCACAGAGGTTTCAAACTCTTCATAATATATAAGAGTAACGGGTAAACGAGATCTTGTATACTTTGCGCCCTTGCCCTCGTTATGTGTCTTCAAGCGCTTTTCAAGGTCGTTTGTCCAGCCACAGTACAAGGTATTATCGGCGCACCTTAATATATAGGTGTAATTTTTCATTTTATTATATGAACAGATGATAATATATTAATATATGCTTTGCTTTGTTTGTTTAATCTATTTTATCATATTTTCTTACTTTTTGCAACAAAAAGCGCCGAGTAAATCGGCGCTTTTATATTACTCCTCTGTTTCAACAATTGCAATACCAAGCTCCTTAAGGTCGTCCGGGTTTGCAAAGGATGGGCACTTGGACATAAGTTTTGTACCACAAAATTTATGCATATATTTCGATTTCTTTTATTAATTCGCCTTCTAAAGCCGAAATTACCTTACTTTCATCATACTCGGTTTCCAGTTTTATTTTATCGTTTAATTTGGCTATTTTTTTCGATATTTTGTAAAAATAAGCCCCTTTTTTAAATGTTTTAGCGACAATCGACGAATATTTCTCAATCAAGGATTTTATTAACCTAGAATACTCGGCTCTTTCCGTATCATCGCTCGTCTCATTATAAAGATTATAAAAACATACAATTCCTCTAAAATAGTTTGGCACTTTAATCTTGTCTATTTCTATGGAATGCTTTATACATTTTTTTATATCTTCCTTATCCACTTCATCAATACCTGTGTTGGATAAAAGAACCTGTGTCTGTATATACGCATGTAATGAGGGAATAAAGGAAAACTTAGCATTAATTAAAGGTCTTTCGCTTTCTCCTGAATCCTTGCCCTCTTTTTTTGCCTCCATTATCTCTCTGTTGTATACGTAATATGAAACCATCATATATTCCTTGGCAGCTAAAAGATAATTTAAACCGTTATCTCTGTTTTTTAGATATTTTCTCAAATAAATCTGAGCGCATTGTGCAGCCAAAAACGGATCGCTGCTGTCCACTTGATAACCATAAAGTGCAGTATATTCGTATAATTTTTTCTTTTCCGCACCATCATCCATTTTAGATAAAACCTCAGAATGCTCCAAATAATACTTACTCTTCTTTTTTTCCTCGATAAGCTTTTCCAACAATTCATCTGCATAACGAAGACATTCACCTTTTTTGGTGGTTTCAAAGCAATAGCTGATTTTTTCAAAAATATATGCCAGCATATAAGTAGTTTCTTCTTTTATTATAGAGTTTAGTTGTCCGCAACACATATCATTTTTAATGATCTGCTTTGCTTTTTTTGCCATTTCATAAGCTTCATTGTAATTCCTGAGAACTTCATGATAACTAAGTACATAATAATATCTGCTCATTAAAGAGTAGAATTGTAATTTCATTTCATCATTATCAAATTTTTGAATTTGTTTTTTCAATTCTTCGGCAAAAAAAACATTTGCTTCATCAGTAATAAAGCATTTTTCTATTTTGTCAAGTTCTGCTCTTATGTATATATAATTTATTATATTTTTGATTTTGTCATCTTGGGATAATGATTCTTGATTTTTGAATTTACACAATTGTTTATCAAAGTTTTCGAAGTTTCTTGTTCTGCCAGCCAATTTACGATAAAGATTAAACACCTTATAAATTAGTATCTGATGTTTTTTTTCAGTTTTCTTTGACTCATCTTTAAAATCGTTGTATTCTTCTTCGTCTTCTTTGGTCTTGCGTAAAAAAAGACTGTACCTTTTTTCCTCTTCTTTATGGTTATTCAAGCACTTGATTAGAAAACCAATTGCAGTTGAAAGCGCATTTTCGCATTTTTTGTAAGAACCGTTATTAAAATCATCTTTTGCGGCGGCATATTCTATAGTAGCATTGTAGTATGGCTCTTTCTTGTCATCGTAAAGATCGTTATTGCTTAATATACCTTCTATCATTTGGAGAGAAGTATATTCTATTTCTTTAGCAGTTTTTTTGTTTTCCTTTATTTGTCTTTTGGTTTCTTTGTTTAACTCTTCGCTACCCTCTTTATATCTATTGAATTCATCTTTGTTATTCAAATAAGATACAATAGGTATAAGAACAGAAATCATAGTTATAAGAATAGAAAACAGAGCAATGTAATCAGAAATTGATGAATCATTTTCTGTCTGATCGTTTTTCATACTGCCTGTAAAATACAAAGATATTGCAACTACCAATGCAATCAATACAAGAGCAATCAGCGCGCACATAAATATGGCGCCCCATCTTACTTTCTTGGCGTTTTTGCCTTTTTCCTTGTTAGTTTTGTTTGTGTCTTGTTCACTAGCACTCATACTTTTTCTCCATTTTACTTTTAAGGATATATTTTTCTGCCTATGGAACGTGGGAAAGGAATCGCTTCTCTTACATGAGGTAATTCAAACAACCATTTTATTAGTCGTTCAAGACCCATTCCAATGCCGCAATGAGGCACTGTGCCGTAGTTTCTTAGTTCTCTAAACCAATCATAACCATGATTGGACTCTTTATTTTTTTCTTCCATTCTTACCGTTAGCTCATCATAATCGGTTATTTTATCGGCGATTCCAAGAATTTCTCCACCACCAAGTGAGCCTATTAGGTCTGCGGTATACGTGAGTCTATTATCATCTTTGCATATTTTATACGGGAAGCCCTCGATAGTTCTTGGATTATGGGTTACCCACACAGGAGAATTAAAATACTCTGTTAAAAACGCCTCTGCCCTGCTGTTTAAGCTTTTGCCAAATTCTACATCTATTCCGTTTTCGTTGCAAAGCCTTATGGCATAATCGTACCTGATACGAGGAAACGGAACCTTAAGCGCTTCTTCAAATGCCCCTTTTGTACCTAGAATACTGCAAAGCTCCTTTCCCTCATCCAAAACTGACCTTGCAACAGACGATATTAAATCCTCGACGATGCCAAAGGTTTCTTCAAATGTTACAAAAGCAATCTCTGCCTTAACATGCCAATATTCCGTTAAATGGCGCGGACTGATACTTTCCGCACCTCTAAAACTAGGTCCAATGTTATACACTCTTTCAAAGGCGTGTACTGCGCTTTCTAGATAAAACGCAACGCACTGTGTCAGAAAAAGGTTTTGTTCATTAACATTTACACTTATTCCCGTGTCTTCGGTATAAAGCAAAACCGGCGTAAGAATAGGCGCAGTTATTTCAGTGAAGTTTTGACTATAAAACCACTTATGAACAGCTCTTTTAACAAGATCTCTTGCCTTCAACGCTGCCATTACTTTTGAATTTCTAATAAAAAGATGTCGATTTTCTTGAACATAATTAACATATTTATTATCAAAAATATCAAAAGTACTTCTGGGACTTGGACTTAACAGCTTATCCACATCGCCTATTATCTCGATAGCATGAGCCTCTATCTCTGCCCGCAATTTTTTTCGATTTTCGCGCAATAATCCCTCAACCATTAACGATTGTTCAAGCTTCAAGTTTTCAGGAACCAAATCATTGCTTGCCACTATTTGAATTTTTCCCGAAGAATCACACACATCTAAAAAGGTATGTTTTTTTGACCTTCTTATAGAATTCACCCAACCGTATACAGTGTATACTTCACTACCACCAATTCCTTTATTAAGTAAATCTTTAATATAATATTCCTTCATACAAACCTCGTGCGATAATAAATTTCACTTGTATGTATAGCAAACAAAGAGGCTATTTTTAATAGTCTCTTTGCCTTCTTATATTAATCACGGAGTAAGTCTGCTTGGTCCACGGAACAAGAATGTTACATCTTTAACGCTTGGTAAATCGAACAGTTTAACAAGGGTTCTTGTAATACCCAATCCAAAACCGCCGTGTGTTGGAGCGCCATATCTGAAAAATTCAAGATATTCCTTCATATTTTCCGGGTCAATACCATTTTCAATAATATTTTGACGGAGTACATCGTATCTGTGTTCTCTTTGCGCACCACTTGTAATTTCTATTCCCTTATACAGTAGATCGTATGTTTTTGTAAGTGTTGCGTCGTCCTCTTTTTTCATCGAATAAAACGCTCTTGCCTTTGCGGGAAAATCAATTATGAAAACAAACTCACTGTTATACTTTTCCTTAACGTACTCGCAAATCAGTTTTTCTCCGTCAGGGTCCAAATCGCCCTTAAGTGCTCTTGGAACCTCGTAATTTTTCTCTTTCTTAAGTATATCATACACTTCAAGCAACGGAATACGAGGAATCTCGTTATCTAATTGAATCATATCGCGACCAAAGTACTTTTTGTACTCCTCGTTAAACTCGGATTTAACTCCGTTTATTATGTGCTTAAGAAGCGCTTCCTCGATATCCATAACATCATGATGTGATTCAATAAAGGAAACCTCTACATCTATACCTGTGAATTCAGTATCATGGCGGCTTGTAAAGCTTGGATTTGCTCTGAAATATTCACCAATTTCAAATGTCTTATCAAAGCCAGCCATCATACTCATTTGCTTATAAAGCTGTGGGCTTTGTGTTAAGTATGCCTTCTGTCCAAAATAATTTTTTATTTCAAACACCTCACTTCCACCCTCACTTGAAAGCGCGGTAATTTTCGGTGTATGAATTTCAATAAATCCGTTTTTATTAAAAAAGTCAATGGCATATCTTTCAAAGGCAGTCTGTATTTTAAACATAAACGCCTTTTTTTCGTCACGAAGATCTATCCAGCGATAGTCCATACGTAGGTCCTGAGCACTGTCGCTTTGAATCGGCAATGGCTCTGCAATGCTCATAATTTTTATTGCTGTTGGATATATTTCCTTGCCACCGTTTCTTACATAGGTGGAAAAAACGCATTCTCCTTCAATTGATACAAAGCTATGAAGTGTTAATTTTTTTGCTTCAGCATAAACCTCAGGACACTTGTCCTTTTCAATGGTTACCTGTACTGCGCCTGTAACATCTCTGATAATCAAAAACATTATCTTCTTATCGCGTATTGCTTCTACATAGCCCTTAATTGTGCAAGCGCCTTCTGTTAAATCTTTTACATAAGTTCTTTTCATTTTTGTCTTCTCCTAAAAAATTAATTATCAACTTGATTATATTCAAAAAATGAATTTATTGATATCTTTGAGTTCAATTTCCTCTTGGGAGCTTTGGCTCATATTCTTAAGCTGTGCCTTGCCGCTTTCAAGCTCACTATCTCCCAAAATGAGTGTATACTTTGCGCCGATTTTGTCAGCGTATTTCATCTGCGCCTTTAGGCTGCGGCCGCAAATATCACATTCGGCATAGATGCCATTTTTTCTAAGGCTTGAAATGATTTCAAGCGCCTTTTTCTTCGCCTCCTTGCCCATAGGAGCGATGTAAAGAGCCGGGCAAGCCTCCTCAAGCTGTGTAGAGCCACTTGCCTCCATAGCAAGGATAAGCCTTGTAAGACCCATACCGAAGCCGATGCCGGGCAATGCAGGTCCGCCAAGCTGCTCCATAAGCCCGTCGTAACGGCCGCCGCCACAAATAGTGCTTTGTGCGCCGATGCTATTACAAATAAACTCAAAAACTGTTTTTGTGTAGTAGTCAAGTCCTCTTACGATTCTTGTATCAACTGTATACTCGATGCCCTCTGCATCAAGATAGGACTTTAGGTCCTCAAAATGCTCATCACACTCAGGGCAAAGGTAGTCAATTGTGTTAGGTGCGCCCTTGGCAATCTCGGAGCAAATCGGACTCTTGCAGTCAAGAACGCGGAGAGGATTTGTCTTTAATCTTTCCTTGCAGGTGTCGCAAAGCTTGTCCTCGTGCGCCTTGAAATAGGAAACAAGCGCCTCACGATATTTTGGTCTGCACTCCGGACAGCCGATGGAGTTTATATGAAGGTGTGTATCCTTAATATCAAGGGATTTTATAAGATGGTTTGCAAGGGAGATAACGGTTGCATCTGCACTTGCATCCTTTGTGCCAAACATCTCTGTGCCGAACTGGAAGAACTCACGGCTTCTGCCAGCCTGCGGCTTTTCATATCTAAAGCAGTTTATAAGGTAGTAGTAGCGAAGTGGCATAGCATCTGATGCCTTACCATTTTCAATAATCGCTCTTACTACTGAGGCAGTACCCTCAGGACGGAGAGCAAACTGGCGCTCCTCACGGTCGGTAAAGGTGTACATTTCCTTTTGCACAACGTCAGTAACCTCGCCAACGCCTCTTTTGAAAAGCGAAAGCTCCTCAAAGGTAGGTGTGCGTATTTCGCCAAAGCCGTATAGCCCTGCTGCCTCTCTTGCCTTTTTCTCTATTTTTTGCCAAATGAGAGCGTCCCTTGGAAAAATATCCATTGTGCCTCTTGGCTTTTGTATTTTAACAGCCATAATATCTCCTGCATATAATAATATTGTAATTTCTTTTTATATTATAGCAACCTTTGTTTTGTATGTCAACATTTAAGTTGAAAAAAAGGAGACCTTGTAGACTACTGTCTACAAATTCTCCTCGCTTTCGCTAATACAATTAAACCTCTTGTGGAGCCTCTGTTGTATTATCCTCGAATTCAGCATTTGCTAAGCCATCAAAGTATGCTTTTATAACTGCGCCCTCAAGCTCAGCTCTAAAATCAGCATTGATTGGGTGAACAATGTCACGATATGTGCCATCTGGGTTCTTGCGACTTGGCATCACGATGAAAAACTTGTCCTTTGCGTTGATAACTTTAATGTCGTGTACTGCGAGTGCGCCGTCAAAGGTAACGGACACTACTGCCTTCATGGGTCCATCATTAAAAAACTTTCTAATTTTGATGTCTGTGATAAGCATATTATCCTCCATGTTCTGCGTCAACGATCTTGACATAGAAAATTATAACAATTTTTTGTGTGCAAAATAGGAAAGAAATGTAATGGTTTTGTGAACATACATAGATTTTTTTGTGAAAAAATAGGCTTTTTTATCGAATAAATGGAGATTTTGGTGATGAATACAACAAACAATTCATTCTCGGTGGAGGATGTTAACATTTTGTACACAAATGCAAGAAAAATTTTCTTTGCAGGAATTGGCGGAATTAGTATGTCCGCCCTTGCTACCTATGCGCACTTTTTTGGCAAGGAAATTTTCGGATATGACAAGACAAGAACTGCAATTACAAAAAGACTTGAGGAAATAGGAAGCATAAAATACTATTCAACTCCCGACAATGTTGAGGGTATGGACCTTGTGGTTTATTCCTCTGCTATTGATATGGACTCCTTTGAATTAAAAAGGGCAAGGGAGCTAAAGATACCAACTATATCAAGGGCTTTGCTGCTTGGGTGCATCGCTTCCCGTTATAAGCACAAAATTGCAATTGCGGGCATGCACGGCAAAAGCACCACGACCGCCATGCTTTTTGATATTTTTACCTATGCAAAAAGAAGCCCAACGGTCTTTTGCGGGGCACTTCTTAAGGGCTTTGAGTTTGGGGGAGCTATTGGCACGGGGGATACCGTTATATTTGAGGCGTGCGAATATAAAAACGCATTTCTATCTATGCCCTGCGACTTTGCGGGGGTATTAAATGTAGATTTTGACCACCCGGACTTCTTTTCCTCGATGGACGAAATATACTCCTCGTTTGATAAATTTACAAGGGACAAGAAAAAGGTATTCATTAATGCAGACGATAAGCGCTCTTTATTTATGAATAGAGAAAATGCAGTAACCTTTGGTATAGACAACAAAGCTGATTATATGGGAAAAATCATACACTCCTCCGGCAAAAATGCGTTTTCTGTTATCAAAAATGGCAAGGAGCTGGCAAGAGTGGAGCTTAGCTGCATTGGCAAGCATTTTGTGTATGATGCCTTATGTGCCTTTGCAATTGCTTGTGAGAGCAACATTGCTCCTTGCGTAATTGGAAGAGGTCTAAGTCAGTTTAAGGGCATACGGCGAAGAATGGAATTTATAAAGAAAACAGACACAGGTATGAGCGTTTTTGAGGATTACGCCCATCATCCAAGTGAAATAAGTTGCTCGCTTTCTACCCTTAAGTCCATGGGCTTTGAAAAAATATTGTGTGTTTTTCAGCCACACACATATTCAAGAACACACTTTCTGTATAATGAATTTAAGGGATGCTTTTCCGATACTTGCCAGCTTGTTCTTTTGCCGATTTACCCTGCAAGAGAGGAAAACATATACGGCTTAGACGAGGAAAGGCTTGCTTTGGATTTTGGCGGTATTTTGATAAAGGATTTTTGTGCTGCTGCCGATTATATAAAAAAAGCACAGGCTGATGCCTGCGTTATTATGGGAGCCGGAGATATATATAAAATTAAAAAATATTTGTAAGTCCTTTACTTTAATGCTTATTTGTGATAAAATATGTAGGAAATTAAGGGAAAGGATAAACACTTATGCAGTATTCTAATCTTGCCTCGGTTTACGACAGACTAAACTACGGCTTTGACTATGGTGCTTTGGCTGACTATATAACCAAGCAAATAAGGGATAATGAAGGGGTAAACACCTCACTTGTGCTTGATCTTGCCTGCGGAACAGGTAAGCTTACCTTTCTTTTAAGGGAAAGGGGCTTTGATATGACAGGCGTTGACCTTTCCGAAAATATGCTTGCACAGGCAAAGGATATTTGCTATGACAAGGGGATAAATGATATTTTATGGCTGTGCCAGGATATGACCGAGTTCGAGCTTTATGGCACGGTCGATGCCTGCGCTTGCACCCTTGACAGCTTAAATTATCTTACTAAAATTAGTGATGTGAAAAGGTGCTTTTCCTTAGTGCATAACTACCTAATTCCCGAGGGAGTGTTTGTTTTTGATATAAATACACCCTATCGCTTTGAAAGAATTTACGGAAAGAACGATTTTGTTTTAGAGGATGAGCATGCTCTGCTCGCTTGGCAAAATGACTACAACGAGAAAACTAAAATTTGTAAGTTTTATCTAAGCATTTTCGAGGAGAATAGGGATGGCACATACACTCGTCTTGACGAGGTGCAAAAGGAAAAGTGCTACACACGAAGGCAAATTGAACAGGCACTTTTAGAGTGTGGCTTTGAGATAATCTCTGTGCATGGAGACCTTGACGGCAAGGAAGCCGACGACAGGGATGAAAAATGGTACTTTACCGCAAGATGTAAAAAATAAGGAGATAAAAATGTCAACAATTTTAAGAGCCATGACAAGAGACGGCAGCGCCCGTGCTTATGTTATAAATTCCAAGGATATTGTTAATGAGGCAATTTCCTATCACAAAACAAGTCCCACGGCAACTGCGTTGCTTGGTAGACTTCTTACTGCCACTTCGGTTATGGGCACTATGCTACCGGAGGACGGCTGCACCTTAACTGTGGCTATCCGCGGTAACGGCCTTGCAGGTACTACTCTTGCAGTTGGCGACTACTACGGAGATGTAAAGGGCTATATCGCTAACCCACAGGCTGACCTGCCACTTAAGCCAAGTGGAAAGCTTGATGTTTCCGGTATTGTTGGGGGTGGTATTCTCTCCGTCTCCAAGGATGTGGGGGACGATGTGCCATTTAATGGCAATATTGAGCTTGTTAGTGGAGAGGTTGCCGAGGATATAGCGCAATATTATGCAGTTAGTGAGCAAACGCCTACTCTTATTGCTCTTGGTGTTTTGGTTGATACAGATTATACATGTCGTGCTGCCGGTGGTGTTTTCGTACAGCTGCTCCCCTTTGCTGACGAGGAAATTATTAGCAAGCTTGAGGAAAATGCAAAGCTACTTAACAACATATCCACTCAGTTTGACAAGGGTCTTTCCAACGAGGATATTTTGAAGCTGGCACTAAATGGAATTGAATATGACCTTTTCGATGAAATTGATGTAAAATACAGCTGTAACTGCTCAAGAGCGCGCACAGCCCGTGCAATTTTGAGCCTCGGTAAAAACGAGGTCCTTGATATTTTCAAGGAGCAAAGGGAAAAGGGCGAGGATGAAAAGCTTGTCCTTGGCTGCCACTTCTGCAATAAGTCCTATGAATTTACAAAGGACGAGACACTAAAGCTATTTGAATAAAAACAAAAAATGCGACACAGGGTCGCATTTTTTTGTTTTGTTTAAGACAGTGAAGACAGACCACCGTCCCCTGTCTCGCTGTCTCCATTTTTTCTAGGGTCACGAAGATAATAGCAATTGCAAGTTTTTCTCCCAAACCTCGTCGTTTAATTCTTTTGCTTTTTCAATACAAACAATTATTGCACTATGAATAGCGTTGGTGTCAAGATATTTTTGTAGCCTTTCAAGAATGCAAAACGCGCCCGGCCAGTTCATATCTTGTAGCCATTCTAGCAGTTCGACCAAGTGTGGTTTCAGTTTTTCGTCATTTTTATCCGCTATGATTACGGCACAATTTTTCCATACATTTTTGTTGTATTTGGGAGTTACTGGTTGTATGAACGGAGCAATTGTTTCTACTTTTTTCGCTAAAAATACCCCTTTTGATTGGATTTCAAGAGGCATATTCCAATCAATCATATCCAGAATTTCTGTAACATCTATCATCTATAGTCCCCCATCCCCTGTCTCCTCTACTTCTTTCTCCCTTGTAACACAATCTAACACAATTTCCCAAAACAGCCTGCGATCAAGCCTTGTACGACTAAACCATTCTTGAAAATCATAACCGACTATGTTTAGTAGCATAACCTTAAAAAAGTTTGGTTTTTTTCCTGTTTTCAAATCTATCAACTCGGTTTTGGTTATTTTTCTTCCCAAGCTTCCTTCCTTGAACATTAAACCATGTATTCCTGGAACAACTATCGCGCTTAGAAGTAAAAATATCCAAGATATTACAGTAAAATATTCTTCTATCTGTTTGAGAATCTGTGAAAAAATTACTAACCACGTTGCAAGGTGTATGAGCAGAAAAACAAGATTAAATACCAAGTCTATTATACTGTATTTTTTTCGAATGACGGTCGGACATCCGTTTTCATTATACTCTTTTCGATTCATTTACAAAGATCCTCCCACCAACGATTTAACAACTCGGTAATATTTAGTTTTCCACAAGACAGACCACCGTCCCCTGTCTCTCCCGAGAGGTTAGCTCGGTGTCGCCTAACCTCGTGAATTAAACATTATTAATTTATTTTCAACGTTGCTTGTTATTATGTAGTCGCTGTATCCTGACCATTTCAATGCGCATCTAAGTGTTATATCGTCAAGAACAATATCCTTTTCTATAGATTCACAGAAAAAAGTTGTCGTCCCTGGTGCAGGAATCAAAAAATTATAAGTAGTTCCACACTCCTGATACGTCTTGCTTTTCAAGTCGAGTTCAAATTGTCTGTTTGAAATTTTTACACATGCTAACTCACTAGTTTTCCAGTTAATCTCTGCTCCAAGCACTGATAGCACTTTAACAAAAGAAAGACGGCAGCAATCATCGTATATTCTCGCATTTTCATCCGCAATCTTTACACCTTCAACAACCACTACAACACCACTATAATCCGTGTTTTTCTCCTCTATATTACTTTCAAAATTGCAACTACTTAAAAAAATCACAAAAACCAACAAGATGACTGGGATTAATTTAGTTTTTTCAATCATTTCATCCTCCAACATAATAAAGAAATTTCAACCCATATCCAGAGTTTGGTCCTCCCAAAAAACCATTCCTAAAAGACAGACCACCGCGCCCTGTCTCTCCTCTTCTTTACTTGTAAATCTTCCAATCACTCAATATAACTATTTTATTGTCAGAAACATCGTAACAAACTAGAAAACAATTGCTTTCGATTTTGTAGTTTGGACACGCATTGTATTCATCCATTGTTTCGTTATAAAACAAGAAGTAATCAAAATTTTTTATTTTTATTCTCACATCATAAGGAACAAGTGTTCCAATTGCTTCATCTAAGCTATTCGTCCATTTTTCACTTTGCTCTATGCTTTTGTTAAAAGCTTGCTTCTCAGTTTCATTAAGTATTTTAACATATGTTTCAATATATCCATAATTTTCGATAGAAGCAACTTTTATTTCGTCTGGCAAATCAGAATCTGTTTGGCTTTCAATTTTTTCAACCTCTCTATTATCGTACCAAGTTGTAGCCGGAAAAAAGCTAAACAAGCCTATCATAAGCAAAATTGGAACACAAATTAATGCCACTATTTGATTGGCTCTGTATGGGTTTCCTTGTTTTTTTTGATAAAGACCTAAAACAAATGATCCTATTCCTATTGGAATAAATAGGAATGAAATCCAAGCATATTTAATTATCCCTGCCAAACCAAAAAAATCTGACTCTCCAATAACAGTAGAGATATAAAACGAAACAGGAATAGAAGATATCGTAAGTATAATTAAAGCTGTCGACAAAAATCTATTTTTCATTTTTCTCCTTTATCGTGAAAGTGCTGCTTGCACCACACTTGCATCCCCTGTCTCCGCATTAAGGCAATATGCAAACATATTGTTTCCGTTTAAGCCTTGACCTGTGGAAACGTAGCCGTCTGATTTCCTTAATTATATTTTACCATATATTTGTCGTGTTTTCAACCCCGTTTAGGTTAAGCCGAGGGGTGTCTCTTTATATAAAACGTAAAGGGCTTTTTTGAAGATTTACAAAAAAGCTTTCTTTTGTGGCTCTGGTATATATTTGCTATTTACTTTTAAAATTTTATATGATAAAATATAAGGGCAAAAAATATGATTGGGGGACGAGATATGGCAGAATTTAAGCTAAAGTGCGATTACGAGCCGACTGGCGACCAGCCTGAAGCAATAAAGAAGCTGACCGAGGGCGTTTTGCGTGGCGAGAAAATGCAAACTCTGCTTGGTGTAACCGGCTCCGGTAAAACCTTTACTATGGCTAATGTTATCAAAAATTTGAATCGTCCTGCCATTATTTTAGAGCCTAACAAGACTCTTGCGGCACAGGTTTGCTCCGAGATGAGGGAGCTTTTTCCTGACAATGCTGTTGAGTATTTTGTGTCCTACTACGATTACTATCAACCGGAGGCTTATATCCCCGGCAAGGATATGTATATTGAAAAGGACGCTATGATAAACGAGGAAATTGATAAGCTAAGGCACAGCGCAACCTCTGCCCTTTTTGAGAGGCGAGATGTTATCATAGTTGCCAGCGTTTCCTGCATTTACTCCCTTGGCGACCCACAGGAATACTTGAAAATGCAGATTGGCTTAAGAGAGGGTGCGGAGCTTTCTCGCGACCAGCTTGTGCGCCAGCTAATTTCCATGAACTACGAAAGAAATGATATAAATTTTGTTCGTAATAAGTTTAGAATCCGCGGGGACGTGGTTGAAATTTTCCCTGCCTCATCAAGTGATAAGGCTATTAGAGTTGAGTTCTTTGGCGACGAGATTGAGCGCCTTTGCGAAATAAACACCTTGACCGGAGAGGTTTTAAGGCACCTTTCCTACACGGTTATCTTCCCTGCTAACCACTATGTTGTATCAAACGACAAAAGAGAGGCTGCCCTTGAGCAAATTTATGAGGAGATGCTTGAAAGGGTTAACTTTTTCAAGTCGCAAAACAAGCTCCTTGAGGCACAGAGGATCGAGGAGCGCACCAAGTATGATATTGAGATGCTACGAGAAATAGGCTTTTGCTCCGGCGTGGAAAACTATTCTCGCATTTTGTCCGGCAGGCCTGCAGGCTCAACGCCCTATACTCTGCTTGACTATTTCCCAAGCGACTACATTATGTTTATTGATGAAAGCCATGTTAGTATTCCGCAGGTAAGGGGCATGAGTGGCGGCGACCTTGCAAGAAAGACAAATCTTGTTGAATATGGCTTCCGTTTGCCATCGGCTTACGACAACAGACCCCTTAACTTTGGAGAGTTTATTTCCAAGCTTAACCAAACTATTTTCGTTTCTGCCACACCCGGCGAATTTGAAAAGCAAAGCTCCACAGCTATGGCTGAGCAATTAATACGACCAACCGGTCTTGTTGACCCGGAGGTTGAGGTGCGTCCTATTTCCACACAGATTGATGATGTGGTGGGCGAGATTAAGCTACGAGTGGAAAGGGGCGAGCGTGTGCTTGTTACAACCCTTACCACAAAAATGGCAGAGGACCTAACGGAGTTTTTACGTGCTAATAAAATCAGCGCAAAATATATACACCACAATGTTGATACAATTGAGCGTATGGAAATTATCCGTGGGCTACGAGTTGGAGAGTTTGATGTGCTTGTAGGCATTAACCTGCTGCGTGAGGGTCTTGATATACCCGAGGTTTCTCTTGTAGCTATTTTGGACGCAGATAAGGAAGGCATTTTCCGTTCTGAAACATCACTTATACAGACCATTGGTCGTGCGGCAAGAAACGCAAGCGGCAAGGTTATTATGTATGCTGACTATATGACTAAATCTATGAAAAATGCCATTGACGAAACAAACAGGCGTCGTCAAATCCAGCAGGAATATAACGAAAAGCACGGCATTGTTCCGAAAACCATTATTAAGGGCATTTTCGACGTTATTGACCTTGGCAAAAAGCCGGAGGGCAAGAAGCGTGGAAAAATGTCCCCGCAGGAAAAGGAAAAGCTTATTATTGAGCTTACTAAGGAAATGCGTTCTGCCTCGGCTAAGCTGGAATTTGAAAAGGCGGCTTACCTAAGAGACAGAATTAAGGAGCTAAAAATCACTAAATAAGGAAAAACAAATGAAGGATAAAATTGAAATTAAAGGAGCAAGGGTTAACAACCTTAAAAACATAGATGTTACCATCCCTCGTGATAAGCTTGTTATACTGACAGGGCTTTCAGGCTCGGGCAAGTCCTCCCTTGCCTTTGACACAATCTTTGCAGAGGGACACAGGCGCTTTGTTGAGTCCCTTTCCTCTTATGCAAGGCAGTTTTTGGGTCAGCTTGACAAGCCTGATGTGGACTCTATTGAGGGGCTTTCCCCTGCTATATCCATCGACCAAAAGACCACCTCTAAAAACCCAAGGTCAACGGTTGGTACTGTTACTGAAATTTACGACTATCTAAGGCTTCTTTACGCAAGGCTTGGCGTTGTTCATTGTCCTGTTTGCGGCAAGGAAATTACCCAGCAGAGCGTGGACCAAATCATTGACAAGATTATGGAGCTTAAGGACGGAGAGCGCTTTATGGTGCTTTCCCCTGTTGTACGCGGCAAAAAGGGACGCCACGAGAAGGTTATTGCCGATGCACGCAAAAACGGCTATGCAAGGCTAAGAATTGACGGTACAATTTATGACCTTAATGAGGATATTGAATTAGAGCTTACCAAAAAGCATAGCATTGATATTGTTATCGACCGCTTGGTTATGAAGGACGGACTGCGCCCAAGGCTTGCCGACTCCGTTGAGAGTGCATTAAGAGCAAGCGAGGGCAAGGTGAATGTTATAACCGTGCCTCGTGAGGGGGAGGGGGTGGAATATGAGTTTTCCACAAACTACGCCTGTGAGGAGCATGGTATTAGCTTTGGAGAGCTGGAGCCTCGCTCCTTCTCCTTTAACAATCCCTTCGGTGCGTGTCCCCATTGTCTTGGCATTGGCGAGATGAGAAACATCTCCCCTGACAAGATTATCCCCGACAAATCTCTTTCAATTTCACAGGGGGCGATACAGGTAAACGGCTTTAAGAGTGTAGACAAGGAAAGCTGGACAGGACCGCTTTTTGCTGCTGTTTGTGAAAAAATGGGTCTTTCCCTTGACACGCCTATTAAGGATTTTACCAAGGAGCAGCTTGATGCTATTCTATATGGCACAGGAGACGAATACTACACCATTGACAGATATTTTGCCAAGCAGCACAAGCGACAAACTGTTAAATTTGAAGGAGTCATTAAGACTATTGAGCAAAGAATGGCGATGATGGACTCCGATTATTATGAGCAGTTTATCGAGGAGGTGCCCTGCCCTGTATGTAAGGGTCAAAGACTTAATGAGCAGGCGCTTGCTGTAAAGGTTAACGGCAAAAATATTGATGAGTTTTGTCGAATGTCTGTTACCGACGCCCTTGATTTCGTAAATAATTTGAAATACGAGGGTGGTAAGGCGCAGATTGCAAAGGAAATTCTAAAGGAAATTAAGGCAAGACTTGGCTTTATGAAGAGCGTTGGCCTTGAATATCTGACTCTTGCAAGGAAGTCAGCAACTCTTTCCGGTGGCGAGGCACAAAGAATTAGGCTTGCCACACAAATTGGCTCCTCCCTTGTTGGAGTGCTTTACATTCTTGACGAGCCAAGCATTGGTCTGCACCAAAGAGATAACTCTAAGCTGATAAATACGCTAAAGAGCCTGCGCGATGTGGGTAATAGCGTTATTGTTGTTGAGCATGACGAGGAAACTATGCTTTCCTCTGACTATATAATAGATATAGGTCCCGGTGCAGGTGTTCACGGCGGACAGGTTGTTGCTGCCGGCACGCCGGAGGAGATTATGGCAAATGAGGACTCTATTACCGGTGCTTATCTTTCCGGCAGAAAATCTATTGAAATACCTAAGGAAAGGCGCAAGGGTAACGGCAATTTCTTAAGGGTTATCGGTGCTAAGGAGAACAACCTTAAAAATATAGACGTAGAGCTTCCCCTTGGTTGCTTTGTGGCTGTAACAGGTGTTTCCGGCTCCGGAAAATCCTCACTTGTTAACAAAATAATTTTGCAAAGCCTATCCAAAAAGCTAAACCGCGCTATAACCTATCCGGGTAAGCACGACAGGATTGAGGGCTACGAGGCATTGGACAAGATTATTGCCATTGACCAGTCCCCTATTGGACGTACGCCAAGGTCAAATCCAGCCACGTATACGGGTCTTTTTACAGAAATCCGTGATTTGTTTGCTAAAACTCCTGACGCAAAAATGCGCTCATACTCCTCCGGCCGCTTCTCCTTTAACGTAAGGGGTGGCAGATGCGAGGCGTGCGAGGGCGACGGCGTTAAGAAGATAGAAATGCACTTTTTACCCGACGTTTATGTTAAGTGTGATGTTTGTAAGGGCAAGCGCTACAACAGAGATACCCTAGAGGTAAAATACAAGGGCAAAAATATTTCCGACGTGCTTGAGATGACTGCTGAGGAGGGGGCAACCTTCTTTAGTGAGATACCAACAATTTCAAAAAAGCTGCAAACCATTTGTGATGTAGGTCTTGGCTACATTAAAATAGGTCAATCCTCAACCACTCTTTCCGGTGGCGAGGCACAAAGGGTCAAGCTGGCAACCGAGCTTTCCAAGCGCTCAACCGGTAAGACCATTTATATTCTTGACGAGCCTACAACGGGTCTGCACACAGATGATGTTAAAAAGCTGATTTCTGTTCTTCAAAGGCTTGTAGATGCAGGCAACAGCGTGGTGGTTATCGAGCATAACCTTGATGTTATCAAAACCGCTGACTACATTATTGATATGGGTCCGGAGGGTGGCGATAACGGTGGCACGGTTGTGGCAACGGGTACACCTGAAGAGGTGGCGCAAAATCCTAAATCCTACACGGGAATTTATGTTAAAAAGGCGCTTAACGGCTATAAGGACTAAATAAAAAATCCCAACATTGTGTTGGGATTTTTTTGTTTTATACAATAATTGCGTGGGTGGGCGCTTCTTCCTTTTCCAAACCGTTTTCCGACATAATTCTTCCCTTTGTGGTGTGATATTTTTTTGCAATCTCCCAAAGGGTGTCCCCCTCCTTGGGGAAGTAAACCCTAAGGCTTGAATTATCTCTTGATATTTCCTTATCTCTCTTAATTGTGCATTTTTCAACTACTCTTTTGCTTTCCTTGCCATATAATGCATATGAGGTATAAAGCTCCATAGAAATATATATGCTATCCCCCTCTGCCTTGCCGCTTGTGTTTCCGACAAAAAGGCTGACAAAGGAAACAGGCTCATCTACCACTTTGCCCATATCTATTTCCTGTCTGAAGGGTATTTCGGCAGCTTTTGCAATATATTCTCTATAACCGTTTTCGTCAGGCTGTCCCTGCCCCAAAATCGTTACATTTACCTTGCCGCAAATATAGGCTTTTGCGCCCTTTGTTTCCGTTTTTTCATACACAGGGTGGGCAAAAACCTCAATAACTCTGTCTAAATCCTCTGTATCCTTTTTGATGGCTTGGCTAAGAGAAATTGAGCTGCTTGCTGCCCTTACTCCTCTATAAGCTGTTGCGTCCTTATAGGAAAGCTCCATTTCGTTTTTAGTGGAGTAGGCATCCTCTACCAGCTCTGCCTCGGCTGCTTTTATTACCTCTCCCAAAAGCTCACAGGTTAGGTCAAAGAACAGCTGATTTGATTTGTCCGACTCCTCGTTGGAGATGGAAAGGGAAACACACCTTGACTCGATTCTTACCATATCCTCAGCTGCTGCCCCCTCTACCTCAATTACTTCGTTAAGAGGTAGTCTTTTTTCTATAACCGATATTTCCCCCTCCTTGTTAATAAGGCATTTAATGCAAGCCTCGGCACGAACGGTAACCATATCAGCCTGCACCCTTGTCTCGTTTATCATAACCTTGGCATCACACCAAAGAGGGGTTATGCTCTTTCCCTGCTCTGTATCCAGCTTATCGCTGATTCTTATGTTATCAAGCGAGCATGGCAAAACTCTCATAGCCTTTACCCTTGTCAGCTTTCTTTCCATAAACATTTCGTCAGCACTGGAGCCAAGGCCGGTTGCATCCGGCAGCTTTGCGTCCACAAAGGAAAGTATCCTCGTTTTTAGCCTTGCCTTTAGGCTAAGCTTTCTTTTTGCCATTACCCTACATGAAACGCTTTCCACCGTGGTTGTATAGGAAAGCACCCTTGAGCCGAGCGCAATCGGTATTTTGACTTGGTAGCTACTGTTTAGAGGAATTGAAAAAAGCTTACCCTCATCATCTGTATACGCCACCGAGTATGTAACGCTACCGTTTAGCTCCAGGCTTGAGCCCTCTCCCTTATCCTCTATGTACTTACCCTCCGGAAGTGCCTCGCCAACAACGGAAAGCACCTTTCTGATTTCTGCCACATAGTCAGGTAGATTAAACTCCTCGCTAACCTCGCTAATGTGACTTATGTCTGTGCCAATCGACAAAAGACCTGTATTTTCTGCCATCTTTGTTCTCCTTTTATATAGTTATCACTATAATATATGCGTGCCTTATTTATTTATTACTTGACATATAATGTTTTTAGTGGTATAATTTCCATATAATTTGTTCATTTTTTGGACATATTGGAGGCAGAGTTATAATGATTGATTTAAAGTTTTTAAGAGAAAATCCTGATATCGTAAGACAGAATATTAAAAATAAGTTTCAGGACTCTAAGCTCCCTCTCGTTGATGAGGTTATTGAGCTAGATAAGACCTACCGCGCATTTAAGCTTGAGGCTGACACATTAAGAGGTGGCAGAAATAAGCTTTCAAAGCAGATTGGTATGCTTATGGGTCAGGGCAAGCGTGAGGAGGCTGAGGCTGTTAAAAAGCAGGTTTCCGAGCAGGCTGAGCGCCTTAAGGAGCTTGAGACTCTTGAGGTTGAATACGCTGAGAAGATTAAAAATATTATGATGGTTATCCCTAACATTATCGACCCATCCGTGCCTATTGGTAAGGATGACAGCGAAAATGTTGAGGTTCAAAGATACGGTGAGCCATTAGTTCCGGATTTTGAAATCCCATACCATGCTGAGATTATGGAAAATCTCAACGGTCTTGACCTTGAAAGCGCAAGACGTGTTGCAGGTAACGGCTTTTACTATCTTATGGGCGATATTGCTCGTCTACACTCCTCTATTATCTCTTACGCAAGAGATTTTATGATTGACAGAGGCTTTACCTACTGCATCCCACCATTTATGATCAGAAGCGAGGTTGTAACCGGTGTTATGTCCTTTGCTGAAATGGATGCTATGATGTATAAGATTGAGGGCGAGGACCTTTATCTTATCGGCACAAGCGAGCACTCTATGATTGGTAAATTTATTGATCAAATCATCCCGGAGGAGTCCTTGCCACAAACACTAACCTCCTACTCCCCTTGCTTCCGTAAGGAAAAGGGTGCCCACGGCATTGAGGAGCGCGGTGTTTATAGAATCCACCAGTTTGAAAAGCAGGAAATGATTGTTGTTTGTAAGCCTGAGGAAAGCCCTATGTGGTTTGATAAGCTATGGCAGAACACCGTTGACCTGTTCAGATCCCTTGATATTCCTGTAAGGACACTTGAGTGCTGCTCCGGCGACCTTGCTGACCTTAAGGTTAAGAGCATTGACGTTGAGGCTTGGTCTCCAAGACAGGGCAAGTACTTTGAGGTTGGCTCCTGCTCTAACCTTGGCGATGCGCAGGCACGCAGACTTAGAATCAGAGTTAACGCAAAGGACGGCAAGTATTTCGCGCATACCCTTAATAACACCGTTGTTGCTCCACCACGCATGCTTATTGCTTTCCTTGAAAACAATATGAACGCTGATGGCTCCGTTAACATTCCAAAGGCTTTGCAGCCATACATGGGCGGTAAAACAAAAATCGAAAAGAAGTAAGGTAATATTATGTACTACGAAATGACTATTGCAGGGCTTAAAAGGGCTCTACCACTTTGCAAGGTTACTGACGACCTTTACATTGGCGCTTTTGTTATTTTTGGCGACCCGGAGCTTACCACAGCTTGTGCTAAGGCTCTGCTTGAAAAGGCACCGGAGTTTGATTATATGATTACTGCCGAGGCTAAGGGCATTCCTCTAATTCACGAAATGGCACGCCTTAACGGTAACCAAAAATATATGCTTGCAAGAAAAGGACCAAAGCTTTATATGAGAGATATTATCTCCTGCACTGTTAAGTCCATTACAACAAGCAAGGAGCAAACCCTATATCTTGATGGCAAGGATGCCGAGCTTATGAGAGGCAAAAAAATCCTTATCATTGACGATGTTATTTCTACCGGCGAAAGCGTAAATTCGCTTATCCAGCTTATTTTGCAGGCAGGCGGTACGGTTGCGGGTAAAATGTGTATCTTGGCAGAGGGTGACGCTATTAATCGTGGCGACATTACTTATCTTGAGGAGCTTCCACTATTTAATAGTGATGGCACAATAAAATAGGAGAGATTATGGAACTTAATAAGGTAAACTACAAAAAGGGGGTAAAGGCTTTTGAGCCTAAGCCGCCTAAGAACCCTTGCAAATTCTTTTCCTGGCTTGCCCGCGTACTAAGCGGATTTCTTACACTCGGTAAGATCAACAAAATTGAAAAGGTTGGCATGGAAAATGTAAAGGCACCATATTTGCTCCTTTCCAACCACCAGACCTTTACCGACTTTGCAATAAACTCTATTGCTACATACCCTGATAAGTTTAATGCTATAGCTACCTTTGAGGGACATCACGGTCAGCCAAAGCCTATCCGTGCTTGGCTTATGCACCAGGTTGGTTGTATTCCTAAGAGAAAGTTTACAACTGACCCTAATCTTATTAATGAATGTAAAACCGTTCTTGATGAGTACAAGAATGTTATGATTATTTACCCGGAGGCAAGATATACAGATATCGGCACAACCTCATTTATCACTGATGAATACGGCGCTCTTATCAAGAAGCTTGGGGCTCCTGTTGTTACTATGGTTCATAAGGGTAACTATCTCCGTTCGCCATTTTGGGACTGGAGGAGAAAGAGAAAGATTAAGACAACCTCTGTTATGACCTATCTTCTTTCCCGCGAGGATGTTGAGAGAATGTCTCCCGAGGAAATTTTAGATGCTGTCAGAAAGGCCTTGCAGCACGACGAGCATGCTTATCAAAGAAATAACAAGATTAAAATTACCGAAAAGTATCGTGCTGAGGGTCTTAACAAGGCACTTTATCAATGTCCACACTGCCTAACTGAGTTTGAAATGGAGTCTAAGGGCACTAAGCTTTGGTGTAACCATTGCGGAAAGACCTGGGAAATGGATGAGTACGGTCAGCTGAAGGCAACCGAGGGAGAAACAGAGTTTGCGCATATCCCTGACTGGTACGAGTGGGAAAGAGAAAATGTTAAAAAAGAGGTGCTTGATGGCACTTACTCCTTCGAGGACGAGGTTGATGTTTATTCTCTTCCACATATGAAAAAGTTTATTTATCTTGGCAATGCTAAATTTAAGCATTCAAGAGAAAACGGTGTTACCGTTGAGGGACACTATAACGGCGAGGACTACAAAATCCACCGTCCGTCAGCCGGTCTTTACAGCATTCATACCGAGTATGACTATTTGTATGTAAGGTCTGCACCGTGTATCTATGTTTCTATTGCCAACGACTCCTTTGTATGCTACACAAAGAAGAAGGATGTTGTTACAAAGGTTTACTTTGCTGTTGATGCAATCCACAAGGAAATTTTGCGTGAGCGTGCTGAAAAGCGTGCCCAAAGGCTGCTTGAGCGCGAGGCAAAGAAGGCTACATCACAAGAGGAATAAAATAAAAAGGAGCAAAGCTTGCTCCTTTTTTTATTCCTCGTATTTCATAGGGGTAAATATAACGCCCTTAACGTTTTGCTCCTTGTCGGTTGGCACAAAGCCAAGACGTGTGTAAATTGGCACACCATAGGGGGCGGCATTTACTGTGAAGGTCTTTTTTCTATAATCTTCCTTCATTATATTAAATAGTCGCTTGCCGATGCCCCTTTTGTGATATTTGCTGTTTACATAGAAATATCCGATATGGTTGTTTTCTCTCATACCCAAAACGCCAACAACCTTACCATCATCAAGCGCGCCGTAGAATGTGATGTTTTTCTTTTTTCGTGTTTCATCAATGATGCGCTTATATTCTACCACGCCCTCTTTTGGAAAAACAGGCACCTCAAACTCTGAGAAAACCTGCCAAACAAGATCAAGACACTCATTGATATAGCTCTCGTCCAGCTTTTTAACCTTAATTTGATCCTTGCAAATGGTTTTGATGGGACACGTGTCGCATTTTGGGCTTTGTGCCTTGCAATATTCTCTGCCAAAAAGCACCATTCTGTGGCAAAAATCGCTTTGCTCCTCCGGCTCTATAAGCTGGGATAAAATCCTTTCGGTCTTTATCGGGTCCTTGATCCCCTCGGGGTACATACCAAAGCGACCGCAAATCCTCATACAATGAGTGTCGGCAACTATGGCAGGCTTATGATAAAGATCTCCGAGAAGCAAATTGGCTATTTTTCTGCCAACGCCCTCAAACTGAAGAAGCTCTTCCATTGTATCCGGCACTATGTCGTTATACTGATAGTGAAGCCTTATCATTGAGTCCTTGATGTTTTTCGCCTTCATTTTGTAAAGACCGCAGGACTTAATAAGCTCCTCAATTTCCGAAAGGGGTGCGTCTGCAAGTGCTTTACAGGTTGGGAAGCGTTTGAACAAATCCCTACAAACTATATTAACTCTTTCGTCGGTGCATTGAGCACTAAGTCTGCCCATAACAAGCAGCTTCCAGCCCTGCCCCTCAAACTCCAGCGAGCAAAGGGCAACGGGGTAAACCTTTTTTAGCGCCTTTACAATTGCATCTATCTTTAGCTTCTTTTCAAGCTTAGTCAATTTTTTCGCTCTCCTTAAAATTCTATGTTAAATTCTTCTCTTAAAATCTGACAGAGTCGGCAAAGGGGCAAGCCAACAACATTATAAAAATCGCCCTCTATTTTTTCAACAAATGAGCCTGCTGCCTCCTGGATTCCATAAGCTCCTGCCTTGTCCACGGGATTATATTTTTCCACATAGCTTGCTATCTCGCCATCTGTAAGCGGTCTAAAGGTAACATAGGTTGTAACCGACTCACTGATGGTCTTGTCGCGTGTGTGAATGCAAATACCACTAACAACTGCATGAGTTGTGCCAGACAGCTTTTTTAGCATTCTTATGGCATCCTGCTTATTTATCGGCTTGCCCATAAGCTCACCGTCATAAATAACAACCGTGTCGCAGCCGATAATTATCTCATTTTCCCCACCCTGTGTAGCTAAAGCCTTGCGTTCTGCAAGAATTTTAGGTACTAAAAACAGGTCTGTTTCCTTATCATAGCTTTCATCTGCGTCGGAAACGCGCACGGAAAAATTGCTTGTAACCATGGACAAAATTTCCTTGCGCCTTGGGGATTTTGATGCTAATACTAACTCCATTTTGCTCCTATTTTATGCGTCTTAGCGCCTTGCTTGTTGGCGCTTTTTTTCTATATGCCTCGATTATATCAAAGCACTCCTTTTTTGTTTCATCAGAAAAGATAAAATGCCATGAAAGGTGGGAAATATCCCCCTGCTTGTCTGCCATATAAATTGGCACGCTGTTATAGATAATGTTTGTGTGACCAAAGCCACATTCACAAAACATTTTTGCCCCCTGTCTATCCTTCAAATATGCTTTTCCGCTTTCGCAGCCCTCGGTATCCTTTATAACACACTTATGGGTTGTCATAACCGGTATTTTGCCGTATGCAACAACCATAAGCCCACCAAAATCTCTTAATTGGGGCAAGGTAAGCTCCGGTGACATTATGATGTTTTCTGCACCGTTTTTCTGTAAATAATCTACACAGGGTCGGTTAAATACATTGAAGCGATAATCAAAGATGAGCTTAAAGCCATATTTTTTCAGTCTAGATATTTGACCGATATTTGTAACCAAGGCATACTCTATGCCTTCTTTTTTTGCCATATTTAGCATAGACTCAATTTCCTGCCATTGGCTATCAAAAATAACAGGCGGCATACAAATACCGTTTACAGGTATGCCCGACTTGTATTTGTTAAGGTACACAAAGGTAATATCAAAGTAGTCCTTGTTTTCCGGAATTTGGCTCGGATCAGAAAACAAGGCGGTTTTTATCCTCATTGGATGGATTATATCCTGCTTTTCAAGAGATGGCAGATCCAGCTTAGCTTCTCTTTCAAAAAGCTTGTCGATTGCATCACGCCTTAGCTTATTAAGACTTGAGACGCGAACCATAATGCTCTCGTCCTTGATAATTTTAATATCTCTAAGAACAAACGGTGTGCTGCCCAGCTTTGAAAGGCTTTTTGCAATATCATCCTCGGACAAGGGCGCATTTATTGCCCTGTCAACTATATCCCCGAAAACGGTAACACTCTTTTCGTCTACCGTTAGAGTAAGTCTTGAAGGCATACCGATTTTAAGCTCTGCCACAATGGACACCGGAACGGGATTTAAGATATATTCCCTTTTGTCAAGGGTGCTACTTTCCTGCTTATTTTGCTCTGTACGAACACCAAGCATAGATTTATCTATTTTTGAATTAAAATAGCCGTCTGTAAAGCCTTGACGAGAAAAAAGCGCGCCCAGTGTCGATAATTCCCCATTTGTAGCATTTCTTTTTTCATCAATAAGTCTTCTCCAGATAGCAACCGTGCCGCCAACATACTCCTGCCCCTTCATCCTGCCCTCAATCTTCAAGGATGCCGCGCCGCTTTCCAAAATCTCCGAAATTTGACGGCAAAGGGACATATCCTTAAGACTTAAGGGATAGCCCTTTATATTACCTATTTGGTATGGCAAGCGACAGGGCTGAGCGCACTCGCCTCTATTGCCACTTCTGCCACCCATAGCAAAGCTAAGAAGGCATTGACCGGACACGGACATACAGTGCGCGCCGTGTACAAAAATCTCAGCTTCAGCCTTTGAGTTTTGTGAAATATATTTTATGTTTTTCTTGTCAAGCTCACGAGCTAAAACAACCCTTGAAGCCCCGACTGTATCAGCTAAAAAATCAGCACCGTCAAGATTATGAACGGTGCATTGGGTGCTTGCGTGAAGCTCTATTTGGGGTAAATGCTTTTTAATAAGCGCCATAGCACCAAGGTCAGCAACTATAAAGGCATCGACCCCCATATTCCAAAGAGAGACAACCTCGAAAAGAAGTGCGTCAAGCTCCTTGTCGTATATAGCGGTGTTTATGGTAACATAAACCTTAACCCCGTGGGCATGGGCAAGACGAACAAGCTCAGGCATATTATCAAGAGTAAAGTTTTCTGCCCTTAGGCGTGCATTAAACGCTTTTGTACCAAGGTATATGGCATCTGCCCCGGAGGAAATTGCACTTATAAATGCGCCCTTGTCCCCTGCCGGTGCTAAAATTTCTATTTTCTTATCCATTAAACTCCTGCCAGCTTAGAGCGAAGCTCCTCATTTTCCTTTTTAAGTCTGTTTACGTTGGCTTGGTAGAGGGCAACCTGCGTTTCAAGGTTTTTAACCTTCTTTGAATCCTCCTCGCCGCGGCTACAATAGTTCATTGCGGAAAAAAGCGCTGCCTCAATAAGAGAACAGTTTCTCTGAGATTTAATCATTGCGCTAATATCATCCTCAACGATACTTGCAATATGCCTAACATATTCCCCACCCTCCTCGGTAATAATGCCGAGCCTGATGCCTGCAATTTCAACATAAATCTTTTCCTTCATACTCTTTTCCTTTCCAAACCTCTTGCAATTTTATTTATAAGAGGCTATAATAATATAAATACTTCAGTTTTATTATATATGATCGCGAGAATTTATTCAAGTAATTTTTGATTTTTTTGGAGACTTTATTATGATTAGCGGATGCAAAAGAATTGTTATAAAAATCGGCACATCTACCCTTACCTACCAAAACGGTTCACTTAACTTAAGAAGGATTGAGGCGCTTGTGCGTACTATTTCGGATTTCAAAAACGCCGGACACGAGATTATCGTGGTTAGCTCCGGTGCTGTTGGCGCAGGCTATGCAAAGCTTGCACTTTCCGAATATCCTAAAACAGTTGAAGAAAAGCAGGCGTGTGCTGCAGTTGGGCAAAGTCAGCTAATGAAGATTTACGAAAGCTTTTTTGCACTATATTCTCATACGGTTGCGCAAATTCTTATGACTAAGGATGTTGTTGACGACCCCCACAGGCTTGAGCTTGTTAAAAACACCTTTAACACTCTTTTACAAATGGGCTGTGTGCCTATTGTTAATGAAAATGACTCTGTTTCCTGTGACGGAATTAAGTTTGGCGGAAATGATACACTTTCTGCATATGTTGGTATTGCCTGCGATGCTGATATTATTATCAATCTTAGCGATATTGACGGTCTTTACAACAGGGACCCAAGGAAATTTAGCGACGCAACACTTATTGACAGGGTTGATGAAATTAACGATGAGATTATGTCCTACGCAGGTGGCGCCGGCACAAGCCGTGGCACAGGCGGTATGGCAACAAAGATACAGGCGGCAAAAATTGCTACTGAAAACGGCATTCCTATGATTATTATCAATGGCGAGGACCCATATCGTCTTTACGATATTTTAGATGGTAAGCATATTGGAACATACTTTGCAAAGAGGAAATAATATGGAGCTTTATGATGAAATAAAAAGCCTTTGCCTAAGGGCTAAGGATGCCAGTCTTGGAATTGGTCTTGCCAGCGAGGCGGAGAGAAACAATTTGCTTTGCAAAATTTCTGAGGCTATAAGAAATAGTGCCGAGGAAATTATTGAGGCAAACAAAATTGACCTTGAAAACGCAGAGGCTAACGGTATTGGCAAGGCTATGCTTGACAGGCTTATGCTAAACGAGGCAAGAATTAACGCAATCAGCGATGCTATTTTGGAAATTACCACCTTGCCCGACCCACTTAGTGAATCTATTCATTTTACTCGTCCAAATGGGCTTAAGATTGAAAAAAGGCGTGTGCCTCTTGGGGTTGTCGGTATGATTTACGAGGCAAGACCAAATGTTACGCCGGATGCTGCAACGCTTTGCTTAAAGAGTGGTAACTCCGCTGTGCTTCGCGGCGGCAAGGAGGCTGTTAGCTCCAATAAGGCTATGGTTAAGGCTATCCGCGGGGCAATTTCCGAATGCGGCTTTGACCCGAACTGCGTTTGTCTTATTGAAAACACAACAAGGGAAAGCGCAAATGTGCTTATGTCTATGCGTGGATATATTGATGTTCTAATCCCACGTGGTGGCAAGGGACTTATTAAAAATGTAGTGGAAAACTCCAATGTTCCTGTTATTGAAACCGGCGCCGGCAACTGCCATCTTTATGTGGACAAGACTGCTGACCTAAAAAAGGCGCTTGATGTGGCAATCAATGCAAAATGCTCTCGTCCGTCTGTTTGTAATGCAATTGAAACTCTGCTTGTTTGCAAGGATGTGGCAGAGGCATTTCTGCCTATGTTTTATGAGGCAAGCCGCAAATATAACGTAGAGTTTCGTGGCTGTGATAAGACCTGCAAAATTCTCAAGGATGCAGTCCCTGCAACCGATGAGGACTTTAACACAGAATACGATGACTACATTATTAGCTGTAAGGTTGTTGACGATGTTTACGAGGCAGTTAACCACATAAGAAAATACTCGACAGGTCATAGCGAGGCTATTATTACTGAGGATATGGCAAATGCCGACTACTTTGTTAAGGCAATTGACTCCTGTGCGCTTTATGTAAACGCATCTACTCGCTTTACTGACGGTGGCGAGTTTGGCTTGGGCGCGGAGATTGGTATTTCCACACAAAAGCTACACGTAAGAGGACCTATGGGTCTTAACGCCCTGACAAGCGAAAAATATGTTATTTTAGGAAACGGACATACACGATGAAGGAAGTTATTTTATGTAAATACGGCGAGGTTATCCTAAAGGGTGCTAACCGTTCCGATTTTGAAGCCAAAATGCTTAAGCAATTAAGACAGAGGGCTAGACGTGTCGGTAATTTCAATGTTTTCTACTCTCAAAGCACGGTTTATGTTGTGCCGCAGGACGAGGAAAGCTGTGAAAAAATTGATGAAATGATGTACCAGGCAAAGCATGTTTTCGGCTTTGTCGGTGTATCGAAGGCTATTACCTGTGAAAAGAATATGGACGTTATTCTTGAAACAGTAAAAAACCACATTCCGGAAAGAATTAAGGGGGCAAAAACCTTTAAGGTTGAGTCAAAGAGGTCAGACAAGCGCTTTCCTCTAAAGTCACCCGAAATTTCTAATTTGGTTGGTGGTGCAATACTTTCCTGTGTTCCAAAAATCAAGGTTGATGTGCATAACCCAGATGTTATTGTTAGGGTTGAAATCCGTGAGCATGAGGCGTTTATACACGCAGGACAGGAAAAGGGTGCCGGTGGTATACCATACGGCTCATCAGGCAGAGGACTTTTGCTCCTTTCCGGTGGTATTGACTCCCCTGTTGCAGGCTTTATGATGGCAAAGCGCGGTGTGCAGCTTGAGGCTATACACTTTGAGAGCTATCCATATACCTCTGAGCGTGCAAAGGAAAAGGTTTTATCTCTTGCGAAAATCCTTACTAACTATACTATGAGAATGAGGGTGCATGTTGTTTCCCTTACCGAAATACAGGAGCTGCTTCGTGATAACTGCGAGGAGGAATATTTTACGCTTCTGCTCCGTCGCTATATGATGGCAATTTCTCTTAAAATCGCCAAGGATTATGATTGCGAGGCTATTATTACAGGTGAAAGCCTTGGACAGGTTGCAAGCCAAACAATGAAGGCGATTAATGTAACAAATGCTCTTGCTGATATTCCTGTTTACAGACCTCTTATTGGCATGGACAAGGAAGAAATTATTTCCATATCCAGAAAAATCGGTGCTTACGAAACCTCTGTTTTGCCATACGAGGATTGCTGCACCGTATTCACACCAAGACACCCAAGAACAAGACCTGAGCTTGATAAGGTTATTGAGCAGGAACAAAGACTTGATTTCAATAGGCTGGTTGAGGAGGCCTATAAATCCAAGGAGACTATTGTTGTTAAGTGCTTTGGAGATAACAAGACCGAGGAATAAAAGTCTTGACACGTGTCGCTAATTTGTGATAAAATAGACTTGAAAGAGGGGACAATTATGAAGGACGAAAAAAGCTTTATCACTCTTCTAAACGACGACGGCACAGAGTCTGTTTATGAGGTTTTAGAGGAATGTACAGTTGACGGACAAAGCTACATTGCCGTTGCACCAACTGAATACTATGTGCTTAAAAAAATCAAAGCAAGCAAGAAGGAAGACCTTTATGCCCCTGTTGAAGGCAAGGAGCTTGATAAGGTGCTGCCTATAATTGACGAAAAAATTAATCACAAAGGCTAATTTTTCAAGGATAACTTGCGTATACTACTAAGGAACAACGCTTCTCTGTTCCGAGAAGGAGAAGCAAGCAAGACAAGGCGCAACAGAGCCCACAGGCGCCGGCGTACATATTGTACGTCAAGATTGTGGGCGAGTAGCAACGCAGTATTGCGTAGCTTATCGTTATCGAAAAACTTGTTTTGGAAATCAGAAACAAGGAGTACAAGGCGTACCGCAGTGTGAGGGTGCAGGCATACCTATGTATGTCAAGGTCTTACACGAGGAACAACGAAGTAATCCACCGTTTATTATTTTCAAGCCCTTGTTTTAGCAAGGAGAAGCAAGTATTTCAAGGCGCACCGCAGCATGCGGACGATGGCTATCTTGTGATAGTCGAGGTCGCATACGAGGAGCAACACAGAAATGCGCCGCTTATCGTTGGTAAAACCTGCGGAGTGCGTGATATTTCAACCTATTGGAACCTACACGTTATAATTGGAGCCCAATATCCAATGCCGGGATGCAGGCCTCCCTTACTTCTCTCTCTTAATGAGGCTTTTGCCGGACGGAGATTTAAGGATGTTGGAAGCAACAAAGGCATTATGAGGGCACCACCCTGGATTTTTCCGGGTTCACTTGTTGATTTACACGGCTCGGCGGGGATATATTTATAAAATTATCGAGCTTTGCTCGATTTTTTTATTGCATATTGCTTTTTACTATGGTAAAATAAAGAAAAAACCAAGGAGACTTATTATGAAATTTAAGCCTACACCATACAAATTTGACGGCTGGGAGGACTATGCCGGAGAGATAAAAACCGAGTACACTCAATGCCTTGAGGAGGGCTTGGATGTTGAGCCTTACAAGGCTGTTTTTGATGCTGTTGCAAGCTTGCCTAAGGGAGATATCAAGGAAGAGTTTGCAAAGGTTATTGCTGACTTGGTTCACGATTTACCTATGAGAGATGGCTATAAGTATAAGGAGCCATCTGACCTTGAGGGCATTAAGGCGTTAAGAAATTTGAGCTTAAAGAAAGACACGTCCCCCTCTGTTTCCTTGGAAAAGAAGATTGCCGGCGCTTGGTACGGTCGTATTTGCGGTTGCTTGCTTGGCAAGCCTGTTGAGGGCGCGTGGACACCTACCATTATTGGGGCTTGCAAATGCTCTGACAACTATCCTCTTTCCAGATACCTTAAGAAATCAGAGCTTAAGGAGGATGCTTTAAGGGATGTTGACGGTGTTTGGATTTTGAACAGGGACTCCTTAATTGATGTAATTGGAGATTCTTCCCCTGCTGACGATGACACAAACTACACGGTTATGGCACAGGCATTGATTTCTGAGCGTGGTGTTGATTTTACTCCAGAGGATGTTATGGAGGCTTGGATAAGATATCAAGGCAAAAACGCATACTGCACAGCTGAGCGTGTTGCCTACAAAAACTACGTTGGCGGGTACAAGCCACCTTATACTGCTATTGTTAAAAACCCTTACAGAGAGTGGATTGGCGCGCAAATCCGTGGTGACTACTTTGGTTACGTAACCGACAATGCTGAGCTTGCTGCAAAAATGGCTTGGTCAGATGCATCTATTTCTCATATTAAGAATGGCATTTATGGTGAAATGTTTGTTTCTGCTATGCTTGCAACCGCGCAAAAAAGCGAAAATATTTTGGACGTTATTTGTGGTGGTCTTGCACAGATTCCTGCAACGTCACGCCTTTATGAGCAGGTTATGGAATTAGTTGAGGACTACAAAAACGGTGGGTCTAAGGAGGATGCCTTTAAGAAAATCAATGAAAGGTATACATATAAAAGCTTCCACGACTGGTGCCACACAATTTCTAATGCGCTTATTGTTGTTGCTTCTCTGCTTTATGGCGAGGGCGACTACGGCAAGTCCATTTGTATGGCTGTTGAGGCCGGCTTTGATACAGACTGCAACGGCGCTACCGTTGGCTCTGTAATCGGTATGATGCACGGCATTGATATAATCGGCAAGGAGTGGACCGAGCCGACAAACGGCGTTTTAAGAACACACATTTTTGGTCACGAAAGGGTTGAAATTGCAGGTCTTATTGCTAAAACCCTTGAGCAGATTGAAAAATTCAGATAAGCAAAAAGGCTGACACGTGTCAGCCTTTTTTATTTGTAGGTTACTGGGACTTTTGCGCCCAGCTCAAAGTGGTATTTTACTATGCCCAAATCTATTTTATGACAGGGGGCAAGATAGGATTTTAGGGAAACTGTGCCGTCATCATTCAGAGTGATTAGAAACTTTTGCTGATTCATTGCTGTGGGGGCACGCATAGCATAGTCCATTCCGTTTTTGAACCATTCCGGCATTTGACCGTTTACTCTGCATAGCGCTTCCATTGGCTTGGTTTTTCTTGGCACTCCCCTGTTTCTGCCGTAGCCTATGGAGATTAGCAAATAAAATTTTTCTCCCTTTTCAAGCTTCAAGTCAAGCTTGCCCCTTGAGTAGGTAAGAGCCACCCAGCAGGTGTTTAGCCCTATTTGCTGGGCAAATATTACAATTTTTTCGCCAAAGTAGCCAACATCTGTCTCTTTGCCCCTTGGACCCTTGATTATAATGTAGTTTGAGCAGCTTTCAAATTTGCCATAATGGGCTAGTGGTCCTGTGAATGCTTTGGGCTCATTTGTGACTAATTGAAAGGTTATGCCACTTTCCTTTTCTACTTTATTTATATAGTCCTTAAGTAGATTTAGATCCTGCTCCTCTATGGGCTTGTCTAAATAACGACGTACGGAATGTCGCTTTATTAATGCTTTATCAATATCTATCATTTGTTTTCTCCTTGAGATTTTTCCATGCGCTTCCAGTTTACAAAGCCATATATATCGTTTATCAGGAACATAACAAAGCAGGCTATCATAGGAATGTATGATGGGTCCTCAACAGATGCAAGCACCCAAAGAATAATAAGAACGATATCGTTGGCACTGTAGCCAAGTGCATAGTATGGACTGCGAAGGTAGGTAAGATACACGGCAACAAAGCTGGTTGTAACGGAAATTGTGCTAAAAATCAGGTTGGCTGTATTAAATGCCCACAAAATAAAATACATAACCACAGTGACTGCCGACGCAAGGGCTGTCATAATAATTATTTGCTTTTTGCTAACCTTGCTGACTGCCACAGTACCCGACTGCTTATACGGGTTTTTTATCCAGGAAACCACAGCCATTATGGCAATAGGCGCGCTCATACCAAGGTAGGTTATAACCTCGCCATAATACTGAAATATAAAGGAAATGATGCCATAAAATACGGCAAATATAACACATAAAATTTGACCTATAACAAGCCCCTTAGCCACAAAAATCAAGGCTGTAACGCCGATAAGTGAGGCAATTAAGGTAAGCACATCCTTGCTTGGAGAAAGGACAAAGGAAAGGACCACAACCACAAGAGATGTTATCCAAAGGGTTATTTCAAACTTGTTAAGGGTGCGAAAGGGATTTGTGATTTTCATTGTTACCTCGTTAAAAAAAAGCATCCATAAGTGTCTTCTAAGACCTAACGACACGAATGAATGCTACCCGGTGGCAGTTTTACTTTTCAATATTCTAACATAACCGCAATAAATTGTCAACAAAAACTATTGAAATAAGGTGTTTTTTATGTTATACTAACTTGGCAAAATAAAGATGCAGGATTACTCAAGTGGTCGAAGAGGCGTGACTCGAAATCTCGTAGGGCGTGAAAGCGCTGCCTGGGTTCAAATCCCAGATCCTGCGCCAACAAAAAGAGCAAACACATTTGTGTCTGCTCTTTTTGTTTTTTTATTAGTCTACTACAATGTAGATTGGGTTTTCGGAAACGTTTATTGAAACGTAGCCAAGGTCGTCTGCTGTGAGGCTTGAATGTACACCGTCGATGTCGCCATATACGTTTTCAACAAGTGTTGCACTAGCAGCTCCGATACCAAGCTGGAAGTTTTCTACCTTAGTGCCGTCAGAGGTCTTGCACCATACTGCGTATGCTGTCTTGCCCTCCTCGGTTTTATACTTATAAATCAATACGTTTTCGTCGTATGATTCAACCTTAGAATCAAAGGTGTATTCTCCCAAGGTGTTCTTTAGTGTGTATAAATAATAGTAGGAATCCTTCTTTACCTTTACCTCGTTACCGTTTTCGTCAATTTCCTCGCCGATAACACCACAGGTGCCGTACTTACCAACTGAGGTTTCGTCATTACCGCCATGGCACATATACATATCTGCCTTGTCAATTCCCGTTGCGGAAAGAATAAGGTATGTACGTGTCAGCCACATTGCCTGTACCTGTCTGCCTGTATACTCAGCATATGCGTGGGCAGAGGTTGAGGTTGCGTAGCTCTGGTTGGTGTCCCAGCCGAACTCTGTAATCCAAACCTCTTTTTCCGGGTAATACTTATCTCTGATTTCGATAAGCTGAGCCAAAACCTTATCAATTTGAGCCTCCTCCGGGCTAATACCAACAGATGCGGTTGAGCCGTTTGGAAGAGTAATTGATTTTGTCATATAATGGTGAACGTTAAAGGCATCAAAGGCGGTTTTGCCGTCCTGTCTATTTGCCTTCATCCAATAGCAAAGTGCCATAATATACTCGTTGCTAACGCCGGATACACCTGCCATTGCAAGCTTCATATTAGGGTCTGCGTTTTTACCGCCAAGGTGATAGCCGTTTTTAGATGGGGTAACCATTGTACTGCAATGTCCGTCGTAGGCTGCAGAGGTTGCAGCAGCAAGCTGATATGCAGATAGGTAGTTGTGAATACCATTCCAGCCACCCTCCGGCTCGTTACCCATCTCCATCCACTCGATTGTGCCCTGTCCAACGGTTGGTGTGCCTTGAACATAGTTTTGTGCAATGTTATAAAGCTCGGTTGTGCCGTTGTTACCATATCTTGCAGAGAATGCAAAGAAGCAGTCTGCATATACGAAATAGGTGTTAGGGTCAAAGCGCTCCCAGAAGGATGCTCTGATTAGATTGCCGCCTGAGTCATATACAGGAAGCTTATCCGCGCCAACCTTGTAGGAAATGGTTTCGCCAAGTCCGTTTGTTTGGTTTCCAAGGCTCCACTGGATACAAGGGATAACCTGTATGCCAGCCTCCTTGTAAATCCTGTATTCATAGTCAAAGTAGCCCATCCATCTTTCGTTATTAAAGAAGGATGCCTGACCGCCGTACTTAGTTGCGTCATAGGACCAACCAAAGTTATGATATTCTCTGAGCACCGTGGTGCAAATAACCTCATCAATTGGTGTATGTCCGCCACCACCCGCGCAGAAGCCGCACATACCCATAAGCTGACCCATGGTTGGAAGTGTGCCCTTGCTGCCGGTTGCAATTTCGTCGCCACTGCCGCATTGATAGCCGTATGCCTCAACCTCAGCCGGGCTTTGACCGTCTATAAATATGATTTGAATATATCTTGTGCTTAGGTTTATTGGAATTTCGTTCCAGCCCTGTGTAGTTGTAATGATTTTATAGCCATCCCATAGGCTGTCCTCTGACATAAAGTCAAGAGGAGTGTCGCTCCATCTAACTGTAATGGTCCTTCCACCCTCGGTATAATATAGCTTAACCTTTGATACGAAGTGCATATATTCAAGGTCGATGATCGGGCGCAAATATGAGCCGTGAAGCTCTACTGTGTCGCCCCTATCCGGGAAGAACTCCCCAAGCATTGTTGAGGTATCGCCATCAAACATATTCTTAAAGGAGCCAAGAACCTCGCCGTGGTAAACGCTTGCCTTATCGTAGTCGATAGGAATTTCTGTGTTTCCACCAACCCTTACAGTTGCAATTTTACCAGAGTTTTGTCCATAATATGGCTTAACTGCCACATAGTAGCCATTTTCCAGGCTTGCATTTAGAGAAAACAGCACTGTAACAAGGTTGTCGCCTGTTACGATTGCAGTAAGCTTTGTTGCGCTACTGAAGTTATCCTCAGTAATTTGCGCTGTGCTATATCTAACCTCGTAGTTAACCCTCTCGCCATAAATATTAAACTTAAGAGTTACCTTGCCACCGTTGATTTGTTCAACTCTAAGGTATCTTATGTCCTCAATTGGCAGTGGGTCAACGATTTGAGCGTCAGTAAGGCTGCAATTTATGCACTTATAGGTTGCTCTACCTGTGCTTGTATAGGTAGGCTGAATGCTACATTCAACCAGCTTATAGAAAATATGTCCCTTTGCTTCGGTTTCTACTGTTTTTGTCTTTCCGCAAGCACACTCGTAAACCGCAATACCATTTTCGCCACAGCTAACGTTTCTAACTGACTTAAGGCTGGTATACTCGTGCTCGCCATAGCCTGTTGAAATTTCCTTTTCGTGTCCACAGAAGCATCTATATAGCTCAAGTCCTGTAAGCTGACAGGTTGCTACCCTTGACTGCTCTATGTACTCTCTGTAAACGTGAGTATGCTCAATTCTTGAATCCTGCGGGGCAGCCTTAATTATAACCTCGGAGATTTTGTGTGTCTTTGCATCGTTCCACTTCAAGCCTGTAATTTCAATTTCAATTGTATAAGCCTTGATTTGCTTGCCGGAAACGATGGTTTGCACAAGACCGGCTCCACCATCTGAGAATGCGTTGGTTATGTAGCTCTTGGATGCTGTTTGATTTCCTGCTGCATCCTTAACCGTAACCTTTGCAGAGGTATAGTTACCACCTGTATAAAGCTGAAGGGTGGTCAAAACCATTTCCTGCTTCAGGGTGATAACAAGCACATCGCCAACGTTTCCAAACCAGTCTCCTGTGCCATAAATACTGGAAACATTTGTCTTGCCGTCAATAACCTTGTATCTGTTATCGTATGCCGGGTTATATATATCTGTGTCTATGGAATAAATATCGTCGATGGTAAGGGTATCTGCCGTAAGCTTAGCAAAGGTGATATTTTGTGTATAGCCACACTTTGTGCATTTTAGTGAGCCTGAGCCACTTGATGAAAAGCTTGGCGCGCTTGATACAGTTGCATACTCCGGATAAACGTGGTCAGAGGTTTTGCTAACTGTCTGCTGTGCCACGATAACCTGGTTACAAACGGAGCAATGGCTACCCTCTGTAAGTCCGGTTTCTGAGCAGTTGGGCAAAACTGCCCTGTCCTTAACCTCGGTGTGTCCACACCTTGGAATTTCAACGCTTGCAACGGTTACCTCGTTACAAACGCTACATTGTCTTTTTTCTGTATATCCAACGCTTTGACAGGTTGGTGCTACTGCCTTTGTAATAACCTCATTATGGCTACTCTTGTCAAGAGGCACCTGTTCAACGGTTACAGTTTTACAAACAGTACAGTATTTACCATCTGACAAGCCGTTTTTAGAGCAGGTTGAGGGGTAACCCTTTGTTACTGTTTCATTGTGTGGGAGAGGGGAGATTGTAATAGGCTCTTCAACAACAGCGCCACAATCCTTACAGCTTTTACCACCTGTATAGCCAACGCTTTGACAGGTTGGTGCAACATAGTCATTTGCAACACCGATATGGTCAAGCATTGGTATTGTCCTTTGAGGGTTCAAAACCTCCAAGCAGTCACCGCAATGGGAGCCGGTTGTAAGTCCCTCTGTGGTACAGGTTGGATAAACCATTTGGTCTATAACCACATTGATGTGCTTACACACATCATCCTCCGGGTCGCCCGGCAGGGTTGTGATGCCACCTGTGCCTGTGCTAACCACCGTACTACCTGACGAGGTGTCCTTTGGCTCAGTGCCGTTATTTTTATTATCAAGAAAATTACAAGATGTCAATAGCAGTGCCACAAGGGACACAAGCATAACTATAAGTATCAAAGCTCTTTTCATTGTATATTCTCCCAAAAAGGTAAAAGTTTACTACAGATTTATTATACACTTTTACCATACATTTGTCAAATATTATTATTAATATTAAAAAATTTACATAGGCTTGACACAAGAATTATTGATTTGACCCTTAGAATATGGTATAATTTTTATGTATGTATATTGTTTGGGGGTAGACTATGAAGCCACTAATTTATGTTGTTGAGGACGATGAGGGCATTTGCGAGGTTTATGAGGGCGCATTTGAGGATAGCTACGAAACGCGCTTTTACGAAAACGGCAAGTCCTTTTTAGAGGATTTTTCTCACAAAAGACCTGACCTTATAGTTTTGGATATTATGCTTCCCGATATGGATGGCTACACTATTCTTTCCAAGGTTAGGGAGCTTGATGAGAGGGTGCCTGTTATTATTGTCAGCGCAAAAAGTGACGAAATCAGCTTTGTTAAGGGTCTTAACAAGGGGGCTGATGACTACATGTCCAAGCCCTTTTCCATAATGGAGCTTCTTGCCAGGGTTAAAACAAACCTAAGGCGCTCAAATCTTTACATTTCCCATGTTGACGGATACTCTGTGGACAACAATGTTTATAAGATATTCCTAAACGGAGTTGACCTTGGGCTGACCCTTAAGGAATTTAAGCTCTTTAAGGTTTTGCTCAGCAAGGCAGGCATTACTGTTGAGCGTGAAGCCCTTTTCCGCGATGTTTGGGGAGAGAGCTTTGTGGGTGAGACAAGAACCATTGATATGCACATTGCCTCCCTGCGTGATAAAATTAAGTCTGCAGGCGGAGGAGACAGCATTGTTACGGTGCGTGGCATTGGCTATCGGTTTGAGTCTAAATGAAAAAAAGAATTTTTGTTAGATTTTTCTCAATTATCCTCGCATCTACCCTGCTTATGTTCATTTTCGGTCTTGTGGCTGTCAGCGTAAACACAGAAAACGTTGTCAAGGGACGTCTTATTGAGGAAACAAAGATTGTTGCCCTCTTGCTTGACTCCAAGGACGACTTTCAGGACTTTAAGGCATATGAGGGCAATGACAAATTCCGTGTGACGGTATTTGACACAGAGGGTAATGTGCTTATTGAAAGCGACACACGTGCGGAGCTTGAAAACCATAGCGACAGAGTTGAGGTCCAGAACGCATTAAACGACACGCCTACGGCTGTAAAGCGATATTCCGAAACCTTTAAGTGCGAGATGACCTACTACGCTATGAAGGTTGAGCTTAGCGATGGCGATGTTGTAGTTCTGCGTCTTGCTATACGCAGTAGTGAAATTTCCGCTTATTTATCGGTTACTATTCCTCTGTTCATAGTGGTGCTTATTGTTGATATTATTTTGGCACTTATTATCTCTCACTTTATCTCTCACGGTATTTCCTCAAGAATTTTAGAGGTTGGCAACAGCTTAAAGAGTGTTAATAAGGGCGAATATGTGCCTATTAAGGCTGACAACAGCGAGCCTGAGCTTTACTCGGTGCTTTGCGAAATTAACGAGCTTAGCGAAAGCACCCACTCTCACATTTTAGAGATTGAAGGGGAGCATAAAAAGCTAAACAAGGTGCTTGAAAGCATTTCACAGGGTATTATTGCTGTTAACGAAAACGGTAAAATTGCCTTTATAAACAAAAGCGCGATTTCCATTTTTGGCGGTTGTGGCGAATATGTAGGTAAGGATTTTGATTGTCTAATTGAGGAAAAGGCTATATTCGAAAGAATTAAACGGCATTTGAACGAAAGCTACGCCTTTGAATGTGAGTATAAGGACAGAGGTCTTGCCTTTAACATAAGCTCAATGAGTGACGGGCTTGATATATCGTCTATTATAATTATCACAGACATTACACCCGAAAGGGCTATTGCAAAGCAAAAGAGTGACTTCTTTGCCAACGCCTCTCACGAGCTTAAGACGCCTATTACGGTTATGCAGGGGCTTTCCGAGCTTCTCTTAGAGGACGAGGGCGTTAGCGAGGGGGCTTCCAAGAAAATTGAAAGAATACATAAGGAAAGTCTGCGCCTTAGCTCACTTATTTCCGATATGCTAAAGCTGAGCAAGCTGGAAAGCGGCGACGAGGTGGAGCTATCCTCTGTTAGCGTCAGCCTGCGTGCAAGCTTCAGCGAGGCGCTTGAGGAGCTTTCCGAAAGAATGACAGAGAAAAATATTTCCTATAGCTTAGAGGGAGATGCAACCATTATGGCTGACCCGAAAAAGCTTTATGAAATCGCCCAAAACCTTTGCTCAAACGCTGTAAACTACAACAAGACTAACGGAAAAATTCAAGTTGAGATTAAGGACGAGGGTAGCCTTGCCAAGGTATGCGTAAGTGATACGGGCATAGGTATTGAAGAAAAGCATATACCAAGGCTTTGCCAAAGGTTTTACCGTGTTGACAAGTCGCACTCCAAAAAGACGGGTGGCACAGGTCTTGGCCTTGCAATTGTAAAGCATATTTGCGCCCTTTACGGAGCTACTATGACTATTGAAAGTCAGCTTGATGTGGGCACAGCTATTACCATAGCTTTTAAGAAATAAAATAAGGGAACGGTACTACGTTCCCTTTTTTACATAAATTTTACAATGGCTTTACTGTTTTACGGTTTTTTCTTTTTCCCTCCAATGTTAAAATTATTTCGACCAAATTCGGTCTTAATTATTTACTTGAAAGGATTATTTTATGTTGGATTTTTTTAGCACCGTATGGGATAAAGGAAACTTTGGCTTTTTCGACCTGATGCTCCTTATCGGTGGTCTTGCTCTATTTATGTACGGCATGAATCTTATGGGTCAAGCCCTTGAGCGCTCAGCAGGAAACAAGCTTCAATATATGCTTGGAAAGTTTACAACAAACAAGGCTGCCGGCTTTGCTACCGGTCTTGGTGTGACTGCGGTTATTCAAAGCTCCTCTGCAACCACAGTTATGGTTGTTGGCTTTGTAAACTCCGGCGTTATGACCTTAAGACAAGCTATCAATGTAATTATGGGTGCAAATATCGGTACTACTATTACTTCTTGGCTTTTGCAATTAAACTTCCTTGGCGAGGGAACAACCGACCAGCTGGCGCAGGTGCTTGCCTTCCTTAAGCCTATGGTTTGGACTCCTATACTCGGTCTTATCGGTATTATCATACATATGTTTGCAAAATCAAGCCTTAAGAAGGATATTGGTTCTATTCTCCTTGGCTTTACAACGCTTATGTTTGGTATGGACATTATGTCAGGCTCAGTTAGCGAGCTTAGATACAACGAGGCGTTTACAGGTCTGTTTACAAGCTTTATTGGAAACCCAATGTTCCCAATTATCGGCGTTTTGGTTGGTGCTGTTGTTACAGGTATTATCCAGTCCAGCTCTGCATCTGTTGGTATTTTGCAGGCGCTTTCAAAAACCGGCGCTATCACAAATGCAATTGCAATCCCAATCATTATGGGTCAAAACATCGGTACCTGTGTAACTGCTCTGCTTTCCTCTGTTGGTACAAACAAAAACGCAAGACGTACTTCCTTTGTACACCTTATGTTCAATGTTATCAGCACTGTAATTATTTTGATAGTTTACTGGATTGTTTGGGGTATTACAAGGGATACGCTACCCTTCTGGGCAGAAAATGCGCAGAGTATGATTCCAATCTTCCACACGCTATTTAACGTTATCGGTACAATTATCCTTCTACCCTGCTCATCACTTCTTGAAAAGCTTGCTTACGCGGTTATTAAGGATGACAAGAGCGAAAAGGAGGAAATCCTCGTTCTTGACGAAAGACTGCTTCAAACACCTGCAATGGCTATCTCCGTTTGCCACAATGCTATTAAGACTATGGCAAATGATGCTGTTGGTGCGCTCAAGGATAGCCTTGATTCCCTTGGGGAATACTCACAGGAAAAGGCAGAGCGCATAAGAAAAATTGAGGACAAAACAGATAAATATGAGGATATTATCGGCACTTACCTTGTTAAGCTAAGCAGCCGTGAAATTGGCGACAGCGCAAGTGATGAGGCAGCAAAATATCTCCGCCTTATCGGCGACTTTGAGCGCATTTCCGACCACGCCGTTAACGTGCTTGAATCTGTCGAGGAGCTAAGAGATAAGGGGCTTGAATTTACGGCTGATGCCAAGGCTGAAATTAAGATTCTTTCAAACAGTGTTAGGGAAATTCTTGATATCTCCCTTAAGACCTTTGTTGAAAACGACCTTGAGCTTGCACATAGAATTGAGCCGCTTGAGCAGGTTATTGACAACCTTAAGGAGCAGCTGCGTACAAGGCATATTGGTCGTCTGCAAGCCGGAAACTGCACTATTGAGGCAGGCTTTGTTTGGTCCGATATTCTTACAAATCTTGAAAGAACCTCCGACCACTGCTCTAATATTGCAGCCTGCGTAATTGATACTGCTAACGATAATCTAAATCTCCACGAGTCCACCCGTGAGCTAAAGGGCGATGTAAGCTTTAATGAGCTATATAGCGAGTACTCGGAAAAATACGCTTTGCCTGCTAATGTTTAATAAAAAAAAGGAGTCACTTGACTCCTTTTTTCATATTTTCTCTTCCCCTTGCGTATTAATTAGTAAGGGGGTGAATACTATGTGGGCTAAAATTAAGCCTTATGTTATTTCTATTTTGATTCCTTTAGGGGTAGGGATTTTTTCCTCGCTGTTTACTCGTGGCAACATGGACATTTATTCAACCATAAATGTGCCACCACTTGCGCCACCATCAATTCTTTTCCCTATTGTGTGGACAATACTTTACATACTGATGGGTGTTAGCAGCGGTATGATTTACACCTCGGGGCAAAAAAGCGGCAGGGCGCTGACTATTTACGGAATAAGCCTTTTTGTAAACTTCTTGTGGTCTATTATTTTCTTTAATCTAAAGGCGTTTTTATTTGCGTTTATTTGGCTGGTGCTTCTTATTTTCTTGGTAGCATTTACAATTGTTGAGTATCTGAAGATAAACAAGGTGGCTGCATATCTTCAAATTCCTTATCTTTTGTGGGTAGCCTTTGCAGGATATTTGTCCTTTGGAATATTTTTGCTTAATTAAGGTTGATTTTTTATAAGTTTGTGATATACTTAGTGAGGGTGCTTATAGCACCTTCACTTTTTTAGAGGAGCGTGGCTTATGAAAAACAAAACTGCCCTTGGGGTTGTGCTTTTATTTATAACTGCCCTTGTTTGGGGTCTTGCCTTTGTTGCTCAAAGCGTTGGCAGTGAGTCCCTTGGGGTCTTTACCTTTAGTGCCTCTCGTATGCTCCTTGGCGGACTGGCGCTTTTTCCTGTTGCCCTTATTAAATTTGCTTTGGAATATAAAAAATCAGAGGACAAGCCTAAGACTGCAAGAACCTATAAAGGCTCTGTTTTGAAGGGGCTTTTGCTTGGCGTTGTTTTCTGCGTTGCTTGCAATTTTCAGCAGTATGCCTTTGTTTACTCATCTGCGGGCAAGGTTGCCTTTATAACTGCTATGTATATGCTTTTTGTGCCCTTTATGTGTCTTTTCTTAAAGCAAAAAATCAAGCCTATCAGCTGGATATGTGCCGGAGCCGGCATTGTTGGTGTTTTCTTTTTGTGTATTGATTTTAGTAGCTTTGACGGCATTAATGTGGGCGATGCTTTAGCCCTTTGCGGTGCTGTGCTTTTTGCTATACATATTATCTTAATCGACCGTTTGGGTAGAGATGCAGATGGCATAACCCTTTCCGCAACGCAGTTTTTGGTGGGCGGGCTTATTTCCATTGTGCCTATGCTGATTTTTGAGCTACCCATAAGCCTTGAGGCTGTGCAAAATGCAATTATCCCTATTTTATATGCCGGACTTTGTAGCTGTGGTATTGCCTACACCTTCCAAATCCTTGGTCAGAAATATGTGGAGTCCACCTTTGCCTCTCTTATTATGTCAACAGAGTCAGTCTTTGCAGTTATCTTTTCAGCCATTATTCTAAAGGAGCAAATGAAGCCCCTTGAAATCCTTGGCTGTGTTATAATGTTTATTGCTATTGTAACTCCACAAATTTATGATATAATTAAATTAAGAATGAACAGGACGGGAGAATAATATGAAAATAAAGTTTCTTGGCACGGGGGCTGCCGATTTTCCTAAGGAGTGGTGCGAGGGCTACAGACGAACCGCCTCGGCACTTATTGACGATACTATTTTAATTGACCCGGGTCCTTGGGTTATTGACGCAATTACAAAAATGGGCATTGACCCAAAAAGGATAAAATATGTGTTAAACACACATAGGCACGAGGACCATTTTGATGAAAGTGCCCTGGCGTTTTTATGCTCTCATGGGGCTGAATTTATAGAGGTGGCTGCAGGCAATACTATTACGCTTGATGGCTATCGCATAGATGCCTTAAGGGCAAACCACACCATACCCTGTGTCCATTTTATTATCGAAAGGGACGAAAAACGTATGTTCTACGGGCTTGATGGTGCTTGGCTGCTTTATGAGGAAATTAATGCCATTTGGAAGCGCGGGGTTGACCTTGCGGTTTTTGATGCCACAATTGGCTTCATAGATGGAGATTGGCGCATTTTTGAGCATAACAACCTAAATATGGTTTTGGAAATGAAAAAGAGCCTTAAGGACAGCGTAAAAAGGTATGTTATAAGCCATATGGCATATACCCTGCACACCGACCACAAGACACTTGAAGAGGAAATGAAAAAGCACGATATAACCGTTGCCTATGATGGGCTTGTTATTGAATTTTAACTAAAAAAGGACTTGCGCTTTGTAAGTCCTTTTTTGGTTTTCGATATTGAAGCGCCGAGGGCTTGCGAAATCGCGCAGAATCCGTGTTCTCGCTTTCGTCGACGTACTCTGTACGGCAGGAAGCGAGAACGCGAATAGAAAACAGATTTTAATAAAAGAAGAGGACTTAAACAAGTCCTCTACCTTATATTTTCCTTTTGCTTTTTGAATACGATGATTTAGCTCATAAACCATCTGTTTTCGATCTGTGCTATTGCAGCAGACCTCACCTTTTATCTGTTAAGAATAAGCTTTGTAAGCTCAACAGGGTTAACAATTTCGTTGCCCTTATAAACTCTCATATTGCCGGAAGCAATCTCGTCAATGAGAACAACCTGACCGTTGTTGTAGCCGAACTCAAACTTAATATCCCAAAGGTCAAGACCGATTGTCTTAAGGTCGTCAGCAACAATCTTTGTAATCTTAAGTGTTTGCTCCTTAAGGCTTTCAAACATTTCCTTTGTCATAACCTTGAGTGCAACAAGACCCTCGCCTGTAACAAGTGGGTCACCCTTTGCGTCATTCTTAAAGGTACACTCAACATAGCCACCCTCAAGTGGTGTGCCGTCCTTAATGTACTCGCCATATCTGCGGATAAAGCTACCTGTTGCAACAAGACGGCAGATAACCTCAAGACCGCCACCGCCAAGATCCTTACCAAAGCATTCAGCAGGAAGAACATCCATAGTTGCATTTTCAATGTCAGCAGAAACATAATGTGTCTTAATGCCTGCCTTCTTGCAAAGCTCAAAATAATATACAGAGGTTTCAAGGTTCGCTCTACCGATACCCTCGATTGTAAGACCTACTGCGTTTTCGCCTGGATCAAACACGCCATCCTTACCTGTGCAGTCGTCCTTGAACTTCAAAAGCACATTGCCATTTTCAAGCTGGTAAACATCCTTTGTTTTGCCTACATAAAGTTTTTTCATTTCTTAATACTCCTAAATTTGGGTGTTAAGAGGTGAAGGGCGAAAACCTAACATCTCTTACACAAATATTATAATAGTAAATAAATCATTTTTCAATAGTTTTTTTGTAAAAAATTGTCTATATAAATAAAAAATTTTGCAGGCTTTTTTCTTGTTTTTTTGTGCAAAATATAAAACAAAGGCCTTGGGTCAAGCCCAAAGCCTTTTTTATTTATCTTACTCCAAAGAGTAGCTCGCCATAATCCGGCATTGGCCAATACTCACGCGCTGTTAGGCTCTCTGCCTCGTCAACAACTGCTCTAAGCCTGTTCATTGTCTCAAGTACAACGCTTTCGTAGGCGCTTGCCTTCTCGTAAGCACCCTTTAGCTTGTGAACCTCGGCGCGCTTTTCTTCAAGCTCCAAGGTGAGTTTATATGCCTCACAAAGAAGCTCTGAAAGCTTGTTGCCAATCTCCTTTTCGTAGCAGGTAACAACACCTAGCTCGTTTTTAATCTTCTCTGTTTTAAGCAGGTCCTTTGTGTACTTAGATACGGCAGGGATAATAAGCTTCTTTGCCATATCTATCATAGTAAGCGCCTCAATGTTTATAACCTTTGAGTAGCTTCCAAGCAAAATTTCGTATCTTGACCTAAGCTCCTTTTCACTAAACACCTTATTCTTTGTATAAAGCTCAATGTTCTTTTCGTCTAAGAGATGAGAAAGAGCCTCCGGAGTGGACTTAAGGTTGGAAAGCCCTCTTTCCTCTGCCTCCTTAATCCAAGCGTCGTCATATCCGTTGCCGTTAAAGAATATTCTCTTATGGTCCTTGATGGTTTTTCGAATAAGGTCGTGGAGCGCCTTATTAAAGTCCTTGGCGTCTACAAGAGCCTCGTAAAACTCATTAAGAATTTGTGTAACTGCAGTATTAAGAGCTGTGTTTGTGTCTGCAATAGATGCGCCGGAGCCAAGCATACGGAACTCAAACTTATTACCGGTAAAGGCAAAGGGTGAGGTTCTGTTTCTATCTGAGGTGTCCTTAGGGAACTTTGGAAGGATGTGTACGCCAACACGCATTTGCTCCTTCTCCTTTGAGCCAACCTTCTCATCATTTTCGATAGCGTTTAGTATCTCTGTAAGCTCCTCGCCAAGAAAGATAGAAATAATTGCAGGTGGTGCCTCGTTTGCGCCAAGACGGTGGTCGTTACCGGCAGAGGCAACGGAAATACGAAGGGCGTCCTGATATCTGTCAACTGCCTTGATAACTGCGCAAAGGAAAAGCAAGAATTGTGCGTTTTCGCTTGGAGTTTCACCCGGCTCAAACAAATTCATACCGGTATTTGTTGACAAGGACCAGTTATTATGCTTACCACTACCGTTTACGCCGTCAAAGGGCTTTTCGTGAAGAAGACAAACAAGTCCGTGCTTCTTTGCCAGCTTCTGCATAAGCTCCATTGTCAGCTGGTTGTGGTCAGTTGCAAGGTTGGTTGTTGTGAAAACGGGAGCAAGCTCATGCTGAGATGGCGCAGCCTCGTTATGCTCGGTCTTTGCGAAAACGCCAAGTGACCAAAGCTCATAGTCAAGATCCTTCATAAAGGACTTGATTTGTGGCTTGATTGTGCCGAAATAATGGTCGTCAAGCTCCTGCCCCTTAGGTGGCTTTGCGCCAAAAAGGGTTCTGCCTGTATATACAAGGTCGGGACGCTTATTGTACATTTCCTTATCAACAAGGAAATACTCCTGCTCCGGACCAACTGTTGCCTTTACAGAGGTAACATCCTCATTACCGAAAAGGTGCAAAATCTTAACGGCTGCCTTGTTTAGAACCTCCATTGAGCGCAGAAGCGGTGTTTTTTTGTCAAGCGCCTCTCCGCCGTATGAGCAAAAGGCGGTTGGAATGCAAAGTGCGCCGTCCTTAATAAACGCGTAAGAGGTTGGGTCCCAAGCGGTGTAGCCCCTTGCCTCAAAGGTAGCTCTAAGTCCGCCGGATGGGAAGGATGAGGCATCGCTCTCTCCCTTTACAAGCTCCTTACCGGAAAACTCCATAATAACCGTAGAGTTGCTTTTTGGAGATATAAAGCTGTCGTGCTTTTCAGCGGTAATGCCTGTCATAGGCTGGAACCAGTGAGTATAATGGGTTGCACCCTTTTCAATAGCCCAATCCTTCATGGCATTTGCAACAATATTGGCAACGGACAAATCAAGATGCTTGCCGTTTTGAATGGTGTTTTGTAGAGAGTCATACACTTCCTTTGGAAGACGCTCCTTCATAACCTGGTCATTAAACACCATTGAGCCAAAAAAGTCAGTTACTGTTCTCATAAATATCTCCTTGAAAAGTAATTATAAAAATTATACTCTTTTTTATAATATTTGTCAAGTATTCATTTTGTGCATTGAAATTTGTTGTTTTTTTACGTAAAAAATTATCAATTTATGTAAAACATAAAATAATCCTTGAAAAATCTTGTCGTTTATGGTAGAATAACGGCGTACTAGTATTTTATATATTTAGGAGCTTGTTTAGATGAATTATCTTTTTGGCGCGCCCGGCGATGCACCGGCTTGTGGTGTATTCAGCCCTGCCCATCTTATCTCCCTTGCAATCTGCCTTGTTCTCATAGTGCTTGCACTATACTTTACAAGAAATATATCAAAGAAAAATCTTAGAATTGTCACAAGAGTTATGGCGGTTGTTTTTACCGTGCTTGAGATTATAAAAATAATCTTTAAGTTCGTTATAGAAAAGCCTATTGCAGACAAAGCCGGCACATGGCAGCTTGACCACTGGCTACCGCTGGCATTTTGCTCGCTATTTATCTACGTTCTTTGGATGTGTGGCTTTGGTAAGGGAATTATTTACAGGCTTGGCGCTTCCTTTATTTGTGGTGGTTGCTTTGTTGGTGGCTTTGCATTCCTGCTTTTGCCTCTTACATCATTACAAAGCTACCCAATTTATCACTTCCTTTGCTTACACTCCATGCTTTTCCATTCATGCATGATTTATATGGCGTTTATTTACATTAAGCAAAGTGGCTACAATGTTATTAACAAAAACAACTACAAGTATTTCGTTGGTATAGTTGGTGGTGCCGGTGCGCTTTCCATAATACTAAATGTAATTACATATCTTATCCCCGGACAAAACCCCTCTAATGTTATGCTTCTCCGTCACTTGCCTGTGGGACCAGAATTTCCTATTAGCTTTATGTACGACTTTGTTGGTGATATTGAATTTCCTTTCACCTTCTACACAATAGGCGGACTTGTATGCTATATGGTTATTCCATATTTCTTTATGTATTTTGTTGTGAGAGTTTACAGGATTATTAAAAAGCAAATTCTTAAGGCAAGGTCAAAAAAGGTTGAAAATAATGAGGCTAAGGCTGACGAAAAAGAGCTTGACCCTCAAGTGAGGTGATTTATAATGAAGTGTCCACACTGTGGCTTTGAGGAAAGCAAGGTTATTGACTCAAGACCTGTTGAGGAAAACTCCAGCATTAAAAGGCGCAGAGAGTGCCTTAACTGTCAAAGCAGATTTACCACCTTTGAAATGGTGGAAACTATACAGCCTATGGTAATCAAAAAGGACGGCTCTCGTGAGTATTTTGACAAGAGCAAGCTACAAGCCGGCATTATAAAGGCTTGTCAGAAAAGACCTGTTAATGCAGCGCAAATTGCTAACAAGGTTGAGGCTAACATTCTTAATGCTCTACGCACAGAAATTACCTCTACTGAAATTGGCGAGCTTACTATGCAGGAGCTAAGAAAGGCTGACCCTGTGGCTTACATCCGTTTTGTTTCCGTATATCGTGATTTTGACGATATTGATACCTTTATGCAGGAGCTTAAAAAGTTTTTATAATAACAAAATCCCGACACGTGTCGGGATTTTTTCTTTTATAGGTACTTTTTACAAAGGTCTTCTATAAGCTGGTAGTCTTCCCTTGTGGGGATTAGGTGCTTATACTTATCTATGTAATTTTTTAGGGCTTTTTTATTCATTACCCTTGGGGTGGTGCCAACACGCCTTACAAAGTTTTCGGAAAGAATTTGCTTTACCTTATGCTCCGGAAGCAAGATACCCTCTATTAAGTTGTTATCAAAGGACATTATCCTTTCGTCTGTTGCAAGGAAGCGATATATTCTGTCAGCAAGCCAGCGCATTGCCTCAACGCATCTTGGAAAATCACCGTCTGTGCCAAAAAGTATTCTATCGCTATATTTAGCAAAGAAGTCCTTATAGTAGTCGTGGTTATTTTCAAAGTCCACGTACATTTCTCCGCCGGGGGTAATGTCTATTGCCAGATTTTTGTATCTGTTAAACATATCAACCAGCTTTTTTGGCTTTGCGGAGCAGAAATAAAAGTGTGCAAGGGTCAAGCAAAGACTTGGATGCTTTTCAAGCAGGTTGTCAATCTGCTTATACATTTCCTCGCTTGGAAGGTATGTGCCATCCCCATAAAACCAGCCCTTTGCCTTTAATTCGTCAGAAACCTTGTCCCCGTCCCAAAAAAACTCCGGGTCGTTTATGTGGGCAAGAACATGGGTGCCGTCCTTTTCTATTTCAGCCCAAAACGGCTCATAAAAGTCGCTGTCAACAGGTATCCAATTACGCTTATATATTTCCGGCTTACCCTCAAGGAATTTTATACCGTCAAAGCCGATTTCCATCATCTCCTTATACTGGGTAAGGGGATCCATATTGCCGATTGTGTTAGGGTTTACAGGGCTTTCCGGGTATACAATACAGCCATGGGCAAAGGCTTGCTCGTTTGCCACCTTATAAAGGGCAACCGCCATATTATTACCGGCATTTCTTGGTAGCGATGCAATGTTTATTGCCTTTATGCCACAGCTATCCTTATACCACTCGTGCCCGTCAATAAAATTCATTTGCCTTTCTTCCTCAAAAAGCTTGTGTATATGTAAGTGGCTGTCAATAGCCTGAAATTTTTTTGGTATTTTTATGTACTCTGACATTTTGCAAGGCTCCTTTTCATTTATACATAAATTTTAGCATAGCTAAAATGAAAATTCAATACTTGACAACCATTTTTCAGAGGTGTATAATAAATGCAGATGTCAAGGGTGGGAAAGTATGGTGTAATTCCGTCGCAGCTGCCTCTACGGTAAAAGTCCGAATGCCACCCAGACACAAGATTTCTTGGTAAAATTAGTCTTGGGCAAGCGGGGACTAAAGCCAATATGCGTTAAAAGTCAGACACGTGTCCTGCTTTTTTCGTCTATTGCTCTTTTCGCTCACCCCTACGGGTGGGCTTTTGTTTTATTCGAGTAAAATGAAAGGAGAAAAGTAAAAAATGAAAAGGGTCATTTCTTTAGCGCTTGTGCTTTTGATGGCTTTTTCTGTGGTTTTTGCTTCCTGTAATGCGCCGGACAACGAAACGCCACTTAGCTTTTCCGTAAAGGTTGTACACCTAAACGGCACAGAAAAAACCTTTGAGTATAGCTCCACTAAGGCTATGCTTGGCGATGCGCTTTTACAAGAGGGACTTATTGATGGCTACGAAAGTCAATACGGTCTTACCGTTACCACAGTTGATGGCACTTACTACGACTGGGAAAGTGGCACATACTGGGCATTTTACATTGACGGCGAATACGCTATGACAGGCGTTGACCTAACACCTATTACCGAGGGCGCAGTTTATACCTTTAAGGCTGAAACATATTAAAAAAAAGAAGCACAGATGGCTTTCATCTGTGCTTTTTCTTATTATAGTGCGTAGGTAAGCTCGGCTGTAGTGCCCGCATCAAGGGTGAGGGTTGTGTATTTTTCAGTTGCTCTTGCGCCGTTTGGTGCTTTAACCATTAGAGTGCCGGCTTTAGTGGCGGTGATTTTTGCTTTCACCTCTGTTTCACTCCAGTAAATTGAAACGGTGTAGCCACCTCTTGCCTTAATGCCCTCTATGCTACCCTTCTTCCACTCCTTTGGAAGAGCCGGCAAAAGCTTAATCTTCTTGCCGTCGGAGAAAAGTAGCATTTCATATACAGCGGAGGTAAAGCCCATATTTGCATCAATTTGGAATGGTGGGTGTCCTGCGTGTAAAAACTTAAGCGTGACGCCCATATTACGCCAGTCGTTATGGTGGGTATATAGGTTGTTGCCTGTGCAGAAACGACATAGCAAATCCAGACACTCCTTGGCTCTTTTTCCGTCAGATAGCCTTGCATAAATATTTGACATATGAGCAAGCGACCAGCCTGTTTGTGCCTTTAAGCCTATGCAAAGGCGCTTTTCGACTGCCACTCTTGTTGCCTCGTAAAGCTTTGGTGTGTCGTCCTCATTTATCTCAAAGCCCGGGAAAAGAGGGTATATATGGGACTGATGACGGTGGTGGTAATTATCCTTAAAGTCAGGGTGTAGCCACTCCTTTATTGCGCCGTCCTCATTGATTTCATATTGTGGGATTTTCTTAAGCAGATTTTCCCAGCGCGCCCTGTCCTCACTATCAATATCAAGCACCTTTGATGCGCTGATAAGGTTTGTAAGAAGCTCCTTGAATAGTGCAAAGTCCATTGTTGGATTTATGGAAACGCTAAGCTCTTTCGCGCCCTCAAAGTCGCCATCCGGACGGTTTTCCGGAGAGTTTGCAGGGTAGGATTTCAAAAGCCCTCTTTCATCCTCAACATAAAAGTCCTCGTAGAAAAGGGCTGACTCCTTCATAAAGGGGTATGCCCTTTCAAGAAGGAATGATTTATCGCCTGTGTATAGGTAATAGTCATAATAGATTGCGCTTATCCAAGCAGAGCTGCCCGTCCAGTAAAGCACGTGGGGCTGTAAATTTTCCTTTAGTCCGTTCGAGTTGTCCATAAACAGTGGCAGCAAAAGACCCCTTGCACCATATAGGTTTTTGGCATTTAGCCTGTAGTCATCCTTAAAGCGGTCATACAGGTTAAAAAGCGGCAGTGCGCACTCGGCAATATCGCCCTGAAAGGCTTGCCAATATGCCATTTGGATATTCTCATTATTAAAGAAGGTGCAAGCCCATGCAGGAGAGTATGCTCCGTTCCAAAGCCCTTGTAGGTTTGCCGGATATTGACAATCAGTAGATGAGGAAATAAGCAGGTATCTGCCAAAGTCTGCCATTCTTTCAATAAGGCGAGTGTCTACCACACCGCCGTAGCTGCTTAGCAAAAGCGCCTCGTTTGAAAGATATTCCTCCTGTCCTGCAATGTTCAATTTAACGCGATTGAAGATTTTTGAAAATGCATTCGCGTGGCGCGTGTATAGGCCTGCTATATCGTTGTCAACCTTGTCTATTTGCTCCTTCATTTCTTCAAATGGGGTTACCATTTCGCAAACGTCCAAAATCAAAACCGCGCTTGTAATGTCTTCAAGACCTATGTAGTTTTGAAGGGCTGTACTGCCTGTCATATCAATTTTTAAGCTTTTGTCCGAAATGCCGGAGTTGATTTTGCCATTGCAGGAAAGCACCTTTACAATACCGGAAAAATGAAGCCCACCTGCAGTTTTGCTTTCAGAGTAAATGTACTCGCCCTTGGCAAAGGTATTAAACTCATCTGCGTACCAGCTATCCACATAATCAGCCATGTCGTGCCTTTCAAGTGTTGCACGAATGGAAATAGGCTTTTCTGCCGTGATTGAAACAACCACACAGCCGTCGGTTTTAGAGGCAATGGTCCTTCTTTCTATTCTGTTGCCGTTTTGTGTGTAGGAAACGGTGCATATGCCCTTTTCCATATCAAGCTCTCTTTTATAGTCCTGGGGTGCGCCCTCGTTATCAAAAAGCAGATGCAAATCAAAGGCAGGGAAAAATTTGCCCTTATTGGACTTGAAGCCTGTTTCCTTAATGAGATTTTCGTAATAGCTATTGGCTTCCTTATACCTTTTTTCATCCATAAGCGCGCGCACCTTAGAAAGATGCTCCGAGACGTCAGGAAGGGCACTGTTGCAAACCCAGTTATAAAGTGCTTCGTGATTTATTAAAATTCTTTCGTCATAGGCTGCGCCATAAATGCTTGCGCCAAGACGACCGTTGCCAACAGGCGTTGCCTCCTGCCAATGAGTGGCAGGAAAGCTATTAAAAAGCTTCTTTTCCATAATCTACAAATATCCTTTGTCTTTTTTCAAAATAATAGTATCCGTCAAAGCCCAAATTTTTTAGGGCTTGTATGGTCTTTTCAAAATCCTTGCCTATATTTTCCGGTGTGTGGGCATCTGAGCCTAAGGTTATTAGGTATCCACCCATTTTCTTAAACTCCTCTATTATCCAGCCCTCCGGCATGGTGTCCTTACCGGAGGTGTTTATCTCCATAGCTATGGAGTTTTTTATGATATATCTTAATATTTCTAAAATTTGCTGTCTATAAAGCCTTGTATCAATGTTCAAATTGTATTTTCCGTTTATGTATCTAAATGGGCAGCTTAGGTGCGCCATAATGTCGCAGGGAACGGTCTTTACCATTTCAAGCACGTCGTCAAAGTACATTTTTAGGTATCTGTCAAGCACCTCTTTATCCATTCTCGAAAAGTCAATTTGGGAGTACGGCATGGAGAAGCCCTCGTATCTTACAATATGAACAGAGCCGATTACTACATCGTAGCCATGGTCATCCAAAAGCTCCTTGGTAAGGTCCATATTCCAAATGCCCTCGCCAAGCTCAATGCCGGTAAGGATTTTTAGCCTATCGGAAAATTGCTGAGATATAAGAGTGGTTTCTCTTACTGAATTTTTAATAAGAGCCCTTACACCATGCTCCTTATAGTACCCAATATCTGCATGGTCAGTTATGGCAATTACATTTATGCCATTTTTTATAGCGCCCATAGCCATTTCCTCTACCCCTGCCACGCTATCGTGAGAGCTTTGGGAATGTGTATGCATATCGCACAAAGGCATCTTGCTCATTTTGCCACCACCTCTTCTTTTGATTTTAACATAATTCTATCTTTATTACAATGTTTTTCTTTGCTTATTGCATATCAAATTATACGCTTCTGCCATTATATTCCTGCTTTAGAATTTCAACCATTTCCTCAGGGGATTCCTTACAGCCACCGTCCATCCAAAGCTTGATAATCGCGTTTAAGCCGTTTCTGAAAAACTCTATGTGATATTTCATGTGCTTGGTATCAAACATTCGGCTGGCTCTGTCCTTGTCAATTATGGAAATTAACTCTACGCCGTCGCTGGAAAGCTTAAAGTAGGTTTTATAAAAAAGCTGATTTTCCTTTACGTGCTTAAACATTTTAAGTGCGCCATAGTCATCAACTGCGGTATTATAGTTTACAAATAGCTGTCCAAACTCGTTTTCCAATCCCCTTTTCACTTCCCTTGCCAGGTCGAAAACATCTATGTAATTTGCGTAAAAGGTGCTACGGTTCAAGCCTGTTTTCTCACAAAGCTCTGTTACTGTTATCTCTCTGACCTCCTTCTTTTCCAAAAGGGTCATAAATACCTTTTCAATTTTCTCTCTTGATTCCTTTTTTCTTCTGTTATTTTTTACATTCATTTGATTATTCCAACACTTTTATAAAATTTGATGATTGTTTTAATGCTACATATTGATTATAATATAGTTGCATTAAAAAAACAAGTGTTGGAATAATGAAAGGAGCTTTTTATGAAAAAAAGTAATTTTATCGCCTTGATTTTAGGCACTCTTGCCGGTGCTTTATTTGCTATTGGCATGTGTATGGCGCTGCTTCCGGAATGGGGACTTTTCTATGTTGGCGTGGTTCTTGGTGGAGTTGGCATTGTGCTTGGACTTGTTACTATTATTATTTGGTGCAAGATGGAAAACAAGCATCTTCCTAAATGGGAAAGAAAGACCGTTATTGCCTTCATCCTTGGTCTTGTTGGTACAATTCTTTTAGGTGTTGGAATGTGTCTTTGCCTCGCTTGGGAAATTTACCTTTGGGGAATCATTGTTGGCATACTTGGTATTGTATCTCTTATTGCTATGGTGCCTGTTATTAAGGGAATCAAATGAAAATAAGCACAAAATCTATGCCATATATTAGCCTTGGGTTAAGTGTGGCATTTGCTGTTGTAAATTTATTTTTAGGCTTTTATACTAAATCCTGGTGGTTTATTACATTGGGTGCATACTACGTGGTTTTAAGCGTTTTGCGCTTTGCAAATTTGCAAATCAAAAAGCATGGCGAAGCAAGCGAAATTAGGTTTGCACACAAGGTAACGGGTATTATGCTTATAGTCCTTTCTGTGTGCCTTGGTGGTACGGTGGTGCTTTCTGTTGTGAAGGACCGCGGAACAAAATTTCATATAATTGTTATGATAACAATTGCCCTTTACGCCTTTACAAAAATCACACTTAGCATAATTGGGCTTCTTAGGTCAAGAAAGCAAGGGGCTGACTCGGTAACAGCACTTGGCTTTATCTCGCTAGCTGATAGCTTGGCATCGATTTTTGCGCTACAACGGTCAATGCTAGTGTCCTTTGAGGGTATGACAGAAAATGAAATTCAGCTTTTTAATCTGCTAACGGGCATCGGCGTTACTCTTGGAGTTTTGGCGCTTGGCATTATTTTGCTAGTTCACAAAAGACGATTAATCAATAAAGAAAAGCACCCAAAAGGGGTGCTTTTCTAATGCGACAACGCAAAAAGGTCGGTCAATACTGCGTCACCACAAAACAAAAGGACACCACGAGGGTGTCCTTTAATTAGTATTTCTTTACTGTCGCTTGTCTGGAGGTGACGATGCGCTCCAGTCGCATAGTCGCCTGCCTTCGCCAAGACCGGCTTGGCTTGCCATACTCCTTGCTTTGTGGAGAAAAGCGTTGCAAAAATGATACTCAATCATTTTTGCTTAGCTTTCAGATTAGAACCGACTAATTTTTGCAAAGCAAAAAAGTCGATCAAAGCCACGTCACAACAAAACAAAAGGACACCACGAGGGTGTCCTTGAATTAATCTTACTTTTCTGTCGCTTGCTTGGAGGTGACGATGCGCTCCAGCCGCATAGTCGCCTGCCTTCGCCAAGACCGGCTTGGCTTGCCATTCTCCTTGCTTTGTGGAGAAAAGCGTTGCAAAAATGATACTCAATCATTTTTGCTTAGCTTTCAGATTAGAACCGACTAATTTTTGCAAAGCAAAAAGGTC
>JAFVTH010000015.1 GCA_017503285.1 Clostridia bacterium | reverse complement strand
AAATTTTTGTCATAACTAAAGATTAAAGCTCTTTTTGCGTTTTCGGCTACCGGATTGATTCTTGAAGAACCGACAGAGGTATATGCGATTGTAACATCAAGTCCGTTTTTGGCAATATAATTTTGCACTTTTCCGTCTTTATATTGGATTGAGATTTGCGCCACATCCTCGCCATATTCTCCTAAAATCGGATAACCGTAATTTAATGATGTCATTCCCAATATGGAAATACAGTCGGTTGAATCGTTGCATTTAAACACAAGAGGCTTTTCCGTTACTAAATGTGGGATTATTGAAATGCCCGAAATTTCCTCGTTCTGCAATATGGGACCAATGGTTATTTTCTTTTTTCTTGTTTTTGCAAGCCTTGTTTTAAGCGGCATACGCGCAATAGACAAAAGCGTTTCATAGCTTGGCTTATCCGTGCATTTTAAAGGTGCTTTTGAAAGCTTGTTAAGAACAATAGCTTCGTAGCTATCGTACGGGGTACTGTTCTTGTCCATTTTTTTGAGTGAGCGACAAAAAGCATCATAAATTAAATTTGGCTTCCTGTCAAAGTCTACAAGAGCTTCCTTTAAAGTGCCGTCAACACATGCAGCACCACCACGATTATAGTCGTTGATTTCTGCCCAATACCAAAGGCAGGTTCCGGCAAGTGCATTGTTTTTGTAAAGCTCGTACATAGACATTAAGAAATCGCTTAGTAAATGTGGATTGTCATAAACATAGTATCCGCCCCATTCCGTAAACATAAGTGGCTTGTCGCATAGCTCCTCGCTTGCTTTTCTTGCCATATCGAAGGTTTCACTATACGGATGAGTAGTATAAAAATCAAGACCGCAAAGATTGTAATATTTTTTCGTATCCTCGTTTGACATATTATTTGCACCGGAAATTAAACGAGTCCCGTCATTTTCACGGCAAATTTGCACGGCACTTTTTAAGAAAGCCTCGTCAAAATCACATTCGTTAAAGGCCAACCAAAAAACGATGCTTGGATGATTTCTGTCGCGTAAAATCGTTCTTTTTAAAACCTCAAGACACTCACTTGTTAATTGTGAATCTGTAACATCCGCTTGCCACATTCCGGGCTCCTCACAGCATAAAAGTCCTAACTCATCAGCTATGTCAAGAGTTACCTTATTATGCGGATAATGAACCAAGCGTACAAAATTGCAACCGGAGTCCTTAATCATTTTTAGGTCATTGTAAATATCATCGTAGGCAACTGTGTGTCCGCTATTCTTGCCATACATTTCGTGCTTGCAAACGCCTTTTATAAAAATGTCTTGTCCGTTTAGCATGAAATGATTTTTATTACATTTAAATTCACGAAAACCGACCCTTGTTTTATATGTGTCAACCACATTTTCGTTTTCCAAAAGCTCAACCTCTAAGGTGTATAAAACAGGGCTTTCAGGCGACCACAGCTTAATATTTTTGATAGTTCTTATGTTGACTTTGTTAGCGGTATAGGTATCTATAATTTCCTCATCTAATGATAGTGTTACACGATATTTATCCAAAGAGGATGAAACCGTAATAGAGTATTCAGCATCCTTATAATCATTTATAAGCGAGTGTGCGAAAAAAACATCATTTATGTAAAAGGCTTTTTTGTAATGAATAGATACATCTCTTATAATACCGCCATAATTTTCCCAACCCTCGCTAGGTCCAAAGCTTGCATCTATATCTTCTATTTCAACAAAAAGACAGTTGCTCTTATCTTGAACGATTTTGGTTACGTCAAAGGTATATTCACAGTAAGGGAGCATTTTGCCCAAATAATAATCGTTCAAATATACACTTGCATTATAAGTAATGCCGTCAAATTTCAAAAGAATTGTGTCATCAAAATGCTCTAAGTCAAAATATTTTCTACATTCTGAATGACCAACACAAAGCTCAGAAAAGGGTATTTGCTTTTTCAGCCAAGCACCCTTCCCAATTCTGTAATCCCAAATTCCGTTAAGAGATTGTATCATTTCATACCCCTTTATCAATGGTAGTGATTTCTTAAACAAAATTATAATATCATACTTACAAAAAAATTTCAACATTGTATTTATAAATCTAAGAAACGAAAAAAGACTACTCAATTTGAGTAGTCTTTTTTCAAATCTCCAATTCGGCATCATAATCACGGTGGTTCGAATTAGAGACGCGTGGTCGAGATGATAGGATGACTTCGCAATAAATTGCTCGTAACACTTCGCAGCCTCTGATGTGCAAGCACCTCTCGGATTTGCTCGCTAGGCGAACCTGATTTTGCTAACGCAAAAGGAAGGTGCGCACCAGTCATACGCAAAAATAAAAACGGCATACCCCAAAGGGTACACCGTTTTTATGGTCGGAGTGAGCCAACCCCAGTTGAACACCCTATGAAAAAGTGCGATAAACCCTTATGGCAAAAGGAGTTTTAGGACTTTTTTGTGTGGCAAAAATTTTGAGAAAAATGTAAAATTATATTTTAAAATGACATCGAAAACGGTACTTTTTGAAATTTGGGATTTTCCCAAAATAAGAGTTTTAAGAGTGTAAAACATAGATTTCAAGAGAGCAAAAGTATGTTCTGCATAAGACCAAAAGACCTGATGAGGAATTTCATCAGGTCTTTTTGCAAAACAATATTGAAAATACGAAAGCTTCAATTGAAAAGTTGTTATAGAATGTTTAATTATATAAAAAGTTATATTTTTAATACGGTTTTTCCTTGTGGTATGTCAAATTCCTTAGGGTACCAAAGATATTTTGTTACCACCTTTAATTTAAACGGTTTTTCGGCTTCAACCTCTATTATGGTTTTATCCTTAAACGGTACGTATTCTGTGCAAACAACACTTATATTATTAGAATTAAAAATCATATTTTCAATTCCACATTTGCCACGTTCATTTAGATTAAAGGTAACTAAATTTTCTTGTGCGTTAAATTCTAAACCGATAATATTTTCAATAAGCAAGGTTATAGGTGCAATTCCACTCCAACCAACAAATTCCGCACGGGACAGTGTATTGTATTCCGTTGTTGCGGGTCTGTAAAAATCAGGAGCATATGCCTCCCAAATGCTACCGAAGGCACTGTCATCTGACACCTTGCACATTCCCTCTAAATATTTAATTGAGGCCTCACGTGCAAATTCCTTATATCCGTTTTTAGAAAGCCCCTTTATTGCACAAAGATTTGTAGGTGCCCAAACACCACCAAGCCAGTATCCACCGTTTGAGTCGTAGTTAGGGTCATCCTTGGATAGAGTAGCGAATGGAATTTTAGTATAAAATTCATTTTCGTTCATCATATGGGAAACAACAGAACGCAAGCGTTCACCATTTGCTACCTCTGCCACAAGAGGCCAAAAACCTGCTGCGGTTTTAGAATTGATAAATTTAACTCTTTCATCGCTCCAATTACGGGCAAAAAAATTGAAATACCAACCCACTCTTTCACTGTAATGATATTTATTTATCAAATTACAAATTCTTGAATGTTCATTTTTGTAGAAAGTTGCTTTATCATTTAAAGAAAGCTTATCACAAATTTTTGAAATACAAAGTGCGCTAAGTGCCTGCTGACATGATAAATCAACAAAACAAGTGTCGCTTCCGTCAAGATGTTTAGCTCCGTATCCACTGACAGGCGAATTATCCATTCCGCTTGAACCTGTGTCCTCGAAATAGTATAAACCACAACTTTCTCTTTTTCTGTTTTTCTCGATAAAATTATAAATCCCCTCAAGTGCAGGAAGTGCCTTTTCGAAGCGAGAACAATCTCCTGAAATCAAATAATGCTCCCACTCTGCCCAAGCCATAAGAGGTGGGTTTATTCTTTCACCGTAAGTGGGCATACCATCATCAAGATTGTACGCCATAGACATAAAGCCGTCCTCACGCCTGAGCATATATAAATTATCAAGATTATTAAACGCACTAAGCGTACCGTTTGAATAATTAGTGATAAATGTCATAACGCAGGAATCCCATTGCCACATAATTCCTACACCGGGCATACAGGTTAAAATATCCTTCCACCCATCGCGGTCAATATATTCAATATTCTTAAACGCAAGTTCCCAAGCATTATAGTATAATTTTATAAATTCATTACGCCCTTCAATAATCGGTCTCGGGAGCTTGTCTTTTTTAAATATATATCTATTACTCATATAAACTCCTTGTTAAATTCGGTATCGTATAACCAAATTATACAATATTATCAGTGCAAAATCAAGGTTTATATTATTGAAAAACAAAAGGGACTACTCGATAATGAGTAATCCCTTGTATTATACAAAGTATGACTAAGTTTGGGTTTATAACCCCGTGTGTTCAACTTAGTCATAGGTGGTCGAGATGATAGGAAGCATCGCAACTTAGTTGCTCGTAACACTTCGCAGCCTCTGATGTGCTAGCTATCACGCGAACCCCCAAAGCTCATACTTCGCTTCGGGGAACCCCTATGCGACTTCACTGCGACTCGCTACGCTCCCGTGCATAAGTTCCACTTAGCCAATCGCACTTCGCTTTAGGCTCGTGCTCTTGGAGTGTCACTTATCGCTAGGCGAACCTGATTTTGCTAACGCAAAAGGAAGGTGCGCACCAGTCATACGCAAAAATAAAAACGGCATACCCCAAAGGGTACACCGTTTTTATGGTCGAGATGATAGGATTACAATTCGCTATGCTCATTGCATAATTCGTTTTAGCCAATCGCACTTTGCCTGTGGCTCGTGTTCTTGGAAACTCATTATCGAACCTCGGTTCTCATCCTTCCATTATTTCAAAAATAAAAACGACCTACTCAAATGAGTAAGTCGTTTTTATGGTCGAGATGATAGGATTCGAACCTACGGCATCATGGTCCCAAACCATGCGCGCTACCAACTGCGCTACATCTCGGTTTTTATTTGGTTTTCTCAATTTAGAAAAGGCGCTACTCCGACTCGCCAAAAGGATCGCTGGATAATTCGTTTTAGCCAATCACACATCGCTTGTGGCTCGTGTTCTTGGAAACTCATTACAACTGCGCTACATCTCGAAATGCATGTTTTCGTTCAATGCCCTACTATTATAGCAAAGAGAAAATGGTTTGTCAATACTTTTTTTGTTTTTGTTTAAATAATTTTTCAAAGGGTAAAAGCCTCTTGAAAAATGGCGGCTTATTTATTACTTGCAAAGCATGAATAAATATGATAAAATATACTCGAAAACTAAAACGGAGAAGAAAATGAAAATAAAAACAAGCATATTTGCAACCGTTTGCATAATGATAATAGTCCTTCTTGCATCCTGTAATGGGGCAGAAACTCCACCGGAGGAAACCCATCACACCATCACCTTTGAATATCTAAATGGCGAGACAAGCACCACGCAGGTTATCGAAAAGGGTAGTGTAATTACCGAGCCGGAAAAGGTGCCGGAAAAATTTGGTTATTCCTTTGAGGGCTGGTATTTTCAGGACAAAATTAAATGGGATTTTAATGATGTGCCAATAAAAAGCATAACCCTAAATGCAAAATGGCGCCCAATAGAATACCCCATTGAATATGTTAATGCAAACGGTCCAAGAGAATATTACACCATTGAGGACCAGGTTGAACTGACAGAGGGCTCAAGAAATAGCTATGAGTTTTTTGGCTGGTACGAGGATGAAGAGCTTACTAAGCCAATTACAAAAATAGATGTTGGCACAACAGGGGCTAAAAAGCTCTATGCCAAGGTCGTATATCAGCCATTTACCTTGGAGCTTTTAGAGGACGACACATACAAAATTGTGCGTTTTACAGACACAGATGCCACCGAAATTACAATTCCGGCTGAGTATAACGGCAAGAAAATTACAGTTGTTGGTAAAAACGCCTTCTACGACTACACAGGGCTAAAAAGCATAACTCTGTCAGACGAAATCACCACTCTTGAATATGGTGCATTTGGTAGGTGCATAGGTGTAGAATCCTTTACCTTTGGCAAGGGCATTACTAAAATCAGCGAAAAAGCATTTTACTATTGTGCCGCCCTTACCGAAATACAAATTCCATCATCAGTTTCAATAATTGAGATTGATGCCTTCAAAAAATGCAATAAGCTTACAATAAAGTGTGATTTTACTGAAATTCCGGCAGGCTTTATAAATGGTTGGAATGGAGAAAGACCGTTTGAGCTAAAGGAAAGCGAAAATTAAGAGAGGAAAAAATCCTCTCTTTTTGCTTTTTATATTGAAAAACAGACACGTCTGTGGTAAAATGCTAAGGAAAGAGGGTGATATAATGGAAGAAAAGCAAAGTAAAATTTTCTTTTTAAGTGGCAACGTGCTAAAGCTGTTTGCCCTTGTTTCTATGACCATCGACCACATTGGTTATCACCTTTTTCCAAACATAGAGATACTTAGAATCCTTGGCAGGCTTGCATTTCCAATCTTTGCCTATATGGTTGCCGAGGGCTGCTTTTACACTCGCAACAAGGAAAAGCACTTAGGACTTATGTGGGGTGTCGCAATTGTGTGCCAGGTGGTTATGTCAGTTGCCACAGGCAATATGCAAATGTGCATCTTTGTTACATTCGCCCTTTCCACAACGGTAATTTATTTTGTTGATAGAGCAGTAAGCAAAAGGAGCGCGCTGTCTATCATTCTTGCCACGCTCGTGTCCCTTGCTGTTGTATTTATAACAGTCATAATGCCAAATCTTTTCGATTATGGCTTTTTTGGCATAGAATATGGATTTTTCGGTGTGCTTTTGCCGGTTGCAGTTAGATATACGCCAACTCGCCCCCTAAAGCTGGTTGCTTGCGCTGTGTGTCTGATTCTTTTGTGCCTTACCACCTCTTGGACGGTTCAATGGTTCTGCCTCTTTGCATTAATCCCCTTGATATTTTACAGCGGTAAAAGGGGAGTGTTAAACCTAAAATATCTTTTTTATGTTTATTATCCGGCTCACATTGTAGTAATAATGGCAATTAAACTATTGATAAAATAAAAGCAGGCAAAGCACCTGCTTTTTTCTTGTTTTTTTCGCAAAGACAGACACAGGGTCCGTTTTTAATATTTATATTTCTTCCTTTTTACAATCATAAACAGGGCAGTAACTATAACTGCAAGCCCCTCCGCAACCACCATTGCCGCCCATATTCCGTCTACATCGAAGATAAGAGGCAAAATCAAAACTGCAACAACCTGAAAAGCAAAGGTTCTTAAAAACGAAATCGCCGCTGAAACAGGTCCGTCGTTTAGCGCAGTAAAGAAGGATGAGCCGAAAATTCCAAATCCGGAGAACAAAAAAGAGAAGGAATAAATGTAAAAGGCATGCTCCGTAAGCTGTCGCAGCTCCTCGTTATATCCAACATAAAGGTATGACATGGGCTTAGCTAAAGCAACCGAAAGTATAAACATCGAAACGGATAACACACCCATAATAATCAGGCTTTTTTTGAAAACTCCGTGTAGCTCTCCATGCCGATTCGCACCATAATTGTATCCGATAATCGGCGCAGACCCAATAGCATAGCCAAGGAAAACAGCAATAAAAATAAAGTTTACATACATTAACACTCCATAGGCTGCCAAGCCGTCATCTCCAAGATACTTAAGCAGCTGGAAGTTATAAAGCATACCAACAACAGATAACGAAATGTTTGTCATCAGCTCCGACGAGCCGTTAAGACAGCCCTGCAAAAGGCTCTTCAAATCTCTGCTTGCCTCGCCCAGCTTAAGCAGACTTGAATTTTCCCTTGCGAAATAAACAACAGGTCCGACACAACCAACAATTTGGCTAAGCACAGTAGCCACCGCAGCGCCAACAAGTCCCCAACCAAAAAGACCAACAAAAAGCCCATCAAGAATAATGTTCGTTACTCCCGACGCCACCGTAAAAATAAGTCCCAGCTTAGGCTTTTCGGCAGTAACAAAAAAGCTTTGGAATTCCACCTGCAGCATATAGAACACATTGCCGGCTACAATAATCATACCGTATGTAACGGCGTTTGCGTGCAGTTGACCGGTTGCACCGAGAAGCGTTGCTGCCTCTTCAATAAATATATTACCCAAGAGGCTCAACACCACACCAATTATGGCAGGCAGATATATAAATAGGGAAAAGATTTTGTTAGCCTTTTCTCGATTGCCCTCCCCAAGTGTCTTGGACACCAATGCACAGCCACCTGTGCCAAACATAAATCCCACCGAGCCGAGAATCATGGTGTATGGCATAATAAAGTTAACAGCCTCAAAAGCACTCTCGCCAACAAAGTTAGAAACAAAAAAACCGTCAACAAGGGAGTAAATTGAAGTAAAAACCATCATAACCACAGAGGGCAAAGTAAATCTTATTAAATTTTTATAGGAAAAATGGTCCGAAAGCTGTATTTTCATAAGATACCCCCATTAGTCATTAAGAGAATTATATATTAGAAATATATAAATGTCAAGCCATAACTTGACAAGGGAAAAAAGTTGTGATATCATATTGAAAAAATACGGAGGATAATACTATGCTTTTGGCTCTTGATATAGGAAACACAAATATACATGTTGGCACCTTTGAAAAGAATAAGCTTACACATAGCTTTTGCTTAGGTACAGACGACCAGCGCTCAGGAGATGAATATGCCTTTACCTTAAAATCTCTCATTGAGTCTGATAGCATTAAAATATCTGAAATAGATGGCGTGATTATTGGCTCCGTCGCCCCACACGTTACAAGCAAGCTTGAATATGCTGTATATAAAATCACGGGTATAAGACCTCTCTTGGTTGGTCCCGGCACAAAAACAGGCTTCCACATCAAGCTTGATGATCCATCTCAGCTGGGGGCGGACCTTGCTGCAAACGTTGCCGCAACTATTGAGGAGTGTGGCGCTCCTGCTATAATTGTAGACTTTGGCACAGCAACCACAATTTCCTGTATCGACAGGGAAAAGTCCTTGGTTGGCTGCTATATTATGCCGGGTATACAAATGAGCCTAAATGCGCTAAATAGCACAGGGCTTTTGCCGTCGGTTATGGCAGACAGAGCCTTCCCGGTTGTAGGCAAGAATAGCGTAGACTCCATGCGTGCAGGCGTTGTTTTCGGCTCCGTTCTTGCGGCAGAGGGCTTTATTGATACCTTCAAAAGAGAATTTGACCTACCAAAAACAACACAGGTTGTAGTTACTGGTGGCTTTGCAGATATGTTTATGACATATTTTAATATAAAAGCAAAGCATATACCAAGCCTTACCTTGAAGGGCTTGAACGCAATTTATAACACAAATCCAAAAAAGCACACCTTCAAGCTTTAATTGAACGAATATAGAGCCAATTCAAAATGGATTGTACCTTATGGACAATACCGAAACGGTGCTATTTTGTAATATTTTTTTCGCCGTATCATATGAACGGCAGTAAAGGAGACTTGTATGCAAATTACAAGAAACAAACAACTTATTGTAAGGATGACCTATCTTGCCGTGCTGATTGCAGTTGTGGTTGTCTTACAGCTCACAGGCGTCGTCATCAAAATTCCCGGTCTTGCAACTCAGGTTAGCCTAGTGCTTGTGCCCATTGTCTTGGGCGGATGTCTCTTGGGTGCAAGGGCAGGCGCAATTCTTGGCTTCGTTTTTGGACTTGTTATTACCATTACCAATTGCTTTATGGGTATGGACCCCGCGTTTACCGGTATTCTTTTCCAGGCGCACCCGGTTATAACTGTTTTACTTTGCCTATCTAAATCTACACTTGCAGGCTTTCTTTCGGGTCTTGCTTACGCACCTGTAAGAAACGAGAAGAGAAGCGTTCGCATCTTCGGTACATTCATATCTGCTGCTATTGCCCCAATTGTTAACACGGGCGTGTTCATTATTGGCTGTCTTATTATGTCTGATACCTTTAATGCAAACTTCGTTAACCACGCAGAGGGGCAAAACATTCTTTACGTGCTATTTATTGTTATAGCAGGTATTAACTTCCTTTTTGAGTTCACTCTTAATATGGTTCTTGCTCCAACAATACATTTCCTTGTTGAGCTGGTAGAGAAAAAGGTTGGCTTTGAAAGAGAAAAGACTGTGAAAACCAGATACAGGGTGGCACTTTTTGATATGGATGGCACTCTTGTAAATACATTCGAGGGCGTTAAAAATTCATTAGAGTACGCAGCTGACAAGCTTGGAGAGCCGGCACCGGAAAACCCAAGACTTTTCATTGGCCCGCCACTTAACCAATCCTATAAGGACTTTTGTGGCTACAGTGATGAAAAGGTAGATACAGCAATGGAATACTTTAGAGAGTATTACAACGACAAGGGTATTTTAGAGTGTGAGCTTTATGACGGTATGAAAGCTCTACTTCAAGATCTCAAAAAAGCCAGTGTAAAAATCTATCTTGCAACCTCAAAGCCTGACATTTTCGCACACAGGGTGGCTCGAAACTTGGAAATTAGCCCTTATTTTGACTTTTTTGCCTGCGCATCGTCTGATGAAAAAACGCTTACCACCAAGGAGCAGGTTTTATCCCTGGCTATGGAGCAGCTTAAGGACTACGACAAGAGCGAAATTGTTATGATAGGCGACAGACACTTTGATATAAACGGTGCAAAATCATTCGGTATTCCATCGATAGGTGTTACCTTCGGCTTTGGCTCAGAAGAGGAGCTTAAGGAGGCTGGCGCAACCCATATCGCAAGCACCGCTGAGGAAATCAAGGCAATTATCATTGAGTAAAAAATTAAAGCATCACCTCGTGTGGTGCTTTTTTTGTTTCAAAAAATATTTGAAAAGGTATTGACTTGAAAAAAAGCCTGTGCTATCATTAACTCATAATACTTTAGTATGCTAAAGAGGTATAGCTATGGAAATCAAAATCACTAAAACACAAAACCCGACAGAATTATCAGACGAAAGCACCCTTGGCTTCGGTAAGCACTTTACCGACCATATGTTTATAATGGACTATGAGGCAGGCAAGGGCTGGCATAACGCAAGGATAGTTCCGTTCGGATATATCAGCCTTCACCCGGCATCCACAGTTTTGCACTATGGTGCTGAAATTTTCGAGGGCTTAAAGGCTTACAGAACAGAAGATGGTAGCGTTCAGCTCTTCCGTCCAATGGAGAATATAAGAAGAATGAATGACTCCGCTGATAGAATGTGCCTACCTAAGATTAACGAGGAGGACTTTTTACAGGCTATTTGCGAGTTTGTAAAGCTTGAGGAAAAGTTTGTTCCGCACTCCTTTGGCACATCACTTTATCTCCGTCCATATATGTTTGGTAACGATGAAACCCTCGGTGTTCACACAGTAAAGAGAGCAACCTTTATGATTATTGGCTCTCCAAGTGGTAGCTACTATGCAGAGGGCATTAACCCTGTTAAAATTATGATTGAAAACGAGGACGTTCGTGCCGTAAAGGGTGGTACAGGTGCCGTTAAATGCGGTGGTAACTATGCCGCATCCAACAGAGCAGGCGAAAAGGCAAGCCGTGTTGGATATTCACAGGTTTTGTGGCTTGACGGTGTACATAGAAAGTACATTGAAGAGGTTGGCGCAATGAACGTTATGTTCAAAATCAATGGCGAAATCGTAACACCAATGCTCACAGGCTCAATCTTACCGGGCATTACAAGAAAATCCTGCATCGAGGTTCTAAAATCCTTCGGCTATAAGGTAAACGAAAGACTTTTGTCCGTTGATGAGTTAATTGAATCTCTGGAAAACGGCAAGCTTGAGGAGGCATGGGGCACAGGTACAGCAGCAGTTGTATCCCCAATCGGCAGATTTTCCTATGCCGGCAAGGAATACGATGTAAACGGTGGTAAAATCGGAGAAGTTACTCAAAAGCTTTATGACACCCTCACAGGAATTCAGTGGGGTAAGGTAGAGGACACATTTAACTGGATTTATAAGCTCTAATAAGCGTCGAATTTCTGCGTTGTTCCTCGTGTGAGATCTTGACGTACAAAGGTACGCCTACGCCCTCACACTGCGGTACGCCTTGAAATTCTTGCTTCTTAAAGCTTATACTGGGTTTTCCTCGTGCTGAGGGGTTCCCCGAAAAAGTATAACTTTTTTGGGGTTCACGAGTAGACCTTGACGTACACAAAGTACGTCTGCGCCCAACCGACTCCGGTGCGCCTTGAAATTCTTGCTTCTTAGAGCTTATACTGGGTTTTCCTAGTATTGAGGGGTTCCCCGAAAAAGTATAACTTTTTTGGGGTTCACGAGTAGACCTTGACGTACAAAGGTACGTCTGCGCCCAACCGACTCCGGTGCGCCTTGTCTTTCTTGCTTCTTAGAGCTTATACTGGGTTTTCCTCGTATTGAGGGGTTCCCCGAAAAAGTGTAACTTTTTTGGGGTACACGAGTAGACCTTGACGTACAAAGGTACGTCTACGCCCTAATACTGCGGTACGCCTTGAAATCAGAAGCTTGTATTGCTTACACATCGGAAAATTTGTTCAATAAACACAATAAAAACGGGCTTTTTGCCCGTTTTTTGTTATATTTTACTTTAGTGCTTTAGCAAAGTAAAATATTTTTTAATAAATTTGCAAAAAACTATTGACAAATAGACAAACATACTATAAAATATACAATATATATAAAACTTTGAAGGGAACTATACCTTTTGGGGGCTTTTAGAGAGCTGTCGGGTGGTGCAAGACAGTAGCCGATGGAGGGTTGTCTCATCCCTGAGTTGCTAACCGAAAGGAAACCGGTAGGCTTAGTCGGGCTTCTCCCGTTACAGAGATGGCGCTGTTGATAGACAGCCAGAGTGGACTATTAGTCAAAAAGAGTGGTACCGCGGAGAAAGCTTCGTCTCTTTTATGCGATTTATTTTGAAGTGCGCATAAGAGGGACAATTTTTATTTTACTCTTAGGTGTCGCACAGAAAGGAAGGACTATGAAAAACTGTAAAAAGTATTCAAAACAATTTTTCGCCCCATCGGGCGTAACAATGGACTGGGTTAAGAAGGAATCTATTGAGAAGCCACCAATTTGGTGTAGCGTTGACCTTAGAGACGGTAACCAAGCCCTTATAATTCCAATGAGCCTTGAGGAAAAGCTTGAATTCTTTAAGCTCCTTTGCAAGGTTGGCTTTAAGGAAATCGAAATCGGCTTTCCGGCAGCCTCGGAAACTGAATATGAGTTTTGTAGAAAGCTTATTGAGGAAAATCTTATTCCGGACGATGTAACCATTCAGGTGCTTACACAGTCAAGAGAGCATATTATTGCAAAAACCTTTGAGGCAATTGATGGCGCAAAGCACGCAGTTGTCCATCTTTACAACTCCACCTCGGTTGCTCAAAGAGAGCAGGTGTTTAAAAAGAGCAAGAAGGAAATTATCGAAATTGCCAAGTTCGGTGCAGAGCTTTGCAACAAGTATAAAGCGAAGGCTAAGGGCAAAATCACCTTTGAATATTCTCCCGAAAGCTTTACCGGTACCGAGCCTGAATTTGCTGCTGAAATTTGTAATGAGGTTATATCTATTTGGCAGCCAACCCCCGATAACAAGGTTATTATCAACCTGCCTGTTACTGTGTCGCACTCAATGCCTCACGTTTACGCAAATCAGGTTGAATATATGTGCAAAAATCTTAAAAACAGAGAAAGCCTTATTATTTCTCTCCACCCACACAATGACCGTGGCTGTGCCGTTGCAGATAGCGAAATGGGTCTGTTGGCAGGTGGCGACAGAATAGAGGGCACCCTCTTTGGAAATGGCGAAAGAACAGGAAATGTAGACATCATTACCTTAGCGCTTAATATGTATTCACAGGGCATTGACCCACAGCTTGACTTTTCCAACCTTCCTGAAATTACAGAGGTTTATGAAAAGGTTACAAGGATGCATGTTTACGAAAGACAGCCATATAGTGGTCAGCTTGTATTTGCTGCATTTAGTGGCTCTCACCAGGATGCAATTGCAAAGGGTATGAGGTATAGACAGGACAGAGAGCGAGTCTGGGATGTGCCATATCTTCCAATCGACCCAACCGACGTTGGCAGAGTATACGAGGCAGATGTTATTCGTATTAACTCCCAGTCCGGTAAGGGTGGCATTGGCTATATTCTTGAAACACAGTTCAATCACATTCTACCACCGAAAATGAGAGAGGCATTTGGTTATCATATCAAGAGCATCTCCGACCACGAGCACAGAGAGCTTCAGCCTAAGGAGGTTTACGATATTTTCGTTCGTGACTTCGTTAATATAGATACTCCTGTCAGCGTAGAAAAGGCTGTTTTCTCTAAGATTGAGGAAGGTCGTATGGCAGAGTGTGAAATTAAATACGGCGATAAAATTACAATGCTAACAACACAGGGCAACGGTCGCTTGGATGCAGTTAGCAATGCAATCAAGCAGGCTACCGGTGTTGATTATCAATTAGAAAATTATACACAGCATGCACTCGAGGGCAAAACCACCTCTGAGGCTGCATCATATGTAAGCATTAGCGCAAATGGAAAAACCTACTATGGCACAGGTATTGATAGCGATATTATTACCTCATCCATCAAGGCTCTTCTTAGCGCAGTAAACATTATGCTTACAAAATGAAAGGAGAGCTAGCCTATGAAAATGACAGGCGCAGAAATCATCATAAACACCTTGATTGAGCAGGGTACAACCGATGTTTTCGGTTACCCGGGCGGACAGGTAATCAACATTTACGACGCACTTTATAAGAATAGTGATAGAATTAACCATATCCTTACTGCTCATGAGCAGGGTGCTGCCCACGCAGCAGACGGATATTCAAGAGCAACAGGCAAGGTTGGCGTTTGTATAGCAACCTCAGGTCCAGGAGCTACAAACCTTGTTACAGGTATTGCAACAGCAATGCTTGACTCAATTCCGATGGTTGCCATTACAGGCAACGTTCCTTGCTCCCTTATCGGTAAGGATAGCTTCCAGGAGATTGATATAACAGGTATTACACTTCCAATTACAAAGCACAACTACTTCGTTAACAAAATCGAAGATTTGGCAGACTCCATTCGCGAGGCGTTCCAAATTGCAAAATCCGGCAGACCCGGTCCTGTATTGGTAGACGTTCCGAAGGATGTACAGGTTGCAGTTTACGACTACGAGCCACAGCCGATAGTTGAGAAAATTCCTTTGCCTAAGGCAGATGAGGAATCTATTGATGAGGCAGTTGCACTTATTAACGAGTCAAAAAGACCGTATATCTACATAGGTGGCGGTGCTGCCGGCCTTGGTATGGGCAAGGAAATTATTGAATTTGCTAAGAAGATAGACGCTTGCATCGGCTGTACCTTTATGGGTCTTTCCGCCGTTCCGGACGGCTGTGATAGGTTCCTTGGTATGCAGGGCATGCACGGTCACTTTGCTTCCTCGGTTGCTCAAAAGCATGCAGACCTTATTATCGGTGTCGGCGTTCGCTTTAGCGATAGAGCAACAGGAAATACTGCAAAATTTGCAAAGCAAACAAAGATTATTCAGTTAGACCCGGACTTTGCTGAAATCAACAAGAATGTTAATGTTGACCTTGGCATTATTGCCGACGTTCGTGATTCCTTCCTAAGAATTGCAGAAAAATGTCAGGCAAGCAAAAAGCCTGAGTGGGAAAAGCAGGTTGAGGAGCTAAAGGTTAAGGAAGAGGAAATTGCAAAAAAGGCTGCTAAGATGGCAGGGGATAGAATGACACCAAAAATGATTTTTGATGTTATCAATGCAAACAAGCTTCCAAGAACAATTATTACAACAGACGTTGGTCAGCACCAAATGTGGGCTGCACAATATGCAAAATTTGATACAACAAGGCGCTTTGTTTCATCCGGCGGTCTTGGCACAATGGGCTTTGGCTTAGGTGCTGCAATGGGCGCTATGGTTGCAACGGGCGACCCAACAATACTCATCACCGGCGACGGTAGCTTTGGTATGAACCTTAACGAGCTTGCAACAGCCGTTAGCTACAATATCCCGGTAGTTATCGTTCTTATGAACAATGGCGTTTTGGGTATGGTTAGACAATGGCAAAACCTCTTCTTCCAAAAGAGATTTTCACAAACCGTTCTTGACAGAAAAACAGACTTTGTAAAGCTTGCCGAGGCATTTGGCGCAATAGGTATGCGCGCAACAAATATTGAGGAGTTTGAGTCTGCGTTCAAGAAGGCACTTACAGCCGGTGGTCCTGTTTTGATTGACACTCTTGTAGATAAGGACGAGTTCGTTCTTCCTATGCTTCCACCGGGTGGGTCAATTGACGACATCATTACTGATATAGGAGGTAAGGATAGTGAATAATAAGTTTGTAATCGCTGTTTATGTTGACAACAAATTCGGTGTTCTTACAAGAGTAACAAGTATGTTTACTCGTCGTGGCTTCAATATTGATGCCTTGACAGTTGGCGAAACAGAATGTCCGGAGTATTCAAGAATTACAATTTGCTTAAGTGGTGACGGCTACGCAAAGGAGCAGCTCATTAATCAGCTTCGTAAGCTTATCAACGTTAAAAAGGTTGAGGTTATCGAGAACAATATGAGCGTTAAGCGCGAGCTTGCACTTATTAAGGTTAAAAACAATTCACAAACAAGAGCAGATGTTCTTTCAGCAGTTGAGGTATACAGAGCCAAGGTAATTGACTTTACCGCCAGCGAAATGTGTATCGAAATTACAGGAGAGCCAAGCAAAATCAACGCTTTTATTGAGTATATGAAGCCTTACGAAATCATCGAAATGTGCCGTACAGGTATAGTTGCTCTTGAAAGAGGTAGTGGCACACTACTTTCAAAAAACACCAAAACAGGTGTACATAAAATCAGATAATTTTTATATTTAAGGAGAATAAAAACAATGGCAAACATTTACTATCAACAGGATTGTGATCTTAACAAATTAAACGGCAAGACCGTTGCAATTATAGGCTACGGCTCACAGGGTCACGCACACGCACTCAACCTCAAGGATTCCGGCGTTAACGTTATCGTTGGTCTTTACGAGGGCTCAAAGAGCTGGGCAAAGGCAGAGAAGGCAGGACTTAAGGTTATGGTAGCTGCAGAGGCTGCAAAGAACGCTGATATGATTATGATTCTTATCAACGACGAAAAGCAGGCAAAGCTTTACAAGGAAAGCATCGAGCCAAATCTTACAGAGGGCAAAACTCTTATGTTCGCACATGGCTTTAACATTCACTTTGGTTGCATTAAGCCACCAAAGAACGTAAACGTTATCATGGTTGCTCCAAAGGGTCCGGGTCACACAGTTCGTTCCGAGTATCAGGTAGGTAAGGGTGTTCCTTGTCTTATCGCTGTTCATCAGGACGCAACAGGCGACGCACTTGAGCTTGGTCTTGCATACGCTCTCGGTATCGGTGGTGCAAGAGCAGGTGTTCTTGAAACAACCTTCAGAACAGAAACAGAAACAGACCTCTTCGGTGAGCAGGCAGTTCTTTGCGGTGGTGTTTGCGCACTTATGCAGGCAGGCTTTGAAACTCTTGTTGAGGCTGGCTACGACCCAAGAAATGCTTACTTCGAGTGTATTCACGAAATGAAGCTTATCGTTGACCTTATTTACCAAAGCGGCTTTGAGGGTATGAGATATTCTATCTCCAACACAGCTGAGTACGGCGACTACATCACAGGTCCAAAGATCATTACTGAGGACACAAAGAAGGCTATGAAGCAGGTGCTTAAGGACATTCAAGACGGTACATTTGCAAAGGACTTCCTTCTCGATATGTCCGACGCAGGTGCGCAGGTTCACTTCAACGCTATGAGAAAGATTGCTGCAGAGCATCCATCAGAGGTTGTTGGTAACGAAATCAGAAAGCTCTACAGCTGGGCTGACGAGGAAAAGTTCATTAATAACTAATCCTTTTTAGGAGAAGAAAAATGATTAAGGAAAAAATAGTTGACGGTGCTCATAATGCCCCACACCGTTCTCTTTATAAGGCTCTTGGCTTAACAAGAGAGGAGCTGGACAGACCTCTTATCGGTATAGTTAGCTCATACAACGAGATCGTGCCGGGACATATGAACCTTGATAAAATTACAGAAGCCGTTAAGCTTGGCGTTGCAATGGCAGGGGGAACACCGATTATGTTCCCTGCAATTGCCGTTTGTGACGGTATTGCAATGGGCCACGTTGGTATGAAATATTCTCTTGTTACAAGAGATTTGATTGCCGACTCCACAGAGGCTATGGTTATGGCTCACGGCTTTGACGGTCTTGTTATGATTCCAAACTGCGACAAAAACGTGCCGGGTCTTTTGATGGCAGCAGCAAGGCTTAATATCCCAACAGTATTTGTAAGTGGTGGACCAATGCTTGCAGGTAGAGTTGACGGTAAAAAGAGAAGCCTTTCTGCAATGTTTGAGGCAGTTGGCTCATATAAGGCTGGCACAATTGACGAGTGTAAGCTTTGCGAATATGAAAACAAGGCTTGCCCAACCTGTGGCTCCTGCTCAGGTATGTATACAGCAAACTCTATGAACTGCCTTACCGAGGTTCTTGGTATGGGTCTTCGTGGCAACGGCACAATCCCTGCGGTTTATTCTGCAAGAATTGAGCTTGCAAAGCATGCAGGCATGCAGGTTATGGAGCTTGTTAGAAAGAATATAAGACCAAGAAATATTATGACCGAGGCTGCTATTAAGAACGCAATTACCGCAGATATGGCTCTCGGCTGCTCAACAAACAGTATGCTGCACTTACCGGCAATCGCTAACGAGTGCGGTGTTGAGTTCGACCTTGATTATGTAAATGTAATCAGCGAAAGGACTCCAAACCTTTGCCACTTAGCGCCTGCAGGCCCAACATATATGGAGGACCTTAACGAGGCTGGTGGTGTATACGCAGTTTTGAAGGAGCTTACAAAGCTAAATCTTCTTGACATAAGCGTTATGACTGTAACAGGAAAAACTCTTGGCGAAAATATTGAAAACGCGTATAACCTTGACAAAGAAACAATAAGACCAATTGATAATCCATTTACCAAAACAGGTGGTATCGCTGTCTTGAAGGGCAACCTTGCTCCGGACGGCTGTGTAGTAAAGAGAAGTGCAGTAGCACCTGAAATGCTTGTACACGAGGGACCTGCCAAGGTATACGAAAGCGAGGAGGAGGCAATTAGTGCCATCTACGCCGGTAAAATAGTAAAGGGTGACGTTGTTGTTATCCGTTACGAGGGTCCAAGTGGCGGCCCGGGTATGAGAGAAATGCTTTCTCCAACCTCTGCAATAGCAGGTATGGGTCTTGATAAGGACGTTGCTCTTATTACAGACGGTCGCTTCTCCGGTGCAACAAGAGGTGCATCTATAGGACACGTCTCTCCTGAAGCTGTTAGCGGTGGTACAATCGCTTACGTAAAGGACGGAGATATTATCTCCATTAATATTCCGGAGTATAAAATAGAGCTTAAGGTTTCCGATAAGGAGCTTGAAAAGCGTAAGGCAGAAATGCCAATTAAGCGCAAGGAAAATATAACAGGCTATCTAAAGCGCTATGCGCAGATGGTGTCATCTGCAGATAAAGGCGCCATCATCAATCGTTAAGGCTGATAAGCTTCGTATTTTGTTGTTGCTCCTCGTTGGTGACTTTGACGTACACTATGTACGTCTGCACCCAACCAACTCCGGTGCGCCTAAAAATACTTGCTTCTAAGCCTTAACAAAAAGATGAAATACTGCGTTGCTCATCATATTGAGGGGTTCCCCGAAAAAGTATAACTTTTTTGGGGGTTCGCGAGTCGACCTTGACGTACGCTAAGTACGTCTACGCCCTCACACTGCGGTGCGCCTTGTCTTTCTTGTTTCTAACTTTTAGCAGGTTAAGGCTGATAAGCTGAGTATTTTGCTTAGCAGAAAACACATAAAAAAACACCCACCACCTCGGTGGTGGGCAGACCAAAGTGCATTATTCTATAATAGTGCATTTTGGTTTGAATTCATTTTGAAAGGAAGATATACATATGTCAATGACAATGACTCAAAAAATCCTGGCAGCTCATGCAGGGCTTGACCATGTTGAGGCAGGACAGCTCATTCTTGTAAATTTGGATAGAGTTTTGGGTAACGATATTACCTCTCCTGTTGCTATTAAAGAGTTTAACAAAATTGGTGTAGATCAGGTTTACGACAAGGAAAAGGTTACCATGGTTATGGACCACTTTGCACCAAACAAGGATATAAAGGCGGCAGTTCAATGTAAAATGTGCCGTGAATTCTGCAACGAAAAGGAAATTACAAACTTCTACGACGTTGGTCGTATGGGTATTGAGCATGCGCTTCTTCCGGAAAAGGGACTTGTTATTTCCGGCGACGTTGTTATCGGAGCAGACTCCCATACCTGTACCTATGGTGCGCTTGGCGCGTTTTCAACCGGCGTTGGCTCAACTGATATGGCGTGTGGCATGGCAACAGGCAAGGCTTGGTTCAAGGTGCCATCTGCTATTAAATTTGTCCTAAAGGGCAAGCTCAACAAATACGTTTCCGGCAAGGACGTTATCCTTCATATCATCGGCAAAATCGGTGTTGACGGTGCGCTTTACAGATCTATGGAGTTCGTTGGCGAGGGCGTTTCCTCTCTTACAATTTATGACCGTCTTACTATTTGCAATATGGCTATTGAGGCTGGCGCGAAGAATGGTATTTTCGAGGTTGACGAGCAGACAATAGCTTATATAAAGGAAAGAAGCGACAGAGAAATCGTTTCCTATAAGGCAGACGAGGACGCAAAATATGATGAGGTTTATGAAATTGACCTTTCAGAAATTAAGTCCACCGTTGCATTCCCACACTTACCGGAAAACACAAGAACCTTTGATGAAATCCCGGATATCAAAATCGACCAGGTTGTTATAGGCTCCTGTACCAATGGACAGTATAAGGACATTGAAGAGGCAGCTATGATATTAAAGGGCAAAAAGGTTGCAAAAAATGTTCGCGCAATTATCATTCCGGCTACACAGGATATTTATCTAAAGGCTATTGAAAACGGTCTTGTTAAGATATTTATTGAGGCTGGCTGTGTCGTTTCCACACCTACCTGTGGTCCATGCCTTGGCGGCTATATGGGTATTTTGGCAGCAGGCGAAAGAGCAGTTGCTACAACAAACAGAAACTTTGTGGGTCGTATGGGCGACGTTACAAGTGAGGTTTATTTGGCAAGCCCGGCAGTTGCCGCAGCAAGCGCAATCGCAGGCAAAATCGCAGACCCAAATAACATATAAGGAGGCAGGATTATGAATTTTACAGGAAAAGTTATCAAATATGGCGACAACGTTGATACAGACGTTATTATCCCGGCAAGATATCTAAACACAAGTGATCATAAGGAGCTTGCCTCACACTGTATGGAGGACCTTGATAAGGACTTTACAAAGAAGGTACAGGCAGGAGATATTATGGTGGCTGGGGACAACTTTGGATGTGGCTCATCAAGAGAGCACGCACCAATTGCAATTAAGGCAAGCGGTATTTCGCTTGTAATTGCAAACACCTTTGCAAGAATTTTCTATCGTAACTCAATAAATATCGGTCTTGCTATTCTTGAATGCCCGGAGGCAGTTGCCAACATAAACGATGGCGACACAGTAGAGGCAGACCTTGATAATGGTATTATTTACAATCGAACAACAGGCAAGAGCTTCAAAACTCAACCCTTCCCGGAGTTTATTCAAAGAATAATTCAAAACGGTGGACTTATTGAGTCTATCAAAAAGGGCGAGCTTAATTAGAAAGAGGGTACAAAAATGACTTACAATATAGCATTACTAAAGGGCGACGGCATCGGTCCGGAAATAGTAGATAGCGCAACAAGGGTTTTAGAGGCTGTTGGCAAAAAGTACGGACACGTGTTTAATTTTACACCATATTTAATAGGTGGCTCAGCAATTGATGCGACAGGTATGCCGCTTCCGGAGGAAACTGTAAAGGGCTGTCTTGCATCAGATAGCGTTCTTCTTGGCGCAGTTGGTGGACCAAAGTGGGACACCCTACCGGGCAACCAAAGACCGGAGAAGGCTCTTCTTGGCATTCGTGCCGCAATGGAGCTTTTTACAAATCTTCGTCCTGCAAAGCTTTACCCGGCTCTTAAGGGAGAATGCCCACTTAGAGAGGACATTGTTGAAAATGGCTTTGATATAATGATTGTCCGTGAGCTTACAGGTGGTATTTACTTTGGCGAGCGTGGTATGAGACAGGGTCAATATGGCGAGGAGGCATACGACACAGAGTGCTACTCCCGTATGGAAATTGAAAGGATAGCTAAGGTTGCATACGAAACCGCAAGAAAGAGAAGAGGCAATCTTATTAGCATTGATAAAGCTAACGTTCTTGAAAGCTCCCGTCTTTGGAGAAAAATCGTTCACGAGATGGAAAAGGACTACCCGGATGTAGTATGCAAGGATATGCTTGTTGACAATGCAGCTATGCAGCTTGTTCGCAACCCTGCGCAATTTGACGTTATAGTTACATCTAATATGTTTGGCGATATCCTTTCCGATGAGGCATCACAAATTACAGGCTCTATCGGTATGCTTCCGTCTGCATCCCTTGGTAACACATCAAGAGGACTTTATGAGCCAATTCACGGCTCTGCACCTGATATTGCAGGCAAGAATATCGCAAACCCAATCGCAACAATTCTTTCCGGCGCTATGATGCTCCTTTACTCCTTTGATCTAAAGGCAGAGAGTGACGCGATTGTAAACGCAGTTGACAAGGTTTTGGCAGCAGGATACAGAACTGCTGACCTTGCACACGGCGGAGAATATCTTACAACAACAGAAATTACAGACAAGATTATAGAGAATATTTAAGTATGTCAAAGGTAACAGAGGTATACACAAGCCTGTGCTTGCTTAGCGTTTTTAGAGGGCTTCTTGACAAAAAGCTCTTCAAAAATTTTATGGATTATTGTGAGGAAGATAATCCACAAGCTAAGCTGAAAAAGTATGGTGAGCTTGTGTCTGAAATTTACAAAAATGGTGGAAATCTGGCGGGGAGTGTACGAAAATACCTCTTCGAGGACGAAAATGTATTCGTGGTTTCCGTCTCAAAGGGACAGGAAGTCAGTCCTTACATAAGAAAAAGCGTGGACAAGGAGCTAAGCGCACTTTCAAGCCTTGCCTCCTTAACTGCCAGCTCATTCAAAATTGATATGGGGACAAAGGCAACCCTGCCGGAATTTGAAACAGAAACCGTTAACTTCAAAAAAGAATATGAGGAGCGCCTTTCAAGCATAGACAAGTATGGCTATGGCATTTTCGCCTCATACGCTATGTTCTCCGTAGGGGATAGTGGCGAGATTTTGCCAATCGTATCAGCCGATAAAATTTCCCTTGATAGCTTTATAGGCTACCACGAGGAAAGAAAAAAGGTTATGGACAACACCCTTGCATTTCTTTCCGGCAAGCCTGCTGCAAACATCTTGCTTTATGGCGATGCCGGCACGGGCAAGTCCTCAACAGTAAAGGCAGTTGTCAACCACCTGTTCGATAGTGGCTTGCGTCTTGTAGAGCTTAGAAAAAACCAGCTTCTTTTGCTCCCTAAAATTATGGGAGAAATCAGCAAAAATCCACTTAAATTCATTATATTCATTGATGACCTTTCCTTTAATACAAATGACGATAACTTTAGCATGCTTAAGGCAACCCTTGAAGGCTCTGCATCTGCAAGAGCAAGCAACGCGGTTATTTATGCAACAAGCAATCGTCGCCATATAGTAAAGGAAAGCTTTGGCGACAGAGAAGGCTCAGACATTCATAGAAACGACACCGTGCAGGAAACTCTTTCCTTGTCGGAGCGCTTTGGCCTTACTGTTTTGTTTGGCAAGCCAAATAAACAGCTATATTTGGAGATCGTTAACGAGCTTGCTCAGCGCAACGGCATCACAATGGACAAAACGGAACTGGAAACAAAGGCAGAGGCATTTGCCTTGAACCGTGGCTACCGTTCTGCAAGATGCGCAGAGCAGTTTATAGATAGCTTAATCTAAAAATTTGTGAGGAATATATGTTGACTATTGATAATGTATATCGTGCAAGCTATGCCTTAAAGGATGTCATTCGTAAGACAGACATCATTTACGCACCAAAGCTAAAGAAGGGCATAGAGCTTTACTTAAAGACAGAAAACCTACAAACAACAGGCTCCTTTAAGGTAAGAGGCTCATACTACAAAATATCCACACTTTCAAACGAGGAAAAGGCTCGTGGAGTAATTGCTTGCTCAGCGGGTAACCACGCACAGGGCGTTGCTCTTGCCGCGCAGAAAAACGGAATTAAGGCAGTTATTTGCTTGCCGGACGGAGCACCGATTTCCAAAATCGAGGCTACAAAAAGCTATGGCGCAGAGGTTTGCCTTGTTGAGGGCGTATATGATGACGCTTATAAGAAGGCGCTTGAGCTAAGAGACGAAATGGGCTACAGCTTCATTCATCCGTTTGATGACGAGGATGTTATAGCAGGTCAGGGCACAATCGCGCTTGAGCTTATTGAGCAACTTCCGGACCTTGACGCAGTTATTGTTCCGGTTGGTGGCGGTGGACTTATTTCCGGTATTGCCTATACACTAAAAACCCTTAACCCCCGTGTTAAGGTATATGGCGTACAGGCTGCAGGCGCTCCATCTATGTATAACTCCGTTAAGGACGGCAAAATTGAGGAACTTTCCTCTGTTTCCACAATTGCCGACGGTATAGCGGTTAAAAAGCCCGGCAACCTTACATATGAGCTTTGCTCAAAATATGTTGATAAGATAGTTACAGTAACAGATGATGAAATCTCTGCGGCAATCCTTGCTCTTATGGAGCAGCAGAAGCTTGTTACAGAGGGCGCCGGCGCTATCGCTGTTGCTGCTGCAATGTTTGATAAAATTGATTTGAAGGGCAAAAAGACAGTTTGCTTGCTCTCAGGCGGTAACATTGACGTTACAATCCTTTCAAGGGTTATCAAGCGTGGTCTTTTGATGTCCGGCAGAACAGCACAGCTTATGATAGAGCTTGTTGATAAGCCTGGTCAGCTTAAGAATGTTTCAAGAATTATTGCGGACCTTGGCGGTAATGTTACATCTGTACACCACGAAAGAGCAAATGAAGGCTCTGACGTAAATGGCTGCTATCTGAGAATAGTTATGGAAACAAGAAACTTCGAGCATATTGAGGAAATCAAAAAGGGACTTACCGATTTTGGCTTCAAGCTAATCTAAGGAGAAAATTATGTTAAAGAAAATCGCAACAGATAAAGCACCGGGTGCTATCGGTCCATACTCACAGGCTATTGTTTGTGATGGTATGGTATACACCTCCGGTCAAATTGCAATCAATCCGGAAACAGGAAATGTAGATGCGCAGGGCATTGTGGAGCAGGCAGAGCAGGTTATGAAAAACCTTGGCGCTGTGCTTGAGGCAGCCGGCACAAGCTTTGAAAATGCAGTAAAGACAACATGCTTCCTTTATGATATGAACGACTTTGGTGCGTTTAATGAGGTATATGGAAAATACTTTACCTCAAAGCCTGCAAGAAGCTGTGTTGCTGTAAAAACTCTACCTAAAAACGTTCTTGTAGAGGTTGAGGTTATTGCTAAAATCTAACTAAAAGGGCTCGATTATCGAGCCTTTTTTATTATTTATATAATAACTATTGACAAGTAAAAATAAAAGTATTATAATATTTTAGTACACTAAAGCGTTAAAATGCAAAACGTTGAAAGCGAGGAGTATTAGATGAGTAAGATGCATACTAAAGAGGTTGATCAGCTTTTTGAGGCAATCCTTTCCCTAAATAGTGTTGAAGAGTGCTATAAGTTCTTTGAGGACGCATGCACAATTAAAGAGGTTTTAGAAATTGCCCAAAGGCTTAAGGCGGCAAAAATGCTGAGAGACGGCATTAACTACGCAGAAATTACAAAGGAAACAGGTATGAGCACTGCAACAATCAGCCGTGTTAATCGTTGCCTTGAGTATGGTGACGGTGGATATTCTATGGTGCTTGACCGCATTACAAAGGACTAAGAAATGCTAGATGAGAAGTATCTAAAGAGTGAGGAAAGGATTATTTTCGCCCTTCGCTCCCTTTACAGTAAATATGGCTATTTGCCATACAAAATGAGCAAGTTTGAGGAATACGACCTTTACGCCAAAAACAAGGAGTTTTTGGTTAGCGATGGCGTTATTACCTTTACCGACACCAACGGTAAGCTCCTTGCTCTTAAGCCTGACGTTACCCTTTCTATTATTAAAAACGCCACAGAGGCAAAGGGTGTTAAGCAAAAGGTTTATTATAGCGAAAATGTTTATAGAGTGTCCGGCAGCACAAGACAGTATAAGGAAATTATGCAAACCGGTCTTGAATGCATCGGAGATATCGACCTTTACGACGTTTGTGAGGTTGTGTCCCTATCTGCAAAAAGCCTTGAGGCTATTTCCAAGGATTATGTTATTGAAATTTCACATATGGGCATTTTGTCTGCCGTTCTTGAAAAAATCGGTGGTAGCGAGGGCTTTTTTGCTGAAATTGCAGAGTGCATAAGGAAAAAGAGTCAGCATGAGATTATTGAGTGCTGCGAAAAATATGGAGTTGATAAAAACGGTGCAAATCTCCTTTGCGAGTTTGTTACTGTTTATGGCGCGCCAAGCGTAGTTTTTGAAAAGCTAAGCGCCCTTGGGCTTGAGGATAGTCTTCCTGCTATAAAGGAGCTAAAATCACTTTGCGCTTTACTTGACGGCAAGGCGCAAATCAGTCTTGACTTTTCAATTGTCAACGATATGAACTACTATAACGGCATTGTGTTTAACGGCTTTATTAAGGGCGTTTGCGAGTGCGTGCTGTTTGGTGGCAGATACGATAAGCTCCTTACCAAAATGGGCAAGAGTGGTGGTGGCGTTGGCTTTGCCATTTACACCGACCTTATTGCCGGTATTAATAAGGAATCAAAGGGATACGATGTTGACGTGCTTCTTATCTACAAGGACGAAACACCTTACAAAAAGGTTGAGGACGCAGTAGAGTGGCTTGTTTCACAGGGAAAAAGCGTTAGCGCACAAAAATCAATCCCGGAAAAATTAAGATATAAAGAGCTAAAGGAAATGGAGGATTAAGGCATGATTAATGTAGCACTACCCAAGGGCAGACTTGGCGAAAAGGTATATAATATGTTTGCACAAAGTGGCTACGACTGTCCTTCGATTCTCGAAAATAACAGAAAGCTCATTTTTGAAAACCCACAAAAGGGCATACGCTTCTTTTGGGTAAAGCCATCTGATGTTTCAATTTATGTTGAAAGAGGCGCTGCCGACATCGGTGTTTGTGGCAAGGACATTCTTCTAGAATATGAGCCTGATGTTTACGAGCTTTTGGATCTTAATATAGGTAAGTGCAAAATGGCAGTAGCTGCAAAAAAGGAGTTTTATGACGATAACTCCAGCACCCTAAGGGTTGCTACCAAGTTTGCAAATATTGCATCAAAGCATTACGCCTCAAAATGCCGTGATATTGATATTATCAAGCTAAACGGCTCAATAGAGCTTGCACCTATTCTTGATTTATCCGATGTTATTGTGGATATTGTAGAAACAGGTACAACGCTTAAGGAAAATAACCTTGAGGTAAAGGAAACAATTGTTCCAATCTCTGCAAGGCTTATTGTAAACAAGGCAAGCTTTAAGTTTAAGACAGAAAAGATTGAAAATATAGCAGCAATGCTAAAGGCACAGGTAGAAGCAAATGATTAAGATATACAAGTACGGACAGGTTTCAAATGACGAAATTTTTGCCCGTGAAAATATTGACGCTGGCGTTGAGGACATTGTTCTTGATATTATCTACAATGTCAGAAAAAACGGAGACAAGGCGCTTTACGATTATGCAGAAAAATTTGATAAGGTAAAGCTTTCCTCTCTAGAGGTTACCGAGGCAGAGATTGACGAGGCGTTTGCCTCTGTGGATAGCGCATTTATCGAAATTGTTAAGGAGGCAAAGGAGAATATCGTTGCCTTCCACAAAAAGCAGGTAAGAGAGGGCTTTCTTACCGAGGGCGAGGACGGTATTGTTACAGGACAAAAGGTAACTCCTATTGAAAGGGTCGGTCTTTACGTTCCGGGCGGTACTGCTGCATATCCTTCAACGGTTTTGATGGATAGCGTTCCTGCCAAGATTGCAGGCTGTAAGGAAATTTATATGGTTACCCCACCATCAAGGGATGGCAAGGTAAATCCTGCAATTTTAGCCGCTGCAAAAATCGCCGGTGTAGATAGAATATTCAAGGTTGGCGGCGCACAGGCTATCGCTGCCCTTGCATATGGTACAGAAACTATTCCTTGTGTTGATAAAATCGTTGGTCCGGGCAACGCATTTGTTGCCGAGGCTAAAAAGCAGGTTTTTGGCAAGGTTTCTATTGATATGATTGCAGGACCAAGCGAGATTTTGGTTGTGGCAGACGACACAAACAATCCAAGACACATCGCTGCCGACTTGCTTTCACAGGCAGAGCACGACAAAATGGCAAGCGCTGTTTTGGTAACTGATTCTATGGCATTTGCCGAGGCAGTAAGCTGTGAGCTTGAAAAGCAAATTCCCACATTACCAAGAGCAGAGATTGCAAGATATTCCATTGACAAAAACGGTAAAATCATAGTCAGCGACAATCTTATGAGCGCAATTGAAATTGCTAACGAAATTGCACCGGAGCATCTTGAAATCTGTGTTGATAATCCATTTGATTATCTTGACAGCATCAAGCACGCAGGCTCTATCTTTATGGGTAAATATTGTCCGGAGGCTCTTGGCGATTACTTTGCAGGTCCAAACCACACATTACCAACCAGTGGTAGTGCAAGGTTTTCATCACCGCTTTCCGTTGATGATTTCGTAAAGAAATCCCAGTTTACCTATTACACAAGGGAAGCCCTTTCAAAGGTATACGACAAAATAGCTACCTTTGCAAGGAAAGAGGGGCTTGATGCCCATGCAAGAAGCGCAGAGGTTCGCTTCGAGGACTAAAAACAGGAGCAGACAAATGAGTAGATTTTTTTCTGGCAAGTATTCCTTGCTAACACCTTACACCCCGGGCGAGCAACCTAAGGATATGAAATATGTAAAGCTGAATACAAATGAATCTCCATATCCACCATCTAAGGGTGTATACGAGGCAGTTAGGAAAGAGGCGGAAAGGCTACATTTGTATTCTGACCCGGAGTGTACTGAGCTTACACAAAAAATTGCCAATCGTTATGGCGTTTGTGCGGACCAGGTCCTTGTAACGAATGGCAGTGATGAGATCTTGAATTTTGCATTTATGGCGTTTTGCGATAGCAATAGGGGAATAGCCTTTGCCGATATTACCTACGGCTTTTATTCCGTTTTTGCAGAGCTTAATAACATAAAATATAAAATAATTCCACTAAAGGACGATTTTACAATCGACCTAAGTGATTATTACGAGCTTGAGGAAAACATAGTTATAGCAAATCCAAACGCACCAACAGGCATAGCGCTCCCAAGAGACGAAATAGAAAAGCTTGTTAGGTCAAATCCCAATCGTGTTGTCATAGTTGACGAGGCGTATGTGGACTTCGGTGCTGAAAGCTGTGTTCCGCTTGTAGAAAAATACGACAACCTTCTTGTTACAATGACCTTTTCTAAATCTCGCTCAATGGCAGGTGGCAGAATAGGCTTTGGCATCGGCTCAAAGGAGCTTATTTGTGACCTTAACACCATAAAGTACTCAACAAATCCATATAACGTTAATCGCCTAAGTCAAATTGCCGGCTCTCGTGCAATTGACGATGATGAGTACTATATGAATAATGCCAAGAAAATTATAAAAACAAGAGAGTACACAAAAAAGAATCTTGAGGCACTTGGCTTTGAGGTCTTAAGCTCAAGTGCAAACTTCCTGTTTGCAAAAAGCGACAAAATCAATGGTGAGGAGCTTTATTTGAAGCTGAAGCAGAGGGGTGTCCTTGTTAGACATTTCACCAAGCCCAAGATTGCGGATTTCAACAGAATTACCATAGGCACAAGAGAGCAAATGGATGTTTTGCTTACCCAAATTAAGGCCATATTGGAGGGAGAAAAATGAGAAAGACAAGCATAGCAAGAAAAACAAACGAAACCGATATTATGCTTACCCTAAGCCTTGACGGCAAGGGTGAAAGTGATATTTCAACAGGCTGTGGCTTCCTTGACCACATGCTCACTCTTTTTTCAAAGCACGCAAGATTTGATTTAACAGTTAAGTGCGTGGGCGACACACAGGTTGACTATCACCACACCACCGAGGATATAGGCATTGCCCTTGGTAAGGCACTTTCAGAGGCGCTTGGAGATAAGAAGGGCATCTGTCGCTATGGCGATATTATTTTGCCCATGGATGAGGCGCTTGTTATGTGCGCCGTTGACATCTCAGGCAGAGGCGGTCTTTTCTATGGCCTTAGTATTCCGGCGTACAAGGTTGGGGATTTTGATACAGAGCTGACTGAGGAGTTTTTGAGCGCTCTTGCAAGAGAAGCGGGAATAACACTCCACATAAGACAGCTTGCCGGCTCTAACTCTCACCACATTATTGAGGGTGCCTTTAAGGCTCTTGCAAGGGTGCTTAAGGAGGCAGTTGCAATTGACGAAAAATTCAAGGACGAAATTCCATCTACCAAAGGGGTAATCTAATGATAGCAATTATTGACTACGGGGTGGGAAATCTTTTCTCCGTTAAGTCATCGTTTAGTTATATTGGCGCCGAGGCAGTAGTCACAGGCGACAAGGACGTTATAAAAAAGGCAGACAAAATTCTTCTGCCGGGTGTTGGCGCATTTGAGGATGCCATAGGCAAGCTTCGCGAAACGGGGCTTGACAAGGTTATAATTGAGGAAGCCAAAAACGGCAAGCCGATTTTGGGTATTTGCCTTGGTATGCAGCTGCTTTTTGAAAAAAGCTACGAGTTTGGGCAGTTTGATGGCTTAGGGCTCTTAAAGGGCTCAGTTGTTCCTATGAAGGGGGCTATCGACAGCAAGCTAAAGATTCCACATATAGGCTACAACGGCTTGATTTTCAAAAAACAGCATCCGCTTTTTAAGTACATAAAGGACGGAGACTTTGTATACTTCGTTCATTCCTATTATGCCACAGACTGTGAGGATAGCCTTCTTGCCACAACTGAGTATGGCTGTGAGCTTACTGCAATAGTGGGCAAGGACAATGTTATGGGCGCACAATTCCACCCGGAGAAAAGTGGAGATGTAGGACTAAATATACTCAGAGCATTTTGCGAAATGGAGTAATAAATGAGAATTTTTCCCGCAATAGATTTATACGATAAAAAGGCAGTCAGACTCTTCAAGGGGGACTACAACCAAATGACCGTCTATAGCGAAAGACCTTGGGAAATTGCCAAGGATTTTGAAGCAAAGGGCGCAAAATTCATACACGTGGTTGACCTTGAGGGGGCAAAAAACGGTGATACACCTAATATTGAAATAGTAAAGAGGATTGCCGAGGAAACAGATTTGTTTCTTGAAATCGGTGGCGGTATCCGTTCTATCGAGGTGGTTGAAAAGTACCTAAATAACGGTGCTGACCGTGTTATTCTTGGCACAAGCGCAGTAACAGATGAGGGCTTTCTTTTGGAGGCAGTAAGGCTGTATGGGGACAAGGTTGCCGTAGGTGCTGATGTTAAGGATGGCTATATTGCAATTAAGGGCTGGGTTGAAAAAAGCCGATACACCCTTGAGAGCTTTCTTTCCAAAATAGAAAAAATAGGTGTCAAAACCGTAATCTGCACCGACATTTCCAAGGACGGCGCTATGGGTGGCACCAATTTGGAGCTTTATAAAGCACTTAACAAAAAATACTCCCTTGATATAATTGCATCGGGGGGAGTGTCTACAATTGATGATATAAAGAGCCTTAAGGAAATGGATATGTATGGTGCTATCATAGGCAAAGCCTACTATACAGGCGCAATAGACCTTGCTAAGGCACTTGAGGTGGCAAAATGATTACAAAAAGAATAATTCCTTGTCTTGATGTTCGTGATGGCAGAGTTGTAAAGGGCGTAAATTTCGAGGGGGTTAAGGATGTTTCCTCTCCTGTTGACCTTGCAAAATACTACTCTCAAAACGGCGCAGACGAGCTTGTTTTTTACGATATTACAGCATCCTATGAGGAAAGGAAGCTGTTTACCGAAATTCTTACAGAGGTTGCCAAAAACGTATTCATTCCGCTTACCGTTGGCGGTGGAATAAATACCCTTGAGGACTTTGATAGGGTTTTGAAATGTGGCGCAGATAAGGTTAGCGTAAACTCCGGTGCAATTAAAAACCCTCAGCTTATAAAAGAGGCAGCACTAAAGTATGGTAGCCAATGCGTTGTTTTGTCAGCGGATATTAAAAGAGTTGACGGACAGTTTATGGTATTTTCCAAGGGTGGCAGAGAAAACACAGGTATGGAAGCCATTGAATGGATTTAAGGTGCGTTATGCTTGGTGCGGGAGAGGTTGTTGTAAACTCCATCGACACAGACGGCGTTAAAAACGGCTTTGATATAGAGCTTTTAAGGCTTGTTTGCGAGGCAGTTAATGTGCCGGTTATAGCCTCCGGCGGTGCAGGCTCAATAAACCATTTTATAGAGCTATTTAAGGAAATACCGGATATAGATGCAGGTCTTGCTGCATCCATCTTCCACTTTGGTGAGGTGGAAATTAAGGAGCTTAAAAAAGAGCTTAAGGAAAACGACATAAGGGTTAGGTTATAGTTATGTTAGATATTGAAAAGTTGAAATTTGATAAGGACGGCTTGATTCCTTGCGTGGTTGTGGACTCCATTTCCAAAAAGGTGCTCACAGTTGCGTATATGAACAAGGAGAGCCTAAAAATATCTATGGAAAAGGGGCTTACCTGCTTTTACAGCAGAAGCCGTAAGGAGCTTTGGCTAAAGGGAGAAACAAGTGGCAATTATCAGCATATTGTTTCCATCACAGCCGATTGCGATTACGATGCCTTGACCGTAGTAGTAGAAAAGGACGGTCCTGCCTGCCATAAGGGCACAGACTCCTGCTTTACTGAGCCTGTATACCAAAGCGAGGATATGCACGAGTTTACGCTTGAGGGGCTTTACGACCTATTAGTTGGCAGAAAAAAGGATAAGCCGGAGGGCTCCTACACCACATACCTTTTTGAAAAGGGCACAGACAAAATCCTTAAAAAGGTTGGCGAGGAATGCACAGAGGTTATTATCGCCGGTAAGGCAGACGACAAGAAGGAAACAATTTACGAAATAGCTGACCTTGCATACCATGTTATGGTTTTGATGGTTCAAATGGGTATTTCCGTTGAAGATATCCACAGGGAGCTTGCGTCAAGACACATAATAGACCACAAGGTAAAGCAGGAAAAAATGACACAATGATAGTATCTACCTACCACACACACTCCACATATAGTGACGGTAAAGACTCCTTAGAGGAAATGGTTTTATCAGCCATTGATGCCGGTATGCCCGAGCTTGGCTTTTCCGACCACGCACCAATGATTTTTGATTGTAGCTGGAGCATGGGGGAAAATCAGCAGGAGGAGTACAAAAAAGAAGTTTTGTCCCTCAAGGAAAAATACAAGGACAAAATCAAAATCTACTTAGGCATAGAGCAGGACTATTTTTCCACCCCTGCCAAGGGCTATGAGTACATTTTAGGCTCTGTCCATTATATATACAAGGACGGCGTATATTTGGAGCTTGATAACAGCGCCCAAATCACAAAGGAAAATATTGATAAATATTATGGTGGCGACGGTGTTTTATACGCAATAGACTACTTTAAGCTTGTGAAGGACATTGTCAAGGTTACCAATTGCCAAATCATCGGTCATTTTGACTTAATTACTAAGTTTAATGAAAAAATGCCCCTTATAGATACAGCCGACCCTCGTTATATAAAGGCGTATACCGAGGCAATCGAGGAGCTTAATAAAACAGACGCTATTTTTGAAATCAATACAGGCGCAATTTCCCGCGGCTATAGGACAAGCCCGTATCCAAGCGAGGAAATGATTGACCTTATTGCAAAATCGAAAAAGCCCTTTGCAATTTGCTCTGATACCCATTCCACAAGCAGTATAGCGGCTTACATGGAAGAGGAAAGACAAAAGCTTGAGAAAAAGGGTTATACCTATATAAAATCTCTTAAAGAAATAATAGGACAGTAGGCAAAAGCCGTGTCTGAAAACGCACCCATTATGCAAAAGCTTAGCATAATGGGTGCTTTTACAAATAAAAAAGGAACGGTTTACCGTTCCTTTTTTTATTAATATTCAAGCTTAATGCCGTATTCCTTTTCGTAAATCGCCTTCCAGCATTCAAAGTTCTTTTCTGCAAGATAAGCCATATTTTCCTTGTAGCTTAGGTTAGGGTCGGGATAAATAGGCTCACCTACGTGGATTGTATATTCCTGTACATAATATCCGTCCGGAATAAAGTTTTCGTCAATATCAAAGTCCTTGATAGATCTTCTTAAATCCTCGCCAAGAATTTCGGAATCCCTCATTGTTATAAAGCAAGGGAGAACAGGCACATTATTTTTTACAGCAAACTTGTAAGCGCCGGGCTTTAAGGGTCTTGGCTTACGATAGTTCCACCACATAGCCTGCTCAGGATAGAAAAGCACAAAATTGCCCTTTTGAAGAAGCGTGTTTGTAGCCTCTGTAAACTTAACCATTGTCTTTAGGTTAGAGGAAAGGGGCAGGGTATAGAAGTGCCTCATAAGCTCCCCAAAAAAGCCGGGAAATGAGGTGTAGTTGCCTTCCTTAATAACACGATAAAACTTTTGCTTTGGCCATTGCTTGGAGGCATGATAAGCCTCTTGGATAGCAAAGCTGTCAAAGGCGTTAAAGTGGTTGCAGGTAACAATTGCACCGGTGGTTAGGCTTTTCCAGTTTTCAATGCCCTTGATATCCTTAATAATCATGATTTTCTTATCAAGAATAGTCTTTAGAAAAATCTTTGCCTTTTGGTGTGCAACCCAGGTCTTGAATTTAGCACCAAGTCCACGTCTTAAGTAATCAATTTCGTCAGGCATGATCTGTCTTGATGGTGGGTCGTCCTCAACATCCTCGTCAAATCTACCTTCCTTTTCGTACTGTCTTATTTTTTCTTCAAGCTTAACTCTGTATTGAGAGCGTTTTTTTTTAATATGCTGCTTTAAGAAGTTGTCCTCACGGTTTGTTTCGTCAACAGCCATTTGGGCAAGCTGTCTTGCACTTTCAGCATCTCTTTGTCTTTCCTCGTCAGTATATGCCTCAAGCTCAGCCTTTAGCATATCATAAACAGAGGTGGTCTTAGCATAGGACCAGAAAATATCAGCCCCACGGCACTCGTGATAATGCCAAGGCTTGTTTACCATAATATAGTGGAGAATAGAGGCATCTCTGTAGTCATAAGGATATTCAAGTCCGTCAGTCAGCTCTGTGTTCCATTTTTGGTCAAGCCAGTAAACATGGTCCTTACAAATAAGGTTTAGATAGTCCTCGTCCTGTGTAACTATAAAGTCATATTCGCCAAGGTAGCTGATAAATCTGTCAAGCACCTTCTTATCTCTGAACTGCTTTGTGTTCATAAGCATCACACCGGCATTAAAGAAAGCATGGCGGCTAACACCAACAACCTCCTCACAGTAAGTGCCATAAACATCAACCTGCTCCATAGCCTGCTCACGACAGCCACCTAAATAAAAGTCCCCGATATCGGTATTATAAAGCTCTGAAATATCGCCTTGAACAATAGTATCGCTATCAATGTAGATAACCTTGTCGTATTCGGTAAACATTTCAGAAATGAAGAGTCTGTAATAGGTTGTCTTAGAGTAGTAGTGTCTAAGAGGAAGCCTGTCAGAAATGGATTCTAGGTAAGAGGAAACATTGGTAAAGATAACCTCAAAGCTATCATTTGAAAGGGCAGAGAGTCTATCCGCCATATCATCGCCAATGTTAGTATTCAAAACGTAAATTTTATAGCTGTAATCCTTAGATGCATTTTCAATCATTGATTTTAGCGATACGATAGTGTACTTAACAAACGCATCATCACATGCATAGAAAATAGGAATAATTTTTTTGTTCATTGTCGTCTCCTCGAAAAATAGAATGGTTAAACAACAAGGGAATTTTATCAAAAACCCCAAAAAAAGTAAAGGACATATTGGTTTTCCTTTCCTAATGTTTTAGAACATAACCCTCATTTTTGTAGAATTATAACTCTACAAACTGTAGAATGAGCCTAAAAACCCTTGACTTTGCTGGGTTTTTGTGATAGAATGATAAAAAATCATAGAAAGACCGATAGTAAGAAAAATTCAATCTAAAGTTGTTTTTTTGAATTTTATGGAGGCTTTATGAAGGATGTTAAATCGGTTGTTGCCCAAAATTTGGGTATACTCCGTAAGCAAAAGGGGCTCACTCAGGCTGAGCTTGCTGAAAGGCTTAACTACTCGGACAAGGCTATCTCGCGTTGGGAAAAGGGCGACACTCTCCCTGACCTAAATGTTCTTTATGAGATTTGTGAGTTTTATGGTATAACAATGAACGACCTTGTCGGAGAGACTGAGCCACAGGCGAAAATAGAAAGCAAAAAGGAAAGGGATATTAGGGCATACGGCGCATGGATTTGTTGCTTTGCCGGTGTATCTATTTGGCTTATAGCAGCAATAATATATTTTATATACGATACAGTTAAGGGTAACGGTCAGCCACCTTGGATTGTGTTTGTTTGGGCGGTGCCGCTTTCTTGTGTTGCTGTTTTGCTTTTTGGCAAAAATGTATTTAACTGGATTGTAAAGTTTATTTTGTCCTCGGTTTGTGCGTGGGCAACCCTTGCAAGCATATATTTGCATCTTGTTTTCTTCACATCGGTAGAAAATGCATATAATTTTTGGCCAATTTTCTTTATCGGTATTCCCGTTCAAGCCATTTTGTTCCTAATGCAAAAGCTTGCGAAATATGGATACTTAAGAGAAAAGAGCAAGGCAGAGGATATTTTAGAGGAGCAAGAGAGTGATGATAACTAACGGCATTAAAAATAAGATAGAAATCACAGTTTCAGAAAAGGATACAGCCAAGGCGTTTGGTAGTGGAGAGCTTTTGGTTTTAGCAACCCCGCGTATGATTGCACTTATGGAAGAGTGTGCATATAAATCCTTGACCCCGTGTCTGGACATTGGCTCTGGTACAGTGGGCACTAAAATGGACGTTTCACACCTTTCCGCCACACCGGTAGGTATGCAGGTGTATGCAGAAACAGAGGTTATAGCGGTTGACGGCAGAAAAATTACCTTCAGCGTAAAGGCATATGATGAATGTGGCGTAATAGGCGAGGGCACACACGAAAGATTTATTGTTTACAACGAAAAATTTACCGAAAAAACCTACGCAAAGCTAAGCAAATAATTAAAAAGGGCTACACAGAGTAGCCCTTTTTGATTTTAATTCTCGCTCCTAAACAAAAATTTTGAAAAAAAGCAAAAAAAGGACTTGACAACATAAAAAGCGTATGATATAATATCCAAGCATTAAAGCGCAAATGTGTATATGGCGGAATAGCTCAGAGGCTAGAGCATCCGGTTCATACCCGGCAGGTCATAGGTTCAAATCCCATTTCCGCCACCACATTTGGCCCGTTGGTCAAGCGGTTAAGACACGGCCCTTTCACGGCTGTAACATGGGTTCGATTCCCGTACGGGTCACCAACAAAATGAAAGCACTCCAAATGGAGTGCTTTTTTCGTTTTGTTGTGACTTCCGTACGCTCATCGACCCATCTTCAAAATGCAATCGCATTTTGAATCGGATTCGCATTTTCGGCTAAAGCCGACGGGAGCTTGCTCACAAGAGGCTAGACGAAAATAGTTCACGAAGTGAACCTTCCCGCTTGCTCTCGTTCACGAGAGTAGGGTCACGTGTCGGAAGCTTGTTTGGCAAGGCATCTTCCCGTACAAATTTTCGATAGCTTCTTGCTTAACGAAAATTTGCTTGCTCGACTCGCTTAATTGAGAAAATCGGGTTCGCATTTCTGACGAAAGCCGTTGTCAGCGCCAAGGGGTCCTCAAAACGAAGTATGAGTTTTGGGGTTCACGGGTTGCAAGGAAAAGGCTCGGCAGAAATAGCTCCGTCAGGAGCCTTCCCGCTTGCTTTTGCAGCGCAAAAGTACGTCTCCCTCTAACTTTTTACAAGGTGTCACAATTTCAAGACACCTGAAACTTTACAAGAAAACATTTGTGTGTTATAATTAAGTAAACATCACGAAATGGGGGATTTTATGGAAAAGAAATATTTAATTGATAATCCCAAATTAATGACTGAATGGAACTATGAAAAGAATACAGACCTTGACCCATCAAAATTGACACTTGGTAGCAACAAAAAAGTTTGGTGGAAATGTGAAAATGGTCACGAATGGTTAGCAATAATATGGAACAGATATAAAGGTGCTGATTGTCCTTTTTGCGCAGGAAAAATAGCCATTAAAGGCGAAAATGATTTACAAACTGTTAATCCATCTTTGGCAAAAGAATGGAATTATGAAAGAAACAAAGGATTAACACCTATGGATGTATTGCCTAATAGCAATAAAAAAGTTTGGTGGAAATGTAGTAAAGACCATGAGTGGGAATCATCAATTAATCATAGAAATAATGGACGCAATTGTCCTTATTGTGCAGGCAAAAAAGTTATAAAAGGTTATACAGATTTACAGACTACTAATCCAGTTTTAGCAAGTGAATGGAACTATGAAAAGAACAACGGGTTAACACCTGCAGAAGTCTCTTCCGGAAGTGATAAAAAAGTTTGGTGGAAATGCAAAAAAGGGCACGAATGGCAAGCCACAATAAGCAGCAGAACTCAAGGGGCTAATTGCCCATATTGTGCAAATCAAAAAGCAATAAAAGGATTTAATGATTTACAAACAATTAATCCTAATTTAGCGAAAGAATGGAATTATGAAAAAAACGATGAATTAACCCCTTTAGATATTATGCCTAATAGCAACAAAAAAGTTTGGTGGAAATGCAAAAAAGGGCACGAATGGCAAGCGACGGTTTCTCATAGGAGCAATGGTAGAGGTTGTCCTATTTGTAGTTCCGAACGAAGGACATCCTTCCCTGAATATGCTCTTGCTTTTTATCTAAAAAAATTTGGTATAGATGTACGACACTCTTACAAGGATTTTGGATATGAATTAGATATATATATTCCTTCAATGAAAACTGCCATTGAATATGACGGATATTTTTGGCATAAAAACAAAGCAGAAAAAGATTTAGAAAAAAATGAAAAATGCAAAAAAGATGGTATAAAACTATACAGAATAAGAGAAAAACTACCACCATTAAACGATAGTTCTTTGGATTATATTGTAGATGATTATTATAAAGATCTGCAAAAAATAATTAAAATGATTTTAGATGAAATAACAAATTGCAGTTTAGATATTGATCTAAAAAGAGATGTTATTGAAATAGAAAGTTTACGTGAATACACAGAAAAAGAAAACTCTCTTTTGGTTATGAATCCAAAAATTGCTCAAGAATGGAATTATGCAAAAAATGGCAAGTTAAGACCTGAGATCGTTTCTGCAAGCAGTCATAAAAAAGCTCGGTGGATTTGTAGCAAAGGGCATGAGTGGCAAGCTGCGATTTCAAGCAGGAATAAAGGTGCTGGATGTCCATATTGCTCTGGATATTTTGCTATAAAAGGTGAAAATGATTTGCAAACACTCAACCCAACTTTAGCAAGTGAATGGGATTACGTAAAGAATAATGGATTATTGCCTACGGACGTAACTCCTAACAGCAATAAAAAGGTTTGGTGGATTTGCAAAAATGGACATAAATGGCAAGCAGTAATATCCAGTAGAAACAGGGGTAATGGTTGTCCGTATTGCTCAGGGCAAAGACTTATCAAGGGTAAGAACGATTTACAAACGATTAATCCTATTTTAGCAAGTGAATGGAATTACGAAAAAAACGCCGAGTTAACTCCAGCGCATGTATTTCCAAACAGCAACAAAAAAGTTTGGTGGAAATGTAAAAAAGGGCACGAATGGGAAGCAATAATACAAAGCAGAAACAACGGTCGTGGCTGTCCATATTGCTCAGGACGAAAGAAACCTGATTCTGATTAATATTATTACAATAGCGATTTTCTCCCTACTCCCTCAACTACGAATTCTCGCGAAAGTGTGTTCGAAATTAGGCTTTCAACATTAGTCTAACTGAGCCTCAAAAATCAAGAAAAAAGTGCCAAAATGCGACACTTTCGGGCGTTTTTAGAGAAAATTTAGGGCGTGGAAGTGTGCAGGATTCGACATGCCTACGGGTCACCAGCAAACCAAAAAGGACACTATTTTGAGTGTCCTTTTTTCTTCTCTTAATCCTTAATCAAATCTTCAATTGTAGGGATTGTCATAAGCTCGCCACCAAGCTTAGCCGACTCGTTTGCAATAATGCCGGGCAGGGAAATCCTTATTCCCATTTCAACATCAATCGGTGGGGCAGTGTCGTCTATTATGCACCTTATAAAATCGCGTATCATTTTAGCATCTACACCACCATGGCCGTATACATCATCTGTTTCCGATAGCTTAACGGGAATTTCAAAATACTTTTCGAAGGTATTTGGCACATCGTAAAGCTTAGCAAAGGAGGTTGCCTCCTCAAGTGGCTTTGTCTTATCAGTAAGAATTGAGCCCTTTGTTCCATAAAGAGCAAAATTATGGTCATAGCCAACATACATACCAAAGCCGATAAAAATACGGATTACTGCACCCTTGGCGGTCTTGAAAATTGCTATTCCGTTTTCGTCTCCCTTACTGTATTGATTATATCTAGCAGCATTAGGAGCCATACAAGAAACGCTAATGGGGTAGTCGTCCATTATGTAGAGTAAAGGTCCCAAATTATGTGTCAAATATGTAATTGCAGGGTTGTATTTTCTCCAATGGTTTTCTGGGTTATACGGCTTTATCTCGTCGGGGTGTGGTGCGTGCAAATATTCAGACTCTGCATAAAGAATGTCACCAAATTCGCCAGCCTCGTGCATTTCCTTCCATTTTTCTATAAAAGCCCAGTAAAAGCAGTTTTCCCCTGCCATATATTTAAGCTCAGGATGTGATTTTACTGCATCATAAAGGATTTTCACCTCGTCAATGGTTTCAATTACAGGGATTTCACTTAAAACGTGCTTACCCGCCTCAAGAGCCATAACTGTATGCCTTGTGTGTAGTGGCTTGTCGGTTGCTATGTAAACAGCATCTATATCACTTTTCAAAAGCTCTTCAATACTATCAAAGCAGAGCAAATCCTTAACTCCGTTTTTCTCGTAGTCTTCCTTGCACGACTTAAGCGTAGCAGGGTCGCTATCTGCAATAGCACGGATAACCACATTGTCATCCCCAATCAAGGTCCAAGCAACATAAGCCCCTCTTTTAAGCCCCACAACGCCTAACTTGATAACCTTCTTTTCCATAAATACCTCTTAAAGAAATTAATTTACACCTTTAGTATATCAAAAAAATACGGCTTTGCAAGAATAATTCAAAGTTTTCCCTTTAAACTTTACAAGAAAATATTTGTGTGGTATAATGAAATTAACTTATATCAAAAATGGCAAGCATTATTGCGGTAATTTCATTGATGGCTAAAAGGATATTCTGCGCCTATGGCTTGAAAAGCTACGTCTTGCGACGTTACAAACGCTGAAGCGTTTACTTTTATGATATAATAATCTTACCACAACCAAGGAGTATTAAAATGAAAGCAAAAATAAGTGCTAAAAGAGAAAATATAATAGATAAAATCGACAGACGTATATATGGCTCGTTTATTGAGCATTTAGGCAGAGCAGTCTATAACGGCATATACGAGCCGGAGCATCCAAGCGCCGACGACCAAGGCTTTAGAGGCGACGTTTTGGAGCTTATTAAGGAGCTTTCTGTGCCTGTTGTGCGTTACCCCGGTGGAAACTTTGTTTCCGGCTATAACTGGGAGGACGGCATAGGGGACAAAAGCAAGCGCCCGCAAAAGCTGGACCTTGCTTGGCTCACCGTCGAAACAAACCAGGTGGGCATTGACGAGTTTCAGGCGTGGGCAAAAAAAGCCAATTCCGAAATTATGATGGCTGTCAACCTTGGCACACGAGGACCGGATGAGGCAAGAGAGCTTATTGAATATTGCAACAGCGACACAAATACATATTTTGCAAATCTCCGCAGAAAAAACGGCTTTGAAAAGCCCTTTGATATTAAGCTATGGTGCTTGGGAAATGAGATGGATGGCGACTGGCAAATTTGCCACAAAACCGCCGAGGAATATGGCAGAGTAGCCACAGAAACAGCCAAGGTTCTAAAGTGGGTTGACCCACAAATTGAGCTTGTTGCCTGTGGTAGCTCCGACCCCCATATGCCCACCTATGGAGAGTGGGAAAGGACCGTGCTTGACCACACCTATGACTACATAGATTATCTATCTCTCCATTGCTACTATGGCAACAAGGAAAATGATACCAAAAACTTCCTTGCCAGAGCCGAGGATATGGACAATTTCATTAAGAAAACTGCCCAAATCTGCGACGAAATCAAGGCAAAAAAGAACAGCACCAAAACAGTTAACCTTTCCTTTGATGAATGGAATGTTTGGTACAGAACCAAGGATGAGGAAAAAACTGCCGAAAGATGGCAAATTGCCCCCTATCTTCTTGAGGAAAAATTTAATTTTGAGGACGCACTTTTGGTCGGCTGTATGCTTATGACTCTTCAAAATAACTGCGACAGGGTAAAAATCGGTTGCCTTGCACAGCTTGTTAATGTAATCGCACCAATTATGACCGAAAACGGCGGCAGCGCCTGGAAGCAAACAATCTTCTATCCATATATGTACGCATCCCTTTATGGAAATGGCACAACCCTAAAAACAGAAAACGAAAGCGACACCTACAAATCCAAGGAAAATACCGATATTCCATACCTTTATTCCTCGGTTATTTATAATGAAGAAAAGGAACAGGTTGTTGTTTTCGCAGTGAATCGTAGTCTAGAGTCCGATATGGAGCTTGATGTAAGCCTAGAGGGATTTGAGGGCTACACCCTAAAGGAGCATATAGAGCTATATTCAAGCGACCTAAAAGCAACAAACACCAAGGAATGTGAGCAGGTTAAGCCACAAAGCAAGGCAATATCAAAAAGTATTTTATTAAGCAAGCAATCCTGGAATATGCTCATATTTGAAAAATAAGCATAAAAAAGCCCCAAATTATGGGGCTTTTTTCTTTTTATCAATGTTAACCTCGTCATACTCGGCATAGGAGCGAAAGCCCAGCCCAAGCACCTCGGTTGCGTCATTAATTATAACAAATGCGCTCTTGTCAAATTTTTTAATTGCGCCTACCAAAATCGGTAGCTCCTTAGGAGAAACAACGCAAAGAAGCATAGTCTTTTCCTTGTGAGAGTACATACCGCGGCAATGTATACCCGTTGCCCCTCTTTCAAAGCTGTTCATAACAAAATCTGCAATTTCCTCGTGCTTATTTGAAAAGATTTGCACAGCCTTTGCCTTATTTCCAAGGGTTACAATAAAGTCCGTAACAAGGGAAGAAATATACATAGCAATTACAGAGTAAATTGTAATAGTAATACTCTTAAAAACAATACCGGAAAGGATAATAACTGCGCTATCAAGAATCAGAATAATATGTGCAATGGAGGCGTGGGGGATAATGCGCTTTATCATCAGCGCCAAAAAATCACTGCCACCGGTGGAAGCCCCCTGTCTGACAACAAGTCCCACCCCAATTCCTATAAGCAAGCCACCAACCACAGTTGAAGCCACAAGGTCCTCACTATAAGCCGGGAAAAGACTTGTCAGCTCCAAAAAGCCGGTCAAGGCAATAATGCCAATAACCGTTTTCAAAACCGATTCCTTTCCAAGGTACTTAAAGCCTAAAAGAAAGAGCAGAGCATTTATTACAATATTGGTAATAGACATTCTCACACCGAAAAGGTGTAAAAGAATAGTTCCAATAGAGGATATACCTCCGGAGGAGATTTTGCTTGGCACAAGGAACATATTAATACCCAGTGCCAAAACAAACGAGCCTATCAAAATAAATGCCAAATTAACAATAAAAGGTCTAAACCTCTTCATAAAACCACCCCTTATTAGTTTAATCTTAAAAGGGCAAAATAAACAATAAAATCTAATTCTTGTGCTTCAATATAAAGTCAATAAAATGGTTCCAGCTATGCCTTGAAAGATAGTGTCTGGAGTTAATGAGGAAAAAGCCGATATGCCCCTCGTCATTTGCCTGCCCAACACTTAAAAGCTCCTTAGCTGTATAGCCGGCAAGCCCAAGGCTCTCCCAAGCAGGGGAAGCAGCAAGCGCACTTAGTTGCGCAGACACAGGGTCCGCCCAAAAGTCGTGGCTGCAAGCTCCAAGAACCACATATCTTGGGGCAATAGAAGCTAAAAGGAAATGCTGGTCGAAATCATCGCAATAATTCTTTTTTGTGTGCTTTTCAAAGCTCTTGCAAAACCAGAATGGGAAAACCCTGTAAATATCAGAGTATAGCTCCCCACTCATTCGCTTATCCTCGCCGCTTTCGTGTCCGCTGTTACCCTTGGCAAGGCTGTCTCCGCAGCAACCGGAGGCATTAGAGAAAACAAACTTAATTCTTGTATCCTGCATACCTGTGTAAAGCGCAGTCTTGCCAAGACGAGAATGTCCCGCTATACAAATGTTGTCCTTATCTACACAGTCAAGGGTCAGCGCATAGTCAACAAGACGCATATTTCCCCAAGCCCAAATACCGATTTTACCGCAGGCTGTGTCTGTATTTTGTCCATTTGGTAAAAGCAAGGGCGCAAGACCCGTTGTAAAGTCATCATTATCAGTTGTCAGGTCCTCGTAGGAAACTGCGATAAAGTTTACATCCTTTTCGGTCATTTCCTCAATAGCAAAATATCTGGAGGCGTAAATCGGATGAAAATTATTCAAAATGATAGTCGGTCTTTTCATGCCGTCGTTGTGTAAAAGCCTGTCCACCCTAAAGCTGTGTGATTTCCCTTCAACAGTAATAGTCATCTGAACATAGGAATGCACAACCGTGCCGAGCTGATACTCGCCATACACATCGGTTGGCTCACTAACTGTCATTTCAAAATTTACCGTTGGCAAATAGCCATACATCTGTCGGCAGAGTATATCCTTCATTTCCTCTCTTGAAAGTAAAGAGGCTAAATTTCTTTTTTGTAGCTCATTTATCATATTAAATGCTCCTTGTGGGGTGAAAATCATACTTACCATATTCACAAAATAATTTTACCACCTAAAAGCTTAAAAGTCAAATAATATCTTGCATGACAAAATATAAATGTGCTATAATTGGCTTGTAAATAAAATCAAAGGAAAAAACAAATGGAAAACAAGCTATATTCATATACAATAATGCCCCTGCTTTTGGAGCATCTTGAGGAAATTTGTCAAGATATAAAAATGCAGGTAGATTCCGGCATTGCAAATTGCGCCCTATTTTGTATGACACTTGTGCCGGAGGGCAATCCCCCTGCAGATAAGGCAAAAATTCTTTGCGAAAAATATGCAAAATTCAAAAAGCGCCTCGATAAAATGGGGATAAAAAGCGGTATTCTTGTGCAAGCCACCGTGGGACACGGCTGGATTTTAGGCGAGATGTTTCCTTATCAAACCCACGTAAACTTTACAGACGGTACTCCAACAAGGGTTGCTTGCCCCTGTGATGAGGGCTTTAAGAAATATCTGTACAATGCCATCAAAACCGTTGCTCAAGCAGGGCCCGAAACTATAATGATAGATGATGACTTTCGTCTTATTTGGTTTAAGGGCGAGGGCTGCGCGTGCCCGCTACATATGGCTCGCTTTAACGAGGGAGCAGGCACCGAGCTTTCAAGGCAGGAGCTTTGGGAGATAGTTAACCAAAAAACAGAAACAGCGAAAAAATATACAGACATATTTATAGAAACACAAAAGGAATCCTTGCTGGCAGGGGCAAGGATTATGCGAGATGCAATTGATAGCGTAGACCCGACATTGCACGCATCCTATTGCTGCTGTGGTAATAATGCAGAGTTTGCCTCCGAAATTGCCACCATCTTAGCAGGCAAGGGCAATCCTGTTATGGTAAGGATAAACAACGGCAACTATACCCCAACAGGTCCAAGATATTTCAGCCGTGTTTTCCATCGCTGCAGGACACAAATCGAAAAGCTAAAGGGCAAGTGTGATATCATTCTTGCCGAAACCGACACATGCCCACAAAACCGTTATAGCACAAGCGCCCAATCTCTGCATACACACTTTACAGGCTCTATTTTAGAGGGTGCAAACGGAGCAAAGCACTGGATAACTCGCTTGCTGACTTATGAGCCGCAAAGCGGAGCTGCATATCGTAAAAAGCTTAGCAAATATCATGGCTTTTATGAGGAGCTGTGCCGTCTTACACCAACTCTTAAATGGCACGGCTGTCGTATCTATACACCCGACGAGCCGGACTTTACCTATGGTAGAGTAAAGGAGGAGTGGGACGGCTGGAGCTACTGCGTTCTTGAAAAGCTTGGCATACCTATGTATTTTTCAAGTGAAGTCGGTGGCGTTTGTTGCTTGGAGGGGGACGTTGACACACGCCTTACCGATGAGCAGATTATGGATATCCTAAAGGGTCCTGTATTTATTGCGTCAGATACTGCCAAAAATCTTTGTAAGAGAGGTTTTTCCAAGTATCTTGGCGTTGATGTAAGGGAGTGGCAGGGCAAGCAGCCCGTTACGGAGCTTATTTTGGAAAGTCAAAAATATACAAAAATCCAAATGCAGCTTAAGGAGCTAGCTCCAATAGATAACCAAGCTAAGGCACTTTCATGGGTTCTGAACACCACAGATAACCAAAGCTATGAAAGGCTTTTCCCGGGTGTTATATCATATAAAAACAGCCTCGGTGGTCAAATTTTCACCTTTGCCGGCACACCTGTGGCAGAGTTTCATTTATCAACTGCATTTTCCTTCCTAAACTATTCAAGAAAGGAAATGCTCATAAGCATGCTTAAGGAAACAAAGGAGCTGCCTGTATATTTCCCGGGTGATGAGGAAATTTATCTCAAGTGCGCTCAAACGGCTGATTCAAGTCTTTTTGTTGCACTATTTAACTTAGGTCTTGACCCTGTGGAAAAAATAAAGCTTGTCCTTGAAAACGAAGCGACTGAAATAGAGCATCTTTTGCCAAATGGAGAAAAAGAAAATGTTGTGTTCACAAAAGAGGGAAGCACCTATACCTTAGAATTACCTCTTTATACACTAGAGCCTGAGATTTTGTTCATCAAATAAGAAAAAGCTACCCAAGGTGGGTAGCTTTTTTGCTATTCACTTGCTTCTTGCGCCTTTTTAGCTTGTTTTTTATAAAGCCTTGATAGTGTGTAGCCTGTGTATCTAAGTATAAAAGCAGGTAAAAGGCTTAAAATAAAGTTAACAGCAAAAATAGGAATCCAAATTGACAGTGGGCAAGGGAACAAAACTCCGGTTAGGTTAAACCAATAGGGAATAAACATAATAACAAAGCCACAAATAGCATTTTGCCAATGTATAACATATCCGTAGTTTATCTCAACCAAAAACTGCTCAAGGTAAGCCTTGTCGCTGGTGCTTTTCAGCTCACTTTTGCTGAAGCTTGTAAAGCCACCAAGCTCTGGCACGTGGTCCTTCCATGCCTTAATTTTAATAGCCTTGTAAAAATTATGCTCCCATTTTGGCACATCCCAAAATTTGTTCGTTGGCATAAACCATTTCTTAGGTAAAAGCCTTCTTATCACAGTAGCCCCAATTCCGTCAGCAGTAATAACACCAATTGTGCCAATTACTACGTTTACAGAAACCCAAAGCAAATTATTCCATTCAAAGGGAACAGAAAAAACATTGCCTGCAATTATTGCAAGCATACAAACGATAATAGTAACAATATAAAAAAGCATAAGGACTCTCCCTTCTTGTACCCCTACATTTTAGCACAAAAAAATTATATTTTCAACCATTAATATTGAAAAGCAAAAAGAAATATGCTACTATTAAAGCATAAAATAAAAGGAGGCGATAATATGTCATATGTGCTTCGCACCTTCGGCTTATCCAAGTGCTACAAGGGCACCTGGGCGCTTAGCAAGGTTGATATGAACATAGAAAAGGGCGATATTTACGGCTTTGTTGGAGAAAACGGCTCCGGCAAAACCACAATTATTCGCTTAATTACAGGGCTTATAAGTCCCAACGAGGGTAGCTTTGAGCTTTTTGGGGCTGACAACAATTCTCCAAGCATCTATGATGCAAGAAGAAGGGTTGGCGCAATTGTAGAATCTCCATCAATTTACCTTAATATGTCAGCTCGTGATAACCTAAAAATGCAATGCGATATTCTCGGAATTAATGATGAGGAAAAAATCAAAAGGGTGCTTTTTGAGGTTGGTCTTTTCGATATGTACGCAAACAAAAAGAATGCCAGCAACTTTTCTCTCGGCATGCGTCAAAGGCTTGGCATTGCAATGGCTCTTATTGGCGAGCCTGAGTTTATTATTCTTGATGAGCCGATGAACGGTCTTGACCCGGCGGGCATTGTAGAAATCCGTGAGCTGATTTTAAGGCTCAACAAGGACAAGGGCATCACATTTTTAATCTCCTCGCACATTCTTACAGAGCTTGCGCTTGTTGCAACAAAATACGGCATTATCTCCAAGGGTAAAATGGTTGTTGAAATTTCCGCAAAGGACCTTGCAGAGCAGTGCAGGCAATCAACCTACCTTGAGGTTGACAATCCAATTAAGCTTTTCGAGACACTTGTTCAAACAATGGATGAAAAGAATTTGGTGCTTGAGCCAAAGGGTGTTAAGGTATATGGAAATATTCACCTTAACTGGCTCTTTGCAAAGGCGCTTGATTTAGGTCTTGAAATCCAAAATGTTGTAACAACAAAGGGCAGCATAGAGGACTACTACCTATCACACGTAGGAGGTAATCACAATGCTTAATCTTTTGAAAACTGATTTGAAACGCACCTTCAAGGATAAGCTTTTCCTTGTTGTATGTATTATCGGCGCTGTTTTTGCAATAATTATGCCACTTTTGTACGTGCTTATTTTCACAGGTCTTGGGGAAATGGAGATTGGTGAATTCAGAATGGCATTAGATGCAAAAACCATGTTCTTTTCTGCATTTTCACCGGGCGGAGATTTTGGACTTATCGTTCCTATCCTTATAGCGATTATTATTTGTAAGGACTTTAGCTATGGCACAGTAAGGAACAAAATTATCTCCGGTAAGTCAAGAAGCGCAATATTTATGTCAATGTTCACAACAAGCACAATAGCTATGTGCGCAGTTGTCCTTGCACAAGCACTTTTAACCCTCGGTATGTCATTGATTTTCTTTGACTATCAGCAGGGTGGCTTTACAGGAAAGGATTTTGGCTATATGCTTATTTCCATTCTGTTTGCACTTCTTGTATATGTGTTTGTTTCTGCCTTGGTTTGCTTCCTTGCAGTATTTATGAAAAACACAGGACTTGCAGTTGTTATGTATGTGGCAGTTGCGTTTCTGTTTGCAATTGTCGGCTCTATAATTATGGTTGCCGGCTTGGCAGTAGACCCGGAAAACACCACAGCCGTAACTATTCTTGAGTTCTTAAACAACACAAACGTGTTTACCTCAACCTTAATAGGCACAGGCTCAACCTACACCTTTGAGGACGTTATGTATATTCTTATGCCAACACTTGGCGGCACAGCCATATTCCTTGCTCTTGGCTTGATTGTATTTAACAAAAAGGACCTAAAATAAAAAAAGGGACACAAAAGTGTCCTTTTTTCTTTTATAAGTCTTGATTTTTTTGGCTAACCTCTTTATACTATTAATGTATTTCAAAGAAAGGGGAGAATATATGGCGCAAAGATATAAATATCCAAGGACCTTTCATTTTCCCTTTTCCGAGGGTGCAACAGATGATGATAAGATTCTTGACTCAACAGATCATTTTAAGGGCAAAAGAGTAGTGGTTACAGAAAAAATGGATGGAGAAAACACCACCATATATAACGACCATTGTCACGCAAGGAGCATAGACAGTAAGCATAAGGGCTACCACTCCTGGCTGCTTTCTCAAATTCCCACCTTCCAGCATCAAATACCGGAGGGCTGGCGCATTTGTGGAGAGTATCTTTTTGCAAAGCATTCAATCGGCTACGACGACTTGCCATCATATTTTATGGTCTTTTCCATATGGGATGAAACAAATCGTTGCCTTGCCTGGGGAGATATGGTAGACATTTGTAAGGAGCTGGGGCTAGAGGTTGTTCCCACACTTTACGAGGGCGTTTACGATGAGGAGCTTATCAAAAAAATAGCCAAGGAAACCGTTTTGCGTGGTAGAGAGGGCATTGTCGTTAGGCTTAGCGACGGCTTTCACTATGATGATTTTTCAAAATCCATCGCAAAGTTCGTAAGAAAAAACCACATTCAGACCGATAGCAGCTGGGGCAGTGGCGAGGTTGAAAAAAACAAGTTAAAATAAAGCGAGGTAAATATGTTCAAAACAGAGCTACATTGTCATTCAAAGGACGTCAGCGCTTGCGCATGCGTTAGCGTAGAGGATATAGTAAAAAAGTACACAGAGGCAGGCTATACAACCCTGGTTTTGTCAAACCATTTCAACGAAGGTACAATGGGCTTTAACGGCGCAAGCACCTGGGAGGAGTTTGTTGATAAATTCTTCCAAGGCTACGAGAAGCTTAAGGCGTGTGCCGAGGGCAAGCTTAATGTTCTTATCGGTGCAGAGCTTCGATTTAACGAAAATATAAACGACTATTTGCTATTCGGCATTACAAAGGAGTTTTTGCTTTCCCACCCGGAAATTTTTGAACTAAATCCGGAAAAATTCTACCCGATAGCCAAGGAAAATGGTGTGCTTATCATACAGGCTCACCCATTCAGAAATCATATGACCGTTGTAAATCCTGTCTATCTTGATGGCGTTGAGGTCTTCAACGGACATAAGGGGCACGATTCCAGAAATCATGTGGCACAAGCCTGGGCAGAGCATTTTAACCTTATTAAAACCTCAGGCACAGACTTCCATTATAACGACGTGCCGGCTAACGCAGGTATTCTTACCGAGTACGAAATTACAAGCCTTGACACACTTGTAAAAACCCTTAAAGAGGGCACATATCAGCTAATAACAGACTAATAAAAAACAGGGCATTTGCCCTGTTTTTTTATGAATTTGTCAAAATTTTTATTAAGTGTCATTTGTTGAAGGCTGAGGAAAAAAACACAATTGCAAAAGAGCAAAATATATGTTATACTAAAAAACGTAATTTAATATACAAGGAGAAGCAGAAATGTTTAGAATACTCATTGTAGATGACGATAAAAACATAAGATATGTTATGAAGGAAAGGCTGGAGCTGGAAAAATACACCGTGCTTACCGCCTCAAACGGTAAAGAGGCACTTGACCTTCTTGATAGCAACCACGTGGATTTAGTTATTGTAGATATAATGATGCCAAAGATGGACGGCTATGAGTTTACAAGAGAGCTTCGCACCTTCAAAAGCGACCTGCCTGTGCTTATGGTTTCAGCAAAGCAGCTTCCCGAGGACAGGAAAAAGGGCTTCCTTTCAGGAATAGACGACTATATGTCAAAGCCTATCGACACAGAGGAGCTTCTTTTGCATATAAAGGCGCTTTTAAGGCGTGCCAACATCGCCAACGAGCATAAGCTTCATATAGGCAAGGTTATCCTTGACTATAACTCCCAAACCGTGTCAAGAGAGGGGGAGAGCATAGAGCTTCCTCAAAAGGAATTTATGCTACTTTTCAAGCTCCTTTCCTCGCCAAATCAAATCTTTACAAGGATTCAGATTATGGACGAAATTTGGGGCTACGATTGCGATACGGTTACAGACACAGTTACCGTGCATATCTCTCGCTTGAGAAAGCGCTTCGAGGGCTGGGAGGAATTTGAAATCAAGTCCATCAAAGGGCTGGGCTATAAGGCAGAAATCAAATGAAAAAGGAAAAGAAAATTCTCAAGGTTCCAAAAATCAACCTTGAAAAGCAGATTGACACGGCAAAATTCAATCTTGCATTTATTTTAATAGTTGTTATCATTCAAATTTGCTCTGTTGCAATCATTGTTGCAACCTCATTCATACTTTCCGAGGCTGGTGTTATCGGCTCAAGCACAATAACAACAAACAACCCTGCAATCATTGTGCTGACAGGACTTTCAAGCATAATTATCGGTATTGGTCTTGCCGCCATTGCCGCAAAGTTCTTTATGAACCCCTTTAAGCAGCTTGTTGAGGCTATGATGCGCCTTTCACAGGGGGATTATTCAACACGTATCGACTTTGGAAACAATAACATTTTGAAGGAGGCGGAGCAGGGCTTTAACAACCTTGCAACCGAGCTTGGACAGGTGGAGCTTTTGCGTGCTGACTTTGTCAATAACTTCTCGCACGAATTCAAAACTCCGATTGCCTCAATCAGCGGTCTTTTGGAGCTTCTTAAAAGAGACGACCTAACCCCCGAAAAAAGGCAAGAGTATATTGCCGTTATTGAGGAGGAAACCCATCGCCTTCACGAAATGTCAACAAACGTATTAAACCTTTCCAAAATAGAAAACGAAACAAGCCTTAAAAGCGTAACAAGGTTTAATCTTTCCGAGCAAATAAGAAGCTGTATTGTGCTTCTTGAAAAGAAATGGAGCAAAAAGAACCTTTCCCTCAGCCTTGATTTTGATGAGTATATGATAAAGGGCGATGAGGAAATGCTTAAGCAGGTGTGGATAAATCTCCTTGATAATGCAATAAAATTTGCCGACGAGGGCAGCGAGCTTAGCGTTGAGCTTGAGGATGAGGAAAAGAAGACTGTTGTTAAAATAACAAACACAGGTGTGGCAATTAAGGATGAGGAAAGAGAAAAAATCTTTAACAAATTCTATCAATCCGACTCAACACACAATAAGGAAGGCAACGGCATAGGACTTTCCATAGTCAAGCACATTGTGGTGCTGCACGGTGGCACAATTGAGGCAAAAAGCAGAAACGGAAAAACAACCTTCACTGTAAAAATTTAATTAAAATTAACGATTTGTTAATATTCAGTTTAGAAACGATATATATAATACTGTCGAAAAATGAAGAAAACTGTCAAAAAGACGGAGGATTTATGAAATATACTGGTAATGTTATAGACGGCGAGCTCTTTGAAAAAATGGTCTTCGGTGGTGCCGCAAACCTTTACGAGAATATGGAGACTGTAAACGATCTAAACGTTTTCCCAATTCCGGACGGCGATACAGGCGAAAATATGTTCCTTACCTTTAAGGGCGGTGTTGAGGGCTTGAAAAATACTCAAGAAGCAGGACTTTCCGATAAGGCAAGCGCTATGGCAAGCGGAATGCTTATGGGCGCAAGAGGTAACTCCGGCGTTATCCTTTCCCAGCTTTTCTATGGCTTGGCAGAAGGACTAAAGGGCAGACACAGCGCTGACCTAAAGGCGTTTGGCAAGGCTCTTGCAAATGGTGTTAAGTGCGCATACGGTGCAGTTGCTGTTCCTGTTGAGGGTACAATCCTGACCGTTGCAAGAGAGGCATCTGAAAACGCATGCAAAAAGGTAAACGAAAATGCAAGCGTGGCTGAGTTTTTTGAGCTGTTTCTTGATGAAATGCGCCTTAGCCTTGACCACACTCCGGAGCTTTTGGAGGTTCTAAAGGAATCCGGTGTTATAGATAGCGGCGGAGCAGGACTTGTTTATATTATCGAGGGCTTTTCCAAGGCTCTTAAGGGCGAGGAAATCGGCACAGGCTTTGAATCATCCTACAATAAGGGCAAGGCAGAGCTTGACTTTTCCAAGTTCAACGCAGATAGCCAAATGGTATATGGCTATTGCACAGAGCTTCTTTTACAGCTTCAAAGGAGCAAAACAGATGTTGACGCATTTGTTGTTGACGGACTTATTGAGTACCTGAATACAATCGGCGACTCAATTGTTGCCTTCAAAACAGGCACAGTTGTAAAAATCCATGTACATACAATGACCCCGTACAAGGTTTTGGAATACTGTCAGCAGTATGGCGAATATCTTACAGTTAAGATTGAAAATATGACTCTTCAGCACAACGAAACCGTTGAGAAGAAGGAAGCACCGAAAAAGGTAAGACCCCATAAGAAGTACGCAGTAGTTACAACTGCTATGGGCGACGGACTTATTGACCTTTTCAAGGAAATGGGTGCAGATGAGGTTATTAACGGTGGGCAAACCAACAACCCATCAAGCGAGGATTTTCTACGTGCCTTTGATGAGGTAAACGCAGATAACATTTTTGTTCTCCCCAATAACTCAAATATTATTCTTGCGGCAAACCAGGCTAAAGAGCTTTATACAAAGGCAAATATTTATGTTATCGAATCAAAGAGCATAGGTCAGGGCTACTCAGCCATTTCCGTGCTTGACTATTCGTCAGACGACCCTGATGAAATTGCAAACAATCTAAAGGAAAGCATGCAAGCGTCCGTAACGGGTATGGTTGCAAAATCCGTCAGAACCACACAGGCAGGCGGCGTTCATATCGAGAAGGACGATTATATGGGCTTTACAGGCAAAACAATGCTTGTTTCCACCCCATCAAAGCTTGAAAGCACAAAGCAGCTTATTGACAAGCTTGCAGAGGATAGAGAATTCCTTATTATGGTATATGGTAAAACCACCACCGATGAGGATAGAGAAGCCATCAATGATTATGTGGCAAAGGCGCATAAGAGCCTTGAGCTATATGAGGTTGAGGGCGGACAGGACGTTTACGACTTTATTTTGATTTTTGAGTAAGAGGCTTCTTATGAAAATAGTTATTGATGCCTTCGGCTGTGACAATCCTATTGCCGTTATAAATGGCATAGCTGATGCTATAAACGCAACAAAGGACATTGTTATAGTTGCCGTTGGCAATGAGGAAATTATAAGCTCAACACTTAAGGACAAGACCTTTGATAGAGCAAGGCTTGAAATTGTTGACGCAAGGGATGTTATCACAAATAACGACTCTCCCCTTGAGGCGCTAAGAGCAAAAAAGGATGCCTCAATGGTTCGTGCATATCAAATTGCAAAGCAGGATGAGGACGTTATTGCTTTTATATCCGGTGGTAACACAGGCGCAGTTATTGTCGGCGCAGTTTTACTTCTCGGCAAGGCGCAGGGTGTTGAAATGCCGGCGCTTTCCACAATCCTTCCTACAATCAAGGGCACATATTCCTGCCTTGTTGATTGCGGCGCAAGCATTGATTCAAGGGCGGTGCACCTTTTAAGGTTTGCCAAGCTGGGCAGTGAATATATGAAAAATACCTATGGTATAGAAAGCCCAAGGGTTGCCCTGCTTTCTGTTGGTACAGAGGATAAAAAGGGTAATACCTTAACTAAGGAGACGTTTGCACTCCTTAAGGAAAGCGACCTTAATTTTGTTGGTAATATGGAGGCAAAAACTCTCCTGTCCGGAGAAGCTGACGTTATTGTTACCGACGGCTTTGCCGGCAATGTGGCGCTTAAATCTGTTGAGGGTGTTTCACAAGCCGTTATAAAAATTTTCGTTGACCTGATTAAGAAAAATGCTCCCGAGGGCACCGACCTTACCTTCGTTAAAAAGGCAGTTGGGGACTTTTTGGGCATTTATGACTTTAATTCTATGGGCGGCGCAGTTCTTTTAGGCACCAAAAAGCCAGTTATAAAAATGCACGGCTCTGCCAATGAGAAAACCGTGGTAAATGTTGTTAAGCAAGCACTGAAAATGTGCGTAAATAAAGGAGAATAATAAAATGAGAAAATTCGTTATTGTAACAGACTCCTGTAGTGACCTTCATAAGGCACTCCGTGAGAAGTACGACATTGATTACATTCCAATGCACCTTATCATCGATGGCGAAAGAGATATCCCTGCCGACCTTGATTTTAATGAGATTTCCTATGAGGAATATTTTAAGATGCTTCGTGAGGGCATAAGAATTAAAACAGCCCAAATAAACACACAAGAGTACAAGCAAGCATTTACAAAGTACCTTGACGCAGGCTGCGATATCCTTTCTATTTCCTGCTCATCTGCGCTTTCAGCATCTATAAAGGCAAGCCAGGTTGCAAGGGATGAGCTTCTTGAGATCTATCCTGATGCAAAAATCATTTGTATTGACAGCTTAAACTCCTGCTTCGGTCTTGGCATTATCTGTATGACCGCATCTGAGCTTAGAGCAGAGGGCAAGACAATTGAAGAGGTTGCAGAGTGGATTGAAGCGAATAAGCTTAAGGTTCATCAGGAATGCACAGTAGAAAAGCTTACATATCTTAAGAATGCAGGCAGAGTTAGTGCTGCAAAGGCGTTCTTCGGTGGCTTGCTTAATAAAAAGCCAATTATCATCTCCGACGCAATCGGTCAAAACCACGCTATCGAAACAGTAAAGGGCAGACGCGCATCAATGGAGCGCCTTGCTGAAAGAGTTTTCGACGAGTATGAGGATCATCCATACCAAAAGGTTATTATCTGCCACGCAGACGACCAGGCTGCCGCAGAGGAATTCAGAGCAGTTATTGAGGCAAAATTTGAGGGCAAGGAGCTAAATATCCAAATGGATAGAATAGGTCCAATCATCGGCACATCTGCCGGCCCCGGCACAATAGCCATCTACTTTATCGGTAAAGAGGTTACCGAAAACAAGGAATAAAACCAAAAAAGGAGCGAAATTCGCTCCTTTTTTATTTCAAAATGTAAAGCCCCTCTAAATGAAATTTTCTGCTTTTTTGTTGTGTACATCGTAGAGGCGGATTCCATATCCGCCCGAAAAAAACGTAAAACGCCCTCACACCCATCGTAGGGGCAGATTCCATATCTGCCCGAAATATGGAAATAACGCTCTTACCCTCGTAGGGCAGGGGCTTGCTCCCGCCGAGAATTATGGTATTTGCCATACCCCGTAGGGGCAGATTCCATATCTGCCCGAAAAAAACGTAAAACGCCCTCACACCCACGTAGGGGCAGGCGTCCCCGACTGCCCGCAACAATGTTACAAATCCCACCCTGCGAAAGACCACCCGAATGACTATAAATAATGCACCCCGTAGGGCAGGGGCGTGTCTCCCACCGAAAATTCTCAAGGTATGTCTTTCTTCAAAGCCTCCCTTGTTAAAGGGAGGTGGCATTTTCGAGAGAAAATGACGGAGGGATTGTGGTCCTCACACATATGAAACAATCACCCCTCCACTATCGTGGCTCTCCCCCCTTCACAAGGGGGCTTTTAAAAGAGATTGTTATCTATATTTATTTCAAAAGAGAGGTTTGTCCCCGTAGGGGCGGATTCCATATCCGCCCGAAAAAAACGTAAAACGCCCTCACACCCATCGTAGGGGCAGGCGTCCCCGACTGCCCGCAAATCATCTTTTTATCATCACAATGCCACTTTTTTGCACCAAAAACCCAAATTTACAAAAATTTAACAAATTTCATTTTGCCTAAAAAGTAAAATACCGATAGTCTAAAACAGGTTCAAAATATCGTGTTTTTGTAGACCTATCAACAATATTTTTAATTTTATTATGCAATATAAACAAATATAATCATTTTTTTTTTTTTTT
>JAFVTH010000014.1 GCA_017503285.1 Clostridia bacterium | reverse complement strand
AAAGGCTTGTATTCAAGGCAAAATTTTGATGACATATAAAAATATTTCGAAAAATTTTAACGCAGAAGACGGGACTTTTGTCCGTTCCAAAACTGGTTCGTTTCACTCCCGTCAGGCATGCCACGCTGGGCTCGAACCAGTGTGCATTGAAAACTAAATGAACGGCTATTTTCATAGCTTTTTCAGTTGCCTTACGTCAGTAAGACTGCCTTCAAAATCTAAGAAACTATCTCCCTCATTTATTTTTAAATGTGCAAGGCAGTTTTAGGCGAGAAAATATTTTGCTTAGCAAAAAAGCGAACGCAGACTATATAGGCATATTGGCAAGTGAGATTTTGAAGATAGGCGTAATATTTACTGCATAAAACCACATTGGTTCGAGCCCAGTGTGGCATACCCTAAGGGAGAAAAGATATGCTAGATTTTGCAAGAGATAAAGAGCTTTGGAAAAGAGTGAGAGAGAGTGAGGATTTTAGCCAGCACAGGCGTGAGCTTTTTGCGCTTTACGAAAAAGCCTTTGAAGCTGAGCCACGTCCACATTCCGCTAAGGAAATTTTGGAAAACAACGACCACGGGCTTTGGAGATTGCAGTTTGACCAGCTGCAGTCCTCTGCATTGCTTTCCTTGATTTACCCGGAAAACCGAGAATACTACGATAACCTTTTGAAAATCGTTTGGGCGTACCTGGGCGAGTACACCTGGGCACCCCTTGGACACTATACAGAGTTTTATTATCAGAGAACACCGAGGGACTTTGACTTTGGGCTGCTTGATATCTTTGCAACCTCGGTTGCCTTTGGTCTTGCAGAGGTAAAGAATCTTTTTAAGGACCGCTTTCCGCAGCTTTTGCTTGATAGAATTTCCTATGAAATAAGGCGCAGAACCATTGAGCCGTTTCTTGAAAGAAAATTCTTCTGGGAGAGCCACAACAACAACTGGACTGCGGTTTGCACCAGCGCAGTTGGCAGTGTTTTGATTTACGAGGCGCCGGATATTTATTACGAGAATAAGGAAAGAATAGACAAGGCACTAAGGTGCTATCTTGACAGCTATAAGGATGATGGCATGTGCGTCGAGGGCGTTGGCTATTGGGAGTTTGGCTTTGGATTTTTTACTTCCTTTGCCTTGCTTGAAAGAGAGCTGACAGGTGGCAGGGTTGACCGCTTCAAGGAGGAAAAGGTTAAGGAAATTGCAAAATTTTTGCAAAAAACCTTTCTGCAAGAGGGGGTTATTGTTACCTTTAGTGACTCCAGCGTGACCCAGCACTACTTCTTTGGCGTTTGGCACACTCTAAGACACGTTTATGGCGATGAGCTTGAGCCGCTACCAAAGAGCCACGGCTACGCAGTATGCGACAACACCCATTTTAACTTTGCCCTGCGCGCCTTTATTTACTACGACACAAAAAATATAAGCGACACCCTGCGCAAGGATGTGGTTTATGCCGGCAAGGACTCTAACTACTTTATAAAGAGGACAAAGGCATACGGCTTTGCCGTTAAGGGTGGCGACAATGGAGAGAGCCACAACCATATTGACGTTGGCTCCTTTATCCTTGCAAGAAACAATAAGCAAATTATTTGTGACGTGGGTGCCGGACCTTACGAGGACGGCTATCACACAGAAAGAAGATACACCTTTTTCCACCCATCTGCCTACGCACATAATATACCACTCTTTGACGGACAGGGCGAGGACAGCAAAAGGCGCGAGGACGTAATCTGTCAGTACGATGGCAAAAGTAGGGTTTATCTTGACTTTACAAACGGCTACGGCTTTGATTTTCTTAAAAGGGCAGAAAGAGAATTTACACTCCAAGAAAAGGAAATTACCCTAAGGGACCATTTTGACCTTACCGAAAGCAAGGAAATTACAGAGCATTTTGTTTCCCTGATTGAGCCGAAAATAACGGGGGACGTGGCTGTAATTGACGACGTAACACTAATTTCGCAAATCCCACCAAGGGTAAGCGTAAAAGAGGTAAGAGCGCACATGGGCAATCGCCCCCACAATGTATATATCATAGACTATATCCTGCCTAAGGGACAGGTAGACTTTGAGCTAAAATTCAAGATGTGAGGGGTCTTGAAAGAAAGCTCGCCTGCTGGGTTGGCTTTACAAAAGCAGATAAAAAGCGACCGTTAGTCGCAAGCCCTTGAAGTCGGTGTAATAAAAAAGAGTTAAGATTTTCATCTTAACTCTTTTTTTACGGCTGCTTTAGTTGGTTTACACGACTAAGTGCCATTATAATGATTTTTAATTATCACTTACCATATTTTTATTAAACGCAATAATTGCTAAAAATATGCTGGCAATCATAAATAAGCTTATAGGAATTAAACCAAGGCCGGCAACATCATTAAAAGAATAAGTAATTCCCAGTGCGTTTGTTGAATTAGTAATTATTCTACCAATGTAAACTGATGGGTAAAATGGTAAAAATCTGCAAAAGGTTTCAAAACCACCCATTGTTTCAATCGGCATCCAGCAACCGCCAAGTATTCCGGCTAAGCTTATAAACACAGAACAAATACCCGGTGCGGATTTATCATTAAATATAGTTCCAAATAAAATCCCTAAAAATATATTTGTAATAAGTATTGGTAACTGAGAGGCAATTAAAAGCAAAATATTTCCAATAGATACAAAACCAACATTAGATATCAGAGAAATTATAAATCCGGCAACAACACAAACCAATGTTTGTAATAACCCGATAACTAAGCCAACAAGGGAATATCCCAATATAAAATGATAAGATTTCATTGGAGAAGAATATAATCTTTTTAAGAAAAATGTTTGTTTATCTTTTGATACAATAATAGCAAGAGTTAACATAACAAAAGAATAAGAAAATACAATAATTCCCGGAAGTAAAGAAAGCACCTCAAAGGTAGGAGTATGCCCATTTGAAAACATGTTGATTATATAAAACAACAAAAACATTGCAATAGGGAAGCCTAAACAAAAAATATAAATAATAGGGTCTCTTAAAATTTCTTTTAAGTTTCTTTTATAAAAATTTACAGTTTTATTCATTCTTTGCCTCCACCAGCCTTATAAAAGCATCCTCAAAGCTTTGTGCGTTTGTTATTTGCTTTATTTCTTCAATAGTTCCTGTTTTAAGCAGCTTACCATTTGATAGTATTGCAACTCTATCACATAAATTTTCTATTTCTTCTAAGTAGTGTGAGGTTAATATAATCGTAATATTTTTTTGCAGCTTCTTTATAATATTCCAAAGCTCACGCCTGGCAAAAACATCTAAACCAAGTGTTGGCTCATCAAGAAATAAAATTTTTGGTTTTGAAATTAGAGCAATTGCAATAGATAATCTTCTTTTATAGCCGCCGGATAAGGTTTTTGCCCGTTGATTTATCACTTCATTTAGATTAAAAATATCTACAATTTCATTTATTGTGTTAGCATTATTATTGTTATATATATTTGCAAAAAACTCTAGATTTTCTTTTACTGTCAGATTGTTTGCCACTGATGTTTCTTGAGGGGATATATCAATTATTTCTTTGATTTTATCAATCTCTTTATCTAAATTAAAATTATTTATTGTTATAGCTCCGCTTGTTTTTCTTGTTAAACCACAAAGAATTTTAATCAGAGTTGTTTTTCCTGCGCCATTTACGCCCAAAAGCCCAAACAATTCGCCCTCTTTAATTGTTAGAGAAACATTATCTAATGCCTTTTTAGCCTTGTAGCTCTTACAAACATTATGGATTGTTATGATATTCATACAGCAAGCTCCTTATTGCTTTAATACTTTATCTGTTAAGCTATCAATAATATCTGCTTTGAGTAGTGCGATGCCCTTTTCCTTATCGCTAAGAACAATAACAGAGTCTCCCGGATTTATATCAAACATATTTCTTATTTCTTTAGGTATGACAATTTGTCCTTTTTCCCCCACCTTACAAATACCAACATATTTGTTTTTATCAGTTTTAACCTTTTTCATTTTAAGCTCCTTTCGTATAACTAGTTATACTTTTCATACTAATTATACTTTTATTTTATGGCTTTGTCAAGTGGTTAACAAAAAAACACCTTATCAATAGCGTGATGCTCTTAACGGAGCATTCACGCTAAACGATGTTTGCCCTTACGGGCAAATGATGTTTCCTACGGCAGTGATGCTCACTGCGTGAATGATGTTACGCCTGACGGCGTAGTTGGCAAACATCACATCACTCGCGAGCCTTGGCGAGCAACATCATTACGAGCTAAGCGAATAACATCACTTTTGCAATAGCAAAAACATCACTAACAGAAAAAGAGAGGACATTACGGATTAAACCATTTTGTTCTCTCTTTTTCTGTTGGCATAATAGTGGTATTCTTTGCTGACGCAAAGAGTGATATTTTCCTGACGGGAAGTGATATTGCAAGGCTTCGCCTCGCAGCGATATTCTATTCGCCTAAAGCTCGGCTTTGAACGCAAATAGGCGTCAAAGCCGCAATATCACTCGGCGTAAGCCGAATATAACTGCGTAGCAATAGAACTCGCCGCAGGCGAATAGAGTTATGCGTGATACTCTTAACGGAGTATCACGCATACGATAAGGTGTTTTTTTAGAATTATTACACCGGTTTCAAACGGGATAACTCTTTGGTCGCTTTTTATTCCTTAGAAAAATTGTCCTTGGAAACGCCACATAGCGGACATTCAAAGTCCTCGGGTAGGTCCTCAAATTTTGTGCCGGGGGCAATACCATATTCCGGTGCGCCCTCTGCCTCGTCATAAACCCAGCCGCATACATCGCATACGTACTTCATAAATATATCTCCTTTATTTTTATTTGACAAGCTCATTTGCAAGGGCAACAATTTGCGCCCTGCTATTTTCGTTCAGAGCAGACAAAATTGTCACTCCTGTGTCGATTATTGTAAGATTTTTTGAGTTTTCAAGCATAGATTTCATTGTTTTAGCGGCGTTTGGTGCCCAAGTGCCGTTTTCCATAAAGGCAACGGTGCGGTTTTGAAAATTACGCTCGGTCAGATGATTTATAAATTCCCTCATAAACGGGAAAATGCCGTTATTGTAGGTAGTGGTTGCAAGCACAAGCCTGTTGTACTTAAAGGCGTCCTCAATTGCCTCGTGCATATCCTCTCTTGCAAGGTCGCATATAGATACCCTTGTGCCTCGGCTTTCTAATTCATCCTTTAGTAAAAGCGCACCCTCCTTAGTATTACCATAAACAGAGGTATATGCAATAAATACTCCGTCAACCTCCGGCTGGTAGCTTGCCCATTTCTCGTAAAGGTCTAAGTAGTAGCTAAGGTTGGAATCTAATGTGGGCCCGTGCAAGGGGCAAATTTTTTCAATTTTTAGGTCTGAAAGCTTTTTAAGCAGAGAGCTTACCTGCGCACCGTACTTTCCCACAATGCCAAAGTAATATCGCCTTGCCTCGCACGCCCAGTCCTCGCTGTGGTCTAGCGCGCCAAACTTTCCAAAGGCATCGGCAGAGAAAAGAGTTTTTTCTGTATCAAGATATGAAACCATAACCTCTGGCCAATGAACCATTGGTGCGGTATAAAAGGTTAGTGTGCTTTTGCCAAGAGAAAGAGCTGTGCCGTTATCCACCACAATTTTGCTTTCATCAAAGTCCGTGCCGAAAAAGCCCCTCATCATATCAAAGGATTTTTTAGTCGATACGATTTTAATACTAGGATATTCCAAAACAAGATGGCGTATGCTTGAGGAATGGTCCGGCTCCATATGGTTTACCACCAAAAAGTCGGGGGGAGTGTCGTTTAATTCCTTTTTGATATTTTCAAGCCACTTGTCAAAAAATCGCAAGTCAACGGAGTCCATAATTGCAATTTTCTCATCTCTTACAAGGTAAGAGTTGTAGGAAATGCCGTTTGGTATTTCAAATTGACCCTCGAAAAGGTCGGTAATTCTGTCATTTACGCCGATATATTTAATTTCCATTAAAAGCACCTTCCGTTCTTGCAGTCCTGGGCTGTGTTGTTTTTGAAGCAAACCTCGTTTTCACACATGCCCTTGGTTGAAATGTCTATTATGTTATTTATTGTTGTTTCGGCAATGTTGGAAAGCGCCTCCTCGGTAAGAAAGGCTTGGTGAGAGGTAACTATAACATTTGGCATGGAAATAAGCCTTGCCAAGGTGTCGTCCTCTAAAATGTGGCCGGAGTAGTCCTCGAAGAAAAAGTCGCTTTCCTCCTCGTAAACATCAAGGCAGGCAGCGCCAACCTGACGGGATTTTATGCCGTTTAACAGAGCCTCGGCATCTACCAGCGCGCCTCTTGAGGTGTTTATAATAACAACCCCGCGCTTACACTTTTGGAGCGCACCTGTGTCGATAATATGATATGTTTCCTCGGTTAAAGGACAATGCAGAGATATAATATCGCTTTCGTTAAAGAGCTTTTCAAGCTCTACATATTCACAGCCGTCAATTTCAGAGGGGAATTTGTCGTAGGCAATGACCCTCATGCCAAAGCCGCGGCAGATATTTATAAACACCCTGCCGATTTTACCTGTGCCGATAACGCCGACAGTCTTGCCGTGTAAATCAAAGCCGGTCATACCATTTAGGCTAAAGTTAAAGTCCCTTGTTCTGATATATGCCTTGTGTATGCGGCGGATTGAGGTAAGAAGCATAGCCATAGCATGCTCTGCAACCGCATAGGGAGAGTAGGCAGGCACGCGCACCACGTGGATTTTGCCGAGGGCGTATTTTATATCAACATTGTTAAAGCCGGCACAGCGCAAGGCGAGAATTTTAACTCCCATTTCACATAGCTTGTCAATAACTGCGTGGTTAACTGTGTCATTTACAAAAGCGCAGGCGCAGTCAAAGCCGTGGGCAAGCTCAACCGTGTCCTCGTTTAGCTTTGCCTCAAAGTATTTTATTTCTATACCCTTGTCCCTTGCGTATTTATCAAATGCAATCTTATCGTATGATTTTGTATCAAAAAATGCAACCTTCATATATAAAAATGCTCCTTTTTATTACTGCTGTATCTTAGTATATCACATATTTTAGAAAAGTTAAACAAAAAGGAACAGAAAAAACTGTTCCCCTTGAAAAATTATCCACCGTATTCGGCTATGTAAGGCAGACCCCTGTACTTTTCAGCGCAGTCAAGACCGTAGCCGATAACAAAGAAGTCATTAATTGTAAAAAGCGCAATATCGGCATCAAACTTAACAAGACGTCTTTCGGGCTTGTCAAGAAGAGTAACCACCTTAAGCGAAAGCGGATTTCTCGCCTTGAGAAGGTTAACAACGTCGTTTAGAGTGCGACCTGTGTCGATAATATCCTCTACAATAATAACATGATAGCCGGAAATATCACGGTCAAGATCCATTGTAATATTAACAACACCGGAGGAGCAAGTGCCCTCGTAGTAGCTCTTTGCGCACATAAAGCCAATCTCACAGGGGATTGTGATAGCACGGCAAAGGTCAGCCATGAAAATAAATGCGCCCTTCAGAATGCTAACCAGCAAAACAGGCTTGCCGTCTTGATACATTTGGTCGATCTCTTTGGCAACCTCTTTTATTCTTTGGTCAATTTCTTCTTTGGTTATTACAATTCTTTTAATCTTATCCATGATTCTCTCCAAAAGCAAAGATTATAGTAGTTATATTATACCAAAAGAAAGCTCTTGCGTCAAATGTTTTTTGACAACTCCCTCTATTTGTTGACAAATTTTTTATAAGGTGCTACAATATAATATGTAAAGGGTTAACGTTTACTATGCCTGACGGGAATGAAACGAACCAGCCTTAAGCCGTGTATTTACGGCAAAATACCAAGGTTCAGCATAGCATCCGTCAAGCCTTTAGTAATTTTGACAAGCTTGTTCCTTGTAGTATGTTAATACAACTGCGTCGCAATCTTGCCAAAATTTT
>JAFVTH010000013.1 GCA_017503285.1 Clostridia bacterium | reverse complement strand
TCTCCGTGGCGTTCAGAAGAACGAGATTGAAAGAGGTCAGGTTCTTTGTAAGCCGGGCTCAATCAACCCACACACAAAGTTTGTAGGTCAGGTTTACGTTCTTACAGAAAAGGAAGGCGGCCGTTCAAAGCCATTCTTCACAAACTACAGACCACAGTTCTATATCAGAACAACTGACGTTACTGGTATCATCAACCTTCCAGATGACGTAGATATGGCGAAGCCTGGTGACAACGTTACAATGAACGTTGAGCTCATCACTCCTATCGCTATTGAAAAGGGTCTTCGTTTCGCTATCCGTGAGGGTGGTAGAACAGTAGGTTCTGGTACAGTTACAGAAATTATTGCTTAATTTCAACTGACATATAAAAAAGAGCTTCTTTTGAAGCTCTTTTTTTATTCTTAAAATTGACATAGCGCCCATAATATAGTAAAATATATTAAAGAAAGCATTTTAAGGAGCAAATATGAGCTATTTTGATAAATACGTTTCAAACACCCTTGCGCCAACTGGCAACCAAACCTTTTTTATATCTGATGGCACAGCTCAAAAAAGCCGCGCATTTTATAAGATTTTGAAGGGTGGCTATTATGAATATTCATTCCTTTTTTCAAATATAATTGACTCTACCTTTGCTGATGGTAGTATATCGAAAGCAAACGATTTATGCGACCCTTACACAATCCATAGCGCCAAAATCCTTGTTGTAGGTAAATACGAAACATTTCTTGAATGCCCAAGAATTATTAAGGAAATACCCCTTAAATTTGATGGCAATACAACTAAGGAGGTTATTTCCGGGGAAATATTTTACTCCGACCCTGTAAAAATTATGTGTAATGACGGGGATTATTTTGCGTTAGAAATGGAGTTTTCGGGCACAAAATTACCGTATTTTGAGGAAGCAACTATACCAACCTTTAGGTTTATTGATGGCAGATGGGTTAGCGATAAAAGGGCAATAAACACAGCTATGGTAGGCGTTCAAAGACAGGTTGAAAAACGTATAGGCTTCCTTGGTGACTCAATTACCCAGGGTATTGGAACAGAAAACAATTCGTATGATCAATGGAATGCCAAAATTGCCAATTTAACAAGAAATAACTATTCATATTGGAACCTTGGTATTGGCTTTGCAAGAGGTGCAGATGCTGCAACAGATGGTGTTTGGTTAAGCAAGGCTAAAAATTTAGATGTATGCACAGTTTGCTTTGGCGTTAATGATACAGGAGCCGGCTATACAGCTGAGGAAATTAAAGCGAATATTGCTAAAATCATCAGCATTTTGCAGGAAAATAAGGTTAGAACCATATTATTTACCGTCCCACCCTTTGATTTAGAGGGCGAAAGATGCATAAAATGGTACGAGGTTAATCGCTTTATAAGAGAAGAAATGTCAAAAATAACTGAAATCTTTGATGTTGTGCCAATTCTTGGCAAGGATAAGCCAAATGAGCATATGGCAAAATATGGCGGACACCCAGACGAGGAAGGCTGCTTAAAGCTGGCAATAGGCTTTTGCTTAATGATAGATTTATGATAAAAAAGCACCCAAACGGGTGCTTTTATTGCTTTATATTCAAATTATTAGTTGCCGGACCGTCTAAAACATGTCCTTTTTCATCAAATCGTGAGCCGTGACAGGGGCAATCCCAGCTGTGCTCCTGCTTGTTCCATACCAAAGCACATCCTAAATGTGGGCATCTTTTTGCCTTAAAGCTTAACAAATTGCCAATGGCCTCTGCAGAATTTACAACAAGCTGCGGCTTTAATATTGATCTAGATGGGGAAAATAACCTTTCGTATCTATTTTCCTTGCCCGAAATTAGGTCGCAAAGTAGCCTTGCCGCCACCATGGAAGAGGTTATCCCCCATTTGTTAAAGCCTGTTGCAACGTACAAATTGTCCGAAAATAAGGAGTATTTTCCTATATAAGGCACTCCGTCAAGGGTCATGCAATCCTGGGTTGCCCACCTGTATTTTATCCTTGCATTTGGAAAATATCTGTGTGCGATTTTTTCTAGTCCCTGCCAGCCGTCGCTTGCTTTTCCCGTTCTGTGTCCCTCGCCACCAAGCAAGGTAAGACCGTTATAGCTCCTTAAGGAAAGCCCATAGCTTGTGTCATTTATATACATATTTTTAATTTCATGGGTGTTTTCCAGTGCTAAAACATAAGAACGGTGCTGAAAAAGCTTCAAAAAATATAACCCGTGCTTGTTTATAAAAGGAAAGTGGGTTGCAACAATAATTCTTTTTGCTTTTACCATATGTCCATTTGCCTTCGCGGTGGTCTTTATAAGCTCCTCCACGCGAGAATTTTCATAAATATTTAGGTCCTTTGCAATCACAGAAACAAATTTCAAAGGGTTAAAGCATGCTTGATTTGGAAATTTTATGGCTTTATTTACCTCAAAAGGGATAGAAAGAGTGTCCAAAAGCTCTGCTTCTATGCCTAATTTTAATAGTAATTCATATTCATCTGTTAGCTTTTTTTCATTATTTTGTGTAAAGATATAGGCATCACACTCTGAAAAATCGCATTCTATGTCCTTGCATAACCTTTTATATTCATTTAATGCTTCGTTATTAGCATCATAATATTGCCTTGCAAAATCAAGTCCGCGACTTTTTGCAATTCTTCCGTATATAAGACCATGCTGCGTGGTGATTTTTGCAGTTGTATTCTCAGTAGTTTTGCCACAAATCCTGTCACTTTCTAGTAAAACGTAGTCAACTCCGGCGTTTTTTAGCATATAAGCGCATAGTACACCGCACAGACCACCACCGATAATTAAAACATCTGTTTCTAAATTTTTCTCAAGCTTAGGAAATTTAGGTAGAACAGAGCTTACCTTCCAAACTGAATTCATAAAACACCTCAATCATTTTTGCTTATTAATGCCCAAAAACAGCCTGAAAAATTACAAAAACACGAATTTTGAGTTAAAAATAAATATCAACAAATGAACAACTGTGCATATAATAAAATAAAAAGCCCCGTTTTGGGGCTTTTTTCGTTTTTAGAGCAAAATGCAAATCAAACCATTAGAGCCTTCGTTGATTACTCTGGACAGAGTGTCGCTTAGCTTACTCTTAGATTCCTCGGAAATATGCTCCAGCTTTTTGTTAAGACCATCGTTTACTAATTCGTATAGAGATTTACCAAACATATTGGATTCCCAAAGCCTTTTTGGGTCGTCCTCATACTCGTCAAGCATATTTCTTACAATCTCCTCGGATTGCTCAGCGCTTCCGACAATAGGATTGATTTCTGTGGAAATAGAGGTTTTTATCATGTGTATAGATGGGGCAGTTGCTTTTAGTTTAATTCCATACGCACCACCTTGCTTTGATATTTCCGGCTCGGCAAGGGTCATGTCGTCAACCTCAGGTAGTACAATGCCATATCCGGTGGAGCTTACATCCTCAAGTGCCTTTGCAATTTTATCATATTCCTTTTTAATAAGCGATAACCTTTTAATATTTAGGAACAAATCCTCGTCGTTTTCAATGCTAATACCACATAGCTCGCTCATAATTTGGTAGTAAAGCTCAGGTAGCAAGGAAACATCAATGTCGATAACACCCGTTCCAAGGTGGCAATTTAATTGTGGCTTTCCAAACACATATTCATTTTCCATAATCCTTTGGCAAATTTTCTCTGCATCCTCAATTTTTACAGCGCCAATGATCGCATTTTTAATAGTGCTTGTCAAGCTTTCCTTTAACCAATGGTCATTTTCTAGGGACGCAAGATACTTGTTGAATTTGAAATTTATTTCATTTATATTAAATTGACTAAGCAAAAGCTGTATAATGCCCTCAAAATCCTCTTGGGAAAGCTCAATGCAATTAACAAGAGCAACAGGCGCACCATATTCGCTTTCCATGCTGATTGCAAGCTCTTGAGCCTCCTTCGATCCCGGAGAAGTAGAGTTTAACACAATTACAAAGGGCTTATTCATTGACTTAAGCTCGTTTATAACTCTTCTTTCGCTTTCTCTGTAAGCCTCTCGTGAAAGCTCTCCGATTGTGCCATCAGTTGTTACAACAACTCCAACAGTAGAGTGGTCGGTTATAACCTTTTTTGTGCCAAGCTCGGCGGCTTTTTCAAAGTCCATAGGTGCTTTATCCCAAGGGGTCATAACCTGTCTTGGCTGGTCGTTTTCATAAGCTCCGATAGCGCCCTCAACCATATAACCAACACAGTCAATAAGTCTTAATTTCATTTTTGAGCTACCGATGGTCACCGATACAGCCTCGTCAGGAATAAATTTAGGCTCCGTTGTCATAATCGTTTTACCGCTGGAGCTTTGTGGTGTCTCGTCCTTTGCCCTTTCCTTGTCATAGCCTGCACAAATGTTAGGAAGAACAACCGTGTCCATAAATTTCTTAATAAAGGTTGATTTTCCACTTCTAACAGGGCCCACAACGCCTAAGTAAATCTCGCCATTAGTCCTTTTTGCAATATCCTCGTAAATGTTCATATAATCCTCGTTCCTTCAATCAAATTTTTGTTACTAAATTCTATTCTAAAAAATGATAAATATTACAAAATATATGGAAAAGATAGAAAAAGTGTGATACAATAAAATAAAAAACGGAGAATAATATGGAACAGTATAATCCAGTAAAGCATAAGGTCGTTGACGGACATTTGCATATTGAAGCGTGGGAAAATAAGGACGGTGTACCGTTTACTCATTACTTTGAGGAATATCGCAAGGAAATGGGGCTTCACGCCATAGATATTGCCGCCTTGCCATCTGGCTACGGTGCCGATGTAACAAGTAACCTCTGGTGCGCAATATATAAGCTTCTTAATAAAAACACCTTTGCCCACGGCGGACTTTTATACGATCAATACCCATTAGGACAAAGCCTCCCTTCTGATATGGACTTTGTTACACAGCTTCACGAGCTTATGGAAATAGGCTTTGACGGTGTAAAAATGTTAGAGGGTAAGCCAACACTTAATAAAACAATCGGCAAAAATCTTCTGCACAAAGAGTATGATAAGTTCTTTGCGGAGGCAGAAAAGCTTGGTACGCATATACTTTTCCATGTAAACGACCCAAAGGAGTTTTGGGACGAAAGCAAGGTGTCACAGGATGTTATTGATCACGGCTGGTTTTATGGCGACGGCACCTATTCAACACACGAGGAATTATATGAGCAGGTGTATGCAATTTTGGCAAAACACCCAACCCTGTGTGTAACTTTTGCACATTTCTTTTTCAAATCTGAAACTCCAAAGGACCTTGAGGAGCTGTTTGAAAAATATCCAAATGTGAATGTGGATTTAACCCCGGGCTGGGAAATGTACATATCATTTTACAATAACAGAGAATACTATAAGAGCTTTTTCGAAAAGTATTCAACTCGTATTGAGCTTGGCACAGACTCCACCTTCCCCTATGATACAGAAGCATTTTGTTGGCTTGTTGACAGAGTATATCGCTTTGTTGCCTGTGACGATGTTGTAAAGGCGTTTGGCGACAGATGTGAGGCAGGTCTTAACCTTTCGGACGAGGCAAGAGATAACATCATTTGCAAAAATCACGAAAGAAGAGTAGGTAAAGAGCCTAAGGAGATTAACAAGAATGCTCTGGTTCGCTATTTTAACAAGTACAAGCATCTTATGATTGAAAGTGATGTTGAAAAAATCAACAAAATTTTCAACGAAATTTTATAAAATGCAGAGGGGAGTGTCTGATTTTTTTAGTCACTCCCTCTTGAAATTGCACATAAAGTCAATATTACTTGACAATTTATATATATTATGTTATAATACATATAATTATTTTTTTGGAGGATTTATTTATAATGGACCCGGTCCCTAGTATTTACTATCTTTTTCTAAGTGCTCAGCCTGTGGCACCAAGCTTTTCTGTTTGGATGCCGGTTGCTATGGTTGTGCTTCTGTTCTTATCAGCCTTTTTCTCATCTGTTGAAACTGCCTTTACCTCATTTAATAAGGTTAGAATTAAAAACCTTTCACAAAATGGTGACAAAAGGGCAAAGCTTGTTTGTAAGCTTGATGAAAAATATGATAAGCTTCTTACAACCGTGCTTGTTGGAAATAACATAGTAAATATCGCACTTTCAACTATTTCTACCTTGTTTTTTGTTGAGCTCTTTATGGGCACAAGCGCAGAAAACTTCGCTGCTACCATTTCAACCGTTGTTATTACCGTCGTTGTTTTGATTTTTGGTGAAATCACACCTAAGGTTGCTGCTAAACAAAATGCAGATAAGGCGGTTTTAGGTCTTGCTGCCATAGTTAATGCTTTGATGATAATTCTTACTCCAATCACTATCATTTTCAGCGCTTGGAGCAAGCTTATGAATATGATATTCAAGTCAAAAGAGCAAAGCTCTTTTACAGAAGAGGAGCTTATTACTATCGTTGACGAGGCGGAGGAGGATGGTACCATTGAGTCTGACGAGGGTGACCTTATCCGTTCTGCAATTGAGTTTACAGATGTTTGCGCAGGCGACATTTTAACGCCTCGTGTTGAGGTTTGCGCAATTTCTAAGGATGAGTCTGTTCCAAATATTGCAAAGATATTTATTGAGCATGCATATTCACGTCTACCTGTTTACGACGAGGATATTGATGATATTATCGGTATTTTGCACGAAAAGGACTTTTTCGTTGCATACCACAATAACAACAAAACCATCACAAAATATATCAAAAAACCCGTACACGTGTCTGAGCATATTAAAATTGCAGACCTCTTACAGGTGCTAAAATCAAAGAAATGCCATATGGCTATAGTTGTTGATGAATTCGGTGGTACAATGGGCATTGTTACCATGGAGGATATTATCGAGGAGCTTATTGGTGACGTCTTTGACGAGCATGATGAGGTAGAGGTTAGCGACTTTAAGGAGCTTGAGGACGGTAGCTACATAGTTAAATGCTCTGCAGAGCTTGATGACTTTTTTGATAAGCTGGAGCTTGTTGTTGTGGAGGAGGATTTACCACAAACAGTCAACGGCTTTGTTATGAAGGAGCTTGAAAGCTTCCCTCAAAAGGGTGATTTCTTTGAGTTTATGGGCTATAAAATTGAGATTACAAAGGTTGGCCCAAAGCGTGTTGAGGAAATTCATGTTACTAAAATAAGTGAAGAAGAGGGTGCAGAATAAGCACCCTTTTTAGAGGAATTTATATGAACGTATATGATTTTGACGGTACAATATATGGTGGCGAAAGCTCCTGTGATTTTTTCTTTTACTGCCTTAAAAGATACCCAAAAAAGATGTGGAAATATCTTTTTAAGGCTGGATTTTACGGTCTTGGCTATGTTTTAAGATTAGTTAAAAAGATAGAGTTCAAGCAGAAATTTTTGAGCTTTGTAAGAGAGTTTTCAAATATAGAATCCCTTTGCGAGGACTTTTGGCAGGTAAACCAAGCAAAGATTCATAAATGGTACCTAGAGCAGAAGCAGCCAACAGATATAATTATCTCTGCCTCTCCCGAGTTTTTGCTTAAGCCAATTGCAAAAATGCTGGGCGTCGGTGGACTTATTGCCTCAAGAGTTGAAAGGCGCTTTGGCGTTTTTTACGGACCAAACTGCCACGGAAAAGAGAAGGTTAGACGCTTTAAGGAGATTTATCCCGATGCCCACATAGATGAGTTTTATTCTGATATGAACTCTGACAGATTTATGGGTGCTCTTGCTGATAAGGCATACAAGGTTAAGGGCGAAAAGGTTACAGAGTGGGTTATAAAAAAATAAAGGCTACAAAATGTAGCCTTTTTTTATTATCTTTTTGAAATTCTTGTAGCCTCAAGCTTAACTATCGTTGTATAAAGCGGGTAAATTAGTGAGCACATAATAATGTTACTTAACATATGCACAAGGTCCCAGGGTAAACCGATTGCAATCCAGGTTAGTGTCTTTTGCAGGTCATAATTCATTAAAATTGCTTGATATGGCGCATAGAGAGTGCCAAAAAGCAAGCCATTAAGCCCCGCAAAAACAGTGCACAAAACGATTTTTACCTTAAGCGATGCCTTCCTTGGAATGAGCATAACGCAAAGCCATAAAAGTGGGAAAATGTATATATAAGGCACCCACCACAAAACAGCACTTGCCGAGGTTAACGCAGTCAAAACAACATAAACCCCGATAGATAAAAGCGCCTTAAAGCGATAAATTAGGGTTATTGTGCAAATCAGCATAGCAACTCCGTGTACATTAGGCAAAAGCTCAAAGCCAATATCTAAAATGTACATTATAACCCCATATAGGGTCATTAGCAACAAATCAAAAAGAGTAAGTCTTTTCATCTTAAATAATATAAGCCTTCTTCATTCTCATATCAATAATAGGTCTGTCCCTCATATCGGTTTTAACACCGGCAATCTCGTCAACGACCTCCATGCCGGAAACAACCTTGCCGAAAGCAGCATATTGACCATCAAGGAACTTGCCGTCAGCATGCATAATAAAGAACTGAGAGGAAGCAGAGTTGGGGCTTTGGCTTCTCGCCATAGAAATAACACCCCTAACGTGTGAGATTTCGTTGTTAAATCCGTTAGCCAAAAACTCGCCCTTTATATTTTCGCTAGAGCCACCACAGCCTGTACCTGTTGGGTCACCACCCTGAATCATAAAGCCGGCAATAACTCTGTGGAAAATAAGGCCGTCATAAAAGCCCTCGGAAACAAGCTTTTTAAAGTTAGCAGCAGTAATAGGAGCCTTATCCTCATAAAGCTCAATGTCAATAACGCCACCGTTTTCCATTTCAATACGTACCATAAAAAACACCTCATAAAAATTATTAACTATATTGTAGCAGAAAGCAAAATAAAAGTCAAATAAAATATATTTAATATGTCTTGAATAGAATTAAGCAAAGAGGTGAGTGTAAATGGAAAAATATAAGTCATTTGTTTATAAGGCACTTTATCTTGGGCTGGTGGCACTTTTCGGATATCTTTTTATAAAGCTTTCAGCGGAGCTTTTGTTGCCTTTTGCCTTGGCGCTTGTTGTAACATTAATAATCTATCCCGTGTCGAGAAGGATAAATAAAAAGCTAAAAATAAAGGAGCCTGTGTCTGTATTTTTGATAATTCTTGTATCAATTCTTGCAGTTGTAGGGCTATTTATATTTGTTTTCATTATAGTAACCAAGGAGCTTGGCGGAGTAGTTGCTCGACTTCTTGAAACACTAAACAATGGGGACAGCGTGCTTGACGCGTTGCTTTCCCTTACAAGGCTTATAGAAGAAAAGCTCCCTTTTTTGAAGGACGTATTAAAAAGCGAGGAAATATATTCTGCACTTGCCGGTGCTTTGACCGATATTCTTAAGAGCTTAAGTCAAAAAATCACAGCTTGGGCAGGAAGCGTCATAAAAAATCTTCCGCAGCTTTTTGTGGCATTTATTTCCTTTGCTCTATCTCTTCTTTACTTGGTTAAGGATTATAAAAAAATTAGCACAGCTATTTTTGGCTTTTTACCGAAAAAGTGCGGAGAAGTGGCTGTTATTTTGAAAAACGAGACTAGCCAAATGCTAATAAAATACATAAAATCCTACGGTCTAATTTTAATAATTACCTTTGCTGAGCTTTTTTCGGGCTTTCTCGTTTTGGGAATAGAAAACAGCTTTGCCGTTGCTATGATAATTAGCCTCGTTGACATTTTACCAATAGTCGGCTCCGGCATTGTCCTTATCCCTTGGGGTGTAACCATGCTGATTTTCGGCAATGCTTTCCAAGGCGTTGGCGTAATTGTTATAGCAATTATCGTATATATCGTTCGTCAGCTGGTTGAACCAAGGATAATTAGCTCACAGATGAATATGCACCCGCTTCTAACATTGATTTCCATGTACGTAGGCTTAAAAATCCAAGGTGCTGTCGGTATGATTTTTGCCCCGTTTTTTGCTTTTCTTGTAAAAACAATTTACACCACAATTAAAAATGAAAAAAATGTTGAAATGCTCAAAAAACTGTGATATTATATAGTAAATATTTGTCTTAGACAGGAGAGTATTTACATGTATAACGATAAAAAGGTGGTTTTCTCCGGTGTACAGCCATCGGGAAACCTTACGATAGGAAATTACTTAGGCGCAATTCGTAACTTCAGCGCCTTTTCTGAGGAATATCATTGCTACTATTGTGTTGTTGATATGCACGCAATCACCGTTCGTCAGGTTCCTGCCGAGCTGAGAAGAAGGACATACGAAACCTTGGCACTTTATATGGCGTGCGGTCTTGACCCACAAAAGAACACCTTGTTCGTTCAAAGCCACGTTCCGCAGCATGCAGAGCTTGGCTGGATTCTTGATTGCTACACTATGTTTGGCGAGCTTTCCCGTATGACACAGTTTAAGGATAAAAGTGCAAAAAATGCTGACAATATAAACGCAGGCTTGTTTACTTATCCCGCGCTTATGGCTGCGGATATTTTGCTTTATCAAACAGAGCTTGTGCCTGTCGGCTCAGACCAAAAGCAGCACCTTGAGCTTGCTCGTGATATTGCAAATCGCTTCAACCAAATTTATGGCGAAACCTTTGTTGTGCCGGATGGCTACATTCCACAGGGTGGTGCAAGAATTATGTCCTTGCAAGACCCAAGTAAGAAAATGAGCAAGTCTGACGCAAACGAAAATGCCGTTGTAAGAATTCTTGATTCCAAGGACGATATTATAAGAAAGTTCAAAAGAGCAGTTACTGACTCCCGTAACGAGATTGTCCACGGGGAGGGCAAGGAGGGTATTTCCAATCTTCTCAACATTTATACCTGCTTCACAAATAAAACACTTGAGGAGGCAGAGCGTGAATTTGCCGGAATGGGCTATGGCGACTTTAAGCTTGCAGTTGGCGAGGCGTGTGCAGATGCACTTAGCCCCGTTCGCACCGAGTTTGACAAGCTTATGGCAGATAAAGCGTATCTTGAAAGCGTTATGGCGCAGGGCGCTGAGGCAGCATATCGCCACGCAAGAAAGACAATGTCTAAGGTTAGACGCAAGCTGGGCTTTACAGAGATTAAGCACTAAACAAAAAAGCGAGCCAAACGGCTCGCTTTATTTTATTATTGCTCAGAATTCTGTGGGAAAACCTCAAATTTGTATCCAACGCCCCAAATTGTGCGTAGCTCCCATTTGCTTGAAACACCCTTAAGCTTTTCACGTAAACGCTTAATATGCACATCAACCGTACGTGAATCCCCCAGGTAATCAAAGCTCCAAACCTTGTTAAGAAGCTGATCCCTTGTGAAAACCTTGTTAAAGTTTTTAGCAAGGAAGTGCAGAAGCATAAATTCCTTGTTAGGAATATCAACGCTTTCGCCCTTGATTTTAAGCTCATGGTTGGAAAGGCTAATCTCCAAGTTATCAAATCTAAGCGTATCCTTGTCAAGATGAGTTTCCATAGCACTGTATCTTCTCAAAACAGCCTTAACACGTGCAAGAAGCTCCTTCATATCAAAGGGCTTAACAACAAAGTCATCGGCACCAAGCTCAAGACCAAGCACCTTGTCAAAAACACCACCCTTGGCAGTAATCATAATCATAGGCTTATTGGAAACAGCTCTGATCTCACGGCAAACATCTGTGCCGTCCTTTTTAGGTAGCATAAGGTCAAGAAGCACAATATCAGGGTCGTAGCTCTTGAACATGGAAAGACCGAGAACACCGTCGTTAGCAATAGCAACCTCGTATCCCTCGTTTTGGAAGTAAACCTTAATTAATTCACAGATATTAACATCGTCGTCGATTACAAGCATTTTAGTGCCAAGCATAATGTCATCCTCCGTATGTATCCTTTGTTAATTTTCGAAAAGAGTATACCATAAAAAAGCGCAATTGTAAACAACTTTTTAACAAAAAACCAACAAAAAATTAAAATTAGTTAACAATTTATTTATATTTTACACTATGAATGTGATAATTTTGTGATTATATGGTGTGATAATGCTAAAAAAATGAAGATTTTACCTTTTTTTTAGTTAGTGCTTGAAGAAATATAAAAAATAATGTATAATTATTAAGAAAATAATTAAACACGAGGTAAAAAATGAAACTTGGTATTGTAGGATTGCCAAATGTAGGCAAAAGCACACTTTTTAATGCCTTGACAAACGCAGGGGCGCAAAGCGCCAACTACCCATTTTGCACAATAGAGCCAAATGTTGGTGTGGTTGCCGTGCCGGACTCTCGACTTGATGTGCTTGCACAAATGTATAACCCAGAGCTATATACTCCTGCGGTTATAGAGTTTGTTGATATTGCAGGTCTTGTAAAGGGTGCGTCAAAGGGTGAGGGACTTGGAAATAAGTTCCTTTCACACATAAGAGAGGTAGATGCAATTGTACACGTTGTGCGTTGCTTTGAAAATACAGATATTATCCACGTTGACGGTAACATAAATCCTGTAAGAGACCTTGAAACCATCAATCTTGAGCTTATCTTTTCTGATATTGAAATTCTTGAAAGAAGGATTGATGCAGTTAAAAAGGCTATGAAGGGAGACAAAACCCTTGCTCCAAAGCTTGAGCTTTATGAAAGAGTTATGGCTGCCTTAGAGGAGGGTAAGAGTGCCCGCAGCCTTGATTATGACGACGAGGAGAGAGAAATGCTTTCCGAGGTTGCGCTGCTTACTATAAAGCCGGTTATTTATGCTGCTAATATTAGCGAGGCTGATATTGGTAAGGACATCAACGAAAATCCATTCTATCAAGCAGTGCTTGAGTTTGCAAACAGCGAGAAAAGTGAGGTTATTCCCGTTTGTGCAGAAATCGAGGCGCAAATTGCAGAGCTTGATGATGACGAAAAGGGTATGTTCCTTGAGGATCTTGGCATTACCGAAAGCGGTCTTGACCGCCTTATTAAGGCAAGCTATTCCTTGCTTGGTCTTATAAGCTACCTTACAGCAGGACCAAAGGAGGTTCGCGCTTGGACAATTACAAAGGGCACAAAAGCACCCGGTGCTGCCGGCAAAATCCACTCCGATTTTGAAAAGGGCTTTATCCGTGCAGAAATCGTTTCCTTTGACGACCTTGTTGCCTGTGGCTCTATGAACGCTGCTAAGGAAAAGGGTCTTGTTAGATCCGAGGGTAAGGAATACGTTATTGCCGACGGCGATATTGTTTTGTTTAGATTTAATGTTTAATTAAAAGAGCAACTCCGTTTCTTGCGGAGTTGTTTCTAAATGTAGAAGGGGGAGAATATGAAGCTAAAAATTAAAAACATATCAACAAAATACATGCTCATTTTCATGGCTGTCATTGTTGTTACAGTGCTTATTATGGGCGTTATCATAACCGCCATTGTAAGTAGCTTTTCCCTTGATACAAAAATGAAGTCAATGTATGATACAAACAAGCTCTTGAACAACTTTATTGACGAAACAGGTAAGGAAGATGATCTTGAGTCAATCTTTGCAAATAACGAAAAAGAGCTTGACAAAATGCTGGATATCATATTTTTGACCTCTCCCTACTGTGATATAACCATATACGATATGGACGGTAAGCTGGTTCTTTTTACCAGCCTTAACGAGGAAGAGCAGAAGGAGAAATACTATAACGACACAACAATGCTTCCAAGCGTTATCCGTCAGGAGCTTTTGCCCGGTGAGCTTATAGAGGAGCTGAACGAGGAGGAATCCGAGGGTACAATTTCCCGTAGCGACAACTGTCACGGCTACTTCCAAAGAGAGGTTGTTTATTATATCTCTCTCATTAAAAACAACCAAGGGGAAAATATAGGTATAGCCATGTCATACGACAGAGGAGATGAGGAGGGCGACCTTATTTTCGATATGCTTCTTGCAATTATCGTTACCGTTGTTTGGATTTCCATTGCCGCCATGGTTGCTATTTATGGTGTTAGCCAAAGGACAATGAGACCGCTACAGGAAATCGGACAAGCCGCAAAAAGCTTTTCACAGGGCAACTTTGATGTAAGAGTTAAGGTAAGAGGCGATGATGAGCTTGCAGAGCTTGCCCAGTCCTTTAACAAAATGGCAAGTGAGCTTCAGGCAAAGGACGAAATGCAAAAGAATTTCTTAAGCAACGTTTCCCACGACCTAAGAACGCCAATGACCACAATAGCAGGCTTTATTGATAGTATTTTAGATGGCGCAATCCCACCCGAAAAGCAGGATTATTATCTAAATATCATTAAAAGCGAGGTAAAGCGCCTTAACCGTCTTGTTTCATCTCTCCTTGATATATCAAGGCTTCAATCTGGAGAAAGAAAGTTTGATAAAAAACCGTTCAATATTTGCGAGCTTGCAAGACAAACAATCATATCCTTTGAAAATCAGCTTTATGAAAAGGAGCTTGATGTTGAATTTAACTGTGACGAGGATGATATGATTGCATTAGGCGACAAGGATGCCATAAATCAAGTTATTTATAACCTTTGCCACAATGCAATTAAATTCTCATACGATAAGGGCAAATATCACGTAAATATCTGCTACAAAAATGATAAAATAGAGTTTTCTATGTTCAATGAGGGTATAGGAATTGCCAAAGAGGATCTACCATACGTATTTGATAGGTTTTATAAATCCGATAAGAGTAGAGGCCTTGATAAAACAGGCGTAGGCTTAGGATTATTTATCACAAAAACAATAATTGAATCTCATGGCGAGAAGATAAGCGTAGAGAGTGAGTATGGAAAAAGCTGTACCTTTACCTTTACAATGCCAAAAGGAGAATAAATGATAGAATGCGTTGCAACCTGCCTATTCGGTCTTGAGGGGCTTTTAGGCGAGGAAATAGACAAGCTGGGCTATAAGCGCACCGAAACAATGGACGGGCGCATTAGCTTTTTAGGGGATGAGTACGCAATTTGCCGCGCAAATATAAATCTTCGCTTTGCAGAGAGGGTTTATATAAAGGTTGGCGAGTTTGAGGCACTTACCTTTGATGAGCTTTTTGAGGAAACAAAAAAGCTGGAATGGGAAAGGTGGATAGGCAAGAGCGATATTTTCCCGGTCCGTGGACACAGCATTAAAAGTGCCTTGTTTTCCGTTCCCGATTGTCAAAAAATCATAAAAAAATCAATAGTAAACAGACTTAGCGCAAAATATAATGTTAGCTGGCTTGAGGAAACAGGCGTAAAATATCAAATCGACTTTTTCCTGTTCAAAAATCGTTGCACGCTTATGATTGATACCTCCGGCACACCGTTGCACAAGCGAGGCTATCGACCTAAATCCAATGAAGCACCAATAAGAGAAACCTTAGCTGCCGCCTTGGCAAGGCTTTCAAGACCACGCGAGGATGTTCTTTTTTGGGATCCCTTCTGTGGCTCCGGCACAATAGCCATTGAGGCAACAATGCAAATGCTAAACATCGCTCCCGGCGTAAATAGAGCCTTTATTTCAGAGACCTTTCCGCAAATAGATAAGACTTTGTGGGACAAGGCGAGAAAAGAGGCAAGGGAGGCTGAAATCAAGGATAGTAAATTTGAGGCATACGCATCAGATATAGATCCGGAATGTGTTAAGCTCACCATTGAAAATGCAAGAAACGCAGGTGTGCTTGACCATATTAAGGTTTTCCAAAAAGATGCCTTGACAATTTCCACAGAGGGCAGAAGGGGCACAGTCGTTTGCAACCCACCATATGGCGAAAGGCTTTCAAGCCTAAAGGAAGCAGAAGCCCTTTACAAAAAGATGGGCGAGCATTTCAATGCTCTTGATAAATGGCAAATTTATGTAATAACCAGCCACGAGGAGTTTGGAAAGCTTTATAACAGAAAGCCCGATAAGGTAAGAAAGCTATATAACGGTATGCTACCTTGCTACTTCTACCAATTTTTCAAAAACAAGTAATAAATAAAAGTCCTTTGTAAATACTAACAAAAAAGTATTTATAAAGGATTTTTTTAATGAGAGAGCTACTTTTTGATTATGATAAAAATGTAGAAATCATGGATACAGAGCTAAACATAAAGGAAAACTTTGATATTATCAAAAGAGAAATGCTTATAAACAATCAAAGGATAGCTATGTACTATGTAGATGGCTTTGTTACCGCAGCCATAATGCAAAAGCTGATTATGCACCTGACCACAATAAAGGACTTTGGCAGCGGTAAGGAGGGGGATGTAATAAGGTTTACAAAAACCAGCATTCCCGCTGTTGAGGTTGACCCTGTGTATGATTTTGACTCAATTATTAAGATGGTTTTGAGTGGATGCTCGGCTATTTTGGCAGAGGGCTTTGGCAATGGGGCAGTTGTGGTAGACGCAAGGTCATACCCGGCAAGAGTAACAGAGGAGCCGGGCAATGACAAGGTTATGCGTGGTGCAAGAGACGGCTTTGTGGAAACTCTAATTTTCAATTTGGCAATGATAAGAAGGCGCATTCGAGACCCAAAGCTGACAGTAAGATATCTTAGCGTAGGGGAAAAATCACAAACAGATGTTTCTGTGGTGTATTTAGATGGAAAAGCTGACCCTGTGTACGTAAATCAGCTAATTTCCAAGATAAAAGCAATCAAAACAGACGCATTGCCTATGGGGCATCAAAGCCTTATTGAGTGTCTAATCAAGAAAAAATGGTATAATCCTTTTCCAAGGGTCAGATGCACCGAAAGACCGGACTGCGCCTGTGCCTCAATTTTAGAGGGTAGTGTAATCGTCATATGCGACACCTCTCCTGAGGCACTTATTTTGCCAACTGCAATCTTTGATTTTCTGCAGGAAACAGATGATTATTATTTTACTCCTGTAACAGGCACCTATTTGCGTATCGTAAGACAGCTTGTCTTTTGGAGCGCTATGGTGCTTATACCAATTTGGTACTACCTTATAAACAACCCTCAAATAGTCCCCGAGTGGCTGTATTTTATAGTCCCGGATGGGCAGGGAAATGTGCCGATTCTTGTTCAGCTTTTGCTTGTGGAGCTTGTGATAGATGGACTTAAAATCGCTTCTCTTAACACCCCCAGCGTTATGTCCAATTCCTTTGGTGTAATAGGTGGACTTTTGCTTGGCGATTTTGCCGTGCAGGTTGGTTGGCTCAGCGCAGATGTTATTTTCTATATGGCAATTGTATCTATGGCAAGCTTTACCCAGTCGAATTATGAGCTTGGCTACGCCTTGAAATTTGTCAGAATGATAACCCTTGTAGCAATAGCATTTTTGAATGCGTGGGGACTTGTTCTCGGCGCAGTGGTAGGCTTAACATTGGTTATAACCACCGAAACAATTAACGGAAAACGCTCCTACCTTTACCCCCTTATCCCCTTTAACGGTAAAGCCTTATCAAGGCTTCTGTTCCGTCGCAAAAAGCCATAAAAAAAGGAGCGAAATTCGCTCCTTTTTATTCCGAAATGTAAAACTCCTCTCAATAAGTTTCACCACTTTTTCTCGTTGAAGTACATCGTAGGGGCGGATTCCATATCTGCCCGAAAAAATATTGTAAAAACACCCTGTAAAAGGCATCCACAGGTCGAAGAATATAATCAAACTTGTAGGGCAGGGGCTTGCTCCTGCCGAGAATCATGGTATTGCCACACCTCGTAGGGGCGGATTCCATATCCGCCCGAAATACCAAGCCCCGATCTTGCCACCGTAGGGGCAGGCGTCCCCGACTGCCCGCAACAATGTTGCAACCCCCACCCTGCGAAAGAACACTCGAATGACGATAAATAATGCACCCCGTAGGGCAGGGGCGTATC
>JAFVTH010000002.1 GCA_017503285.1 Clostridia bacterium | reverse complement strand
CCCCTGCTGCTTCCGGTGCGCCTTGTCTAACTTGCTTACTAAGCCTAAAACGGGCAAATTGTCGCCCCTCGGCTCAGACTACGCCTAGCCTAGCTTGCTTCTGACCTTCAAAAGGATTTTAGGATTATTAAGCTTCGTTATACTGCGTTGCTCCATGCGCTAAGGGGTTCCCCAAAAAAGCACGGCTTTTTAGGGGGCTTACAAGAGACCTCGACATACAAAAAGTATGCCGTCGCCCTGTTGCTTCCGGTGCGCCTTGTCTAACTTGCTTACTAAGCCTAAAACGGGCAAATTGTCGCCCCTCGGCTCAGACTATGCCTAGCCTAGCTTGCTTCTAACCTTCAAAAGGGTGTAAAAGCGCCCCTCGGTTGCTTGCTGATAGTAGGCTATAAATTTCTTGAATAAATAAAAAGAGCGACTACGTGTCGCTCTTTTTTAATTGAATTTTTTAATTAATGCTTTTGCTTCCTTAAGTAGCTCAAGGTCTTTTTCGGTGATTTTGCTATATGCGTTAATGGACAGAAGACTATCAGCGCTTAGCTTAAGAATTTCACAAATACGCTTTAACTGTTCAAGGCTTGGCTCTTGAACATCGCGCTCGATTTTTGAGTAGCCTGATTGAGTCATAGGTATAAGCTCTGCCACATATTCCTGAGAAAGCTCCAGGTCCTCTCTTGCATCTCTGATTTTTTTGCCAATTTTCAATACCATCACCGCCTCGACATAATTATACCATTTTCGACTAAAACTATTGACAAATAGTCTAAAATGATATATAATTTGTGATAATAGTATATTTTATACTATTTTCAAAACAAATATTCAATTTTAGAAAGAGGAGAGAACATGGCAAGAGAAAGCAAAACTGTTCAAGTGTACCCGGACGACGTACAAGTAAACGCTGAGATTCAAAGGCAAGAGCTTTTTGGATGGGAAGTAATTTCTAATCAACGTATACAGGAATTTACGCGTCAAGATAGCGATGGTACAAAGCATTACGAAACCTTTAACAAAATTACTTTTTCCAGGGAAAAAAGCTCACCGTGGTATGATAGGGCTGTTGAATTGGAAACAGAGTATAATTTGATTAGGCTCAGAAAAACAAAGGAGCTTAAAGAAATTGCAACTTATTCCAACCTTAAAGCAAGATATGGCTATAAAAGTGAGGTTGATAATTTTGAAGAGCCAACAAAGGTAGAAAAGCCTAAGGTGGCAAAGTTTGTACCGTTTGCGATTAAAATGATTATTTTTGCAATATTAGCAGTAATCAGTATAATAGTTGTTACTGCTGAGGAGCCCGGACTTGCGGCAATGGGAATATACATTATTCCGGGTGCGATTGCATTTTTTATTCTTGCAATGGTAGATATTAAAAGCTTCAAAAATGGCTTAAAGGGCGAAGAGGCTAAAAAGGCAAAGAAAGAATATGCTGAGTATAGAAAGCAGCTTAAAGAGTACAACGCTAACACTGAACACCTAATAGATAAATTCTTTGATGACAGACTATTCGAGATTGAAGATGAGGCAAGAGCATTAATTAAATAAAAAAGAGCGACTCTGTGTCGCTCTTTTTTAGTTTATAGTGCCTGCCTTTTCGCTACAAATTCTGTCAACCTGCTCCTTAACCAAGGCGTTTTCTTGGCTTGAAAGGGTTGGGTCAAGCTCAAGTAGATTCCTTGCACATTCAAAGGCAGAGTGCAAAAGCAAGGTGTCCTTGCAGTTTTGAGCAATTCCGAGGTCAAGCTGACCGGATTGTCTAACTGTACCACTTGGGGCGAAAAAGTCGCCCGGACCACGCATTTGCAAATCTCGCTCGGCAATAGAGTAGCCATCGTAAAGGGTTTTCATTATGTTAAGGCGCTCAATAGCCTTGTCTCCCTTGGAATCTGAAACCAAAACGCAATAGGATTGGGCGCTGCCTCTGCCAACTCTACCACGGAGCTGGTGTAGCTGTGAAAGACCAAATCTTTCTGCATTCTCAACTATCATTAGTGAAGCGTTTGGAACATTTACGCCAACCTCAATTACAGTTGTGGAAACAAGAATATCTATATTTCCGCTTGCAAAGTCAAGCATAATCTGGTCCTTTTCCTTACCGGTCATTTTTCCGTGCAGAAAAGCGACGCGTAAATCGGGGAATACGTTGGTGCTTAGCTCCTCTGCGTATTCGACAGCAGCCTTAAGCGGAGGCTCCTTACTGTCCTCAAAAAGAGAAGCAAATGGGTCGTAGTCGTATACATTATCTGCATCGTCCTTCTTTTCCTCAACTGCAGGGCAAACGATATATACCTGGTGACCCTCGTCAACCTGCTTTCTTATAAAAGCATTAAGTCGCTGACGGTAGCTTTCATCAACTACAAAGGTGGAAACTTTTTTTCTGCCGGGCGGCATTTCATCAATGAGAGAAATATCAAGGTCCCCATATATCATAAATTGCAGGGTTCTAGGAATAGGAGTTGCACTCATAACAAGGGTGTGCGCACCCATGCTTTTTTGAGAAAGAGAGGAGCGCTGGTTTGCACCAAATCTATGCTGCTCATCAGTAATAGCAAGGGCTAAATTCTTAAATTCAACAGTACCCTGTATAAGTGCATGAGTACCTATGATAAATTGTGTTTCTCCTGATTTTAGGCGGGAGAGTGTCTGATTTTTCTCTTTTCTCGGTGTAGAACCGGTTACTAATTCGCACTTTATATTCAGCTTTTCAAAGAGTGGAGCCATAGATTCAAAATGCTGATGCGCCAAAATCTCTGTAGGTGCCATAAGTGCGCATTGATATCCGTTTTTGCAAGCTAAGTAAGCGCCGGCTGCCGCCACAAGGGTTTTTCCGCAGCCAACATCTCCAACAACAATTCTGCTCATTGGCTTTTTGCTGTTACAGGTGTCAATGCAAATTTCCTTTATTGCCTTCATTTGTGCATTAGTTGGTGTGTATGGCAGTAGGCTAAGCAAGGGGGATACGTCTGTGTCCTCAAAGGAAGGAGCTATAACACTGCTGCGCGCTCCCTTTAGCCTTGCAAGTGATAGAGCAAATAGAAACAGCTCGTCAAAGGTCAACCTTTTTATAGCACGATTTAGCATATCCTCGCTCTCCGGTGCGTGTATGCTGCAGAGAGCTGCTTGCAGGGTAGGTAGACCTTGGCTAATTCTTATGCTTTCTGGCAAAAAATCCTTGACCAGTGTGGATAAATTGTCAACAATCTCCCTTTGCAGCTTGATAAATTGCTTCTGATTCAGACCTCTGAAAAGAGGGTAAACAGGGACTAGTGGTTCAAGAATTTTTGTGGGCAAAACAGGCTCATAGGCAGGGGAGGTTAGGGAAAGAGTCCTTTTTGTCTTTTCGATTTTTCCCCAAAACCTAAAGGTGCCACCTGTGTGGAATACCTCTTTTAGATAGTTTTGATTAAAGTAGGTGATGTTTACCTTTCCCGTGTCATCAAAGGCACGAAACTTTAGAAGGTTCATACCACGCCTAATCATAGCCGTTGTAGGCTCATTTGCAACGGTCAAAAAGTATGAGTGGTACTGCCCGTAGCTGCTTTCGTCACTTAAATCTCTTACATCGGCTCTGTTTTGATAAGCCCTTGGAAAATGATAAAGCATATCCTTGATTGTGTAAAGACCACCGGCATTAAGTGATTTTTCCAGCTTATCGCCTACACCATAAAGCACCTTTACAGATGAATTAAGCTCCATTGTACCTCTCCTTTCGTATTTAGAAGAGCACCCGCAGATTTTATACTGCGGGTGCTTTAATATTAAAGTCCTAAAACTGCGGCGCCAACAATACCTGCATCATTGCCAAGCTCGGCAATCTTAATTTCGGTTTGCTTTGAGCCTTCTCTGGTATATGTTTCCTCAAATACCTTTTTCTTAAGCGGAATAAGTAGGTTGTCCTTCTCGTTGCAAACACCACCGCCGATTGTAAGGATATTTGGTTGGAAAATGTTAATCATATTTGCAATACCGCAAGCAAGGTAGGAGATAAATCTGTCAACAACCTCTTTACCAACCTCGTCGCCCTGCTTCATAGCAGTAAAAGCAACTCTTGCGTTGCAGTTGTCAACGTTGCCGTTGATAAGCTCCTCAATAAGTGTCTTGCGACCGTTCTTTCTTGCCTCCAAAACAGCTTCCTTTGTCATGTTTGTAAGACCGGTTGCGGAGCTGTATGTTTCCCAACAGCCGTGTCTGCCACAGGTACAAGGCTTGCCGTCCTTTTCGATAACAACGTGTCCAAGCTCAGCGCCTGCAAAGTTAAAGCCGGAGTATACCTTGCCATCAAGAACAATACCGCCCCCAAGACCTGTGCCAAGAGTAATCATAACAGAAAACTTAGCGCCCTTAGCAGCACCGGCAAGCGCCTCAGCCTTTGCTGCGGCATTTGCGTCATTTTCAATGTAAACCTTCTTTATTCCTGTAAACTCGGTAAGTAGAGCAGCAATAGGGAAGTTTCTAAATGGAAGATTGTTTGCATACTCAACAACACCGGTTTCGGAGTTAGCTGTGCCGGGTGTTGCAATACCTGCATATGCGATATCGTCAACAGTAAGTCCGGCCTCGGAAATAAGGTCAAGACAAAGCTTGCCCATATCCTTCATAATCTCTCTGCCTTCTCTGTGTGCAAGAGTAGGAACACTCTTCTTCTTGATGATTTTGTAATCATCATTTACTATACCAGCAGCAATGTTAGTGCCGCCCAAATCAATACCTAAATAATACATTTTGAACACCATCCTTTTGAAATTCATTTTAATTATAATATCTTTCGCCGATTGTGTCAAGTATCTACACTTTATTTTGCTAAAATTTCCTAAAAAAGGAGAAAAAATGAAATTTCTCCGTTTTGCACATATGCCAAAAATTTTCCTAATTTTTTGTACAACTTGCACAATATGTAGAAATTTTATAATATAGAGGAAAAATGCGCCAAACCCCTTGATTTTACTGAATTCAAAGCTCCAAAAAACTTTTTCTTTCTTAGATAACAAGCATGTGCTTCCTTTGCTGCGGAGAAAAAACTCTCAAAAATTAGATAAAAGTGCGAAAAATGTCAACTTGACTTTATATATATAGTGTGCTAAAATAACTTTAACCATTTACTTACATATGCGTGTGCGTATGTGATTTGGAAATATATACGGAGGTTTTCTTATGAAAAAGAGAGCAAAACAGCTGCTTGCACTGCTTCTTGGAGTTATCATGCTTGTGTCTATAATGGTAGTCCCGGTTGCAGCTGCACAAAACAACAGCAGCTCTGGCGGTAGTGGAAATAAGGTTTCCATCTCTGACATTAGCCAAATCTTGAATGCTAAGAGCTATGTCGAGTACAGAAAAGAAATTCCATCAACCGCACTTGGCGTTGGTCAAATTGTTCTTAATGCTACCGACGGCGTTTTTGACGACGGTAATCCTGAGGACGAGACTGATGTCATAAAGGACTATGAGGGACAAACAGGTATCCTCTATGTTCCTGATAAGGGTACAGTTACATGGACCTTTGATGTAGAAAACGCAGGAAACTACATTATCGAAATAGAGTATTGCCAAACCGGCAACAGAACAAACTCTATCGAGCGTATTTTCTACATAAATGGCGAGGTTCCGTTTTCTGAGGCCCGTTCAGTAGTTCTTTCAAAGGTTTGGAAGTATAACTACAAAAAGGATGCAGCAGGCAACGTTATTTATGACGAGGCTGGCTTCCCAACATTTGAGCTTGATAAGAACGGTAACGATGTTCGTCCGGCTGTTCAGCAGAGCGCGCAGTGGGTTACATACCCAATTAGCGACTCAAACGGCTATGAGCAGCATCCATTCCAGTTCTATTTTGCTGCAGGCGAAAACAAGATTTCACTTGAGAGCCAGAGAGAGCCTGTGCTTCTTAAGTCTATCACACTTCGCCCATACAAGGCGCTTCCTTCCTATGCTGAATATATTGAAGCAAATGGATCAATCGCTGAGAATACAGTAAGCAAGGAAGATATCTTGGCTGGCAATACCGGAAAGGGTAGCCTTGACGGTAAGGATTATATTCTTATCGAGGCTGAGGCTCCACACAGAGTTTCCAATGTTACCATGTATCCTGTTTATGACAGAACTTCTGTTTTAACAAGCGGTCTTACCGGCCCACAGGAAGCAACCCTTTCTAAGTATAATTCTGCAGGTAAGGAGCAATGGCAAACCGTTGGCGAGTGGATGTCGTATAACATCACCGTGCCAAAGGACGGCTATTATAAAATTGCCGTAAGATATAAGCAAGCCCTTCTTAGCGGTATGTATGTTACAAGAAAGGTTTATGTTGACGGCGTAATTCCTTTTGAGGAAGCAAATAACTGCAAATTCCCATTCTCTGATTCTTGGTCAAGCATTTATTTGGGCGATGGCACACATGAGTTTAACTTCTACCTAACCGCAGGTACTCACGAGATTAAGCTTGAGGCTGCGCTTGACAAGGAAATGGGTGAGCAAATTGAAAAGGTTAGCAACGCGCTTTCCGTTATCAACAGCTGCTATCTTGAAATCTTGAAGCTTACAGGTAGCGACCCTGATACAAACCGTGACTATGACTTTTCAAGAGTTATGCCTGACGTTATGCAGGACCTTGTTCTTCAATACTCAGCCCTAAAGGGAGTATACGAAACACTTTCAAAATCAGGTAAGGGTGAAACCATCTCTACAATTGAGCAGGTATACCTCTGCCTTGAAAAGATGGCCAAGGATGAGACACAGATCGCTGGCAATCTTGCAACACTAAAATCACATATCGGTTCACTTGGTACATGGGTTAACAGCGCCAAGAGCCAGCCACTTCAGGTTGACTTCTATAGCATTCAATCACCGGAGGCAGATTTGCCAAGAGGAGATGCAAACTTCTTCGAGGCACTTTGGTTTGAAATTGAGCTATTCTTTGCAAGCTGGGTTATTGACTACAACTCCATCGGTGGTGGAGAAGAAAATGAGTCAGCTCACAATGTAGAGGTTTGGGTTGTTACAGGCCGTGACCAGGCACAAATCATAAGAAACCTAATAGATAGCCCTGTATTTACAGACGATAATCCTAACGTTAGCGTTAGCTTGAAGCTTATTTCCGGTGGTACACTTCTTCCATCTGTTTTGGCAGGTGTTGGTCCTGATGTATCCTTGATGGAAGCAAGCACAACAATCATTGACTATGCGCTTCGTGATGCTGTATATCCGTTAAATGAGTTCGTAGACAAGGAGTATGTTGAGGTTGAAGCCGGCAAGGGCGACTTTGTAAAGAATGCTGACGGCACCTATACAAGAGTTGCAGACGGCAAAGGAAACTACATTAACAATGCACTTTCCGACCTTCCTGATGCATCGCTTATCCCTCTAACTCTTTATGACTACGATATTGAAACCGGCATTGAGCATAAGACATACTTTGGTATGCCGGACTCCCTAACATTCCCAATGATGTTCTATCGTAAGGACGTTTTGGCGTCTCTTGAGCTGGATATTCCGGAAACATGGGATGATATGCTATCAATTTTACCTGTTTTGCAGTACAACAACATGGAAATAGGTATTCAAAACGATATTTACACATTTGTATATCAAAGCAATGAGGAAGCATACTCCAACCATGGTATGACAATCAACTTTGATGACACGGGAGTAACAGCTGCATTTACAAAGCTATGTAATATGTATACACAGTACTCCTTGCCATATACATTTGACTTTGCTAACCGTTTCAGAACAGGTGAAATGCCAATCGGTATTGCACCGTACACAACCTGTAACCAGCTTGCAATCTTTGCAACAGAGCTTTCAGGTCTTTGGTCCTTCGTTCCACTACCGGGTATGAATAACCTTGTTGTTGACGATGAGGGTAATCCGGTTCTTGACGCAAACGGACAAAAGCAATATGACTACAACAACTGTGCAGTAGCAACAGTTACCGGCTGTATTATGCTAAGTGGCTGTGAGGAAGAAAACAGACAGAGCGCTTGGGACTTCATTAAATGGTACACAGGCAAGAACTGTCAGGTTGAATATTCAAATGCAATCGTATCCATTATGGGTATAGCTGCAAGACCTGCAACTGCAAACAAGGAAGCGCTTAAGGAGCTGCCTTGGACCTCTGAGGAAAAGGAAAACATCCTTGCTCAGTTTGACAATCTTACAGCGGTAGAAAACCATCCGGGCAGCTACTATCTTGCTCGTTATGTAAGCTTTGCATTCTTGGCAGCCTACAACGATGGTAAGAACCCTGCAGACTCACTTTATTCATACGTTAAGACAATTAACGAGGAAATGAACAGAAGACGTATAGAGTTCCAAAACCGTGACACAGACAACCCGGCAGAGAAGAGATATATGTATACTATCTTCGAATACGAGGAGTATCTTAAATCTCAACAAGAAGGCAACAAGTAATTGTTCCGAAAAATACTAAAGAAGGAGATTAATGTAAATGGAAGAACGCAATGAATTGCTAGACAGCAATGAAGCTGCTGAAGCAGTAGCAGACAGTCAGGCTTCAGAGAATGAAGCAGTGGCTGAGAATTTACATGATAGTATTGACGGAACAGTAGTGCCTGAGGCAGAGGACGTACCAAAGCCAAGGGCAAAGAAGGAAAAGAAGAGAGCCGTTGCAAGAAAAGATATGACAATGGCACAATGGACATGGCACGAGATGAAGAGGCACAAAATTGCTTACCTTATGATTTTGCCATTTATGTTGGTTTTCATTCTCTTCACTGTATTCCCGGTTGCACTATCACTTGTACTCAGCTTTACAAACTTTAATATGCTTTCCATGGACTGGGATATGTTCATTGGAATCCAAAACTACACAAGACTATTCTTCGAGGACGATATCTTCCTGCTTGCATGCAAGAACACACTTGTATTTGCGGTAATAACAGGACCGGTTTCCTACGTCCTTTCGTTCTTGGTTGCTTGGTTTATTAACGAGCTTTCACCAAGACTAAGATCAATAGTAACACTTATTTTCTATGCACCGTCAATTTCCGGTGCAGTATACCTTATCTGGGGTGTGCTTTTCTCCAACGACTCATATGGTTGGGTAAACGGTATTCTCTTAGATTTTGGTCTCATCGATGCGCCAATTCTTTGGTTCTATGATGAAAAGTACGCAATGACCCTTTGTATTATCGTTGCGCTATGGATGTCACTGGGTACAGCCTTCCTATCCTTTATCGCCGGTCTTCAGACCATTGATAAGAGCTTGTTTGAGGCTGCAGCAGTTGACGGTATTAAAAACAGATGGCAGGAGCTTTGGTATATTACATTACCAATGATGCGTCCTCAGCTTATGTTCGGTGCGGTTATGTCCATTACCGGTGCCTTCAGCTTCGGCGGTGTCGTTACAGCACTTTGCGGTTTCCCATCAGTTAACTATTCATGTCATACAATTATGCACTGCTTAGAGGACTATGGTAACCAACGTTGGGAGGTAGGCTACGCATCTGCTATTGCCTTTGTACTCTTCCTGATTATGATCGGCGCAAATACGCTGGTTAATAGAATGCTATCGAAGGTAGGACAATAATATGCAAAAAATGAGAGTTAGAAACCATCAAGTTGTCCTCAACCGTTCGGTAGGAGGCGACGCGGGAATATTTACCTTCCTTATTATAATGGGAGCGTTTATGTTCCTTCCTATGCTATACGTAGTTATGCAATCCTTTAAGCCTCTTGATGAGCTATGGATGTTTCCGCCAAGGTTTTATGTTGTAAATCCAACGGTTGATAACTATGTAGACCTTTTCACATTACTTAGTGATTCTTGGGTACCTTTCTCAAGATACATATTCAACACAGTGCTTATAACATTTGCAGGTACATTCGGTAACCTTTTGTTTGCGTCACTTGCTGCATATGCAATATCAAAGATACCCTTCCCGGGAAGAGGCGGCGTGTTCTGGTTGATTCAACGTTCACTTATGTTTACAGCAACAGTTACCGCTATTGCAAACTTCCTAACACTATCAAAGCTTGGACTTATGGATAACCCCTTGGCAGTAATTATTCCGACATGGGGCTCATCAATGGGTCTATACCTTATGAAGCAGTTTATGGACTCCTCAGTATCAGACTCCGTGCTGGAAAGCGCGCGTCTTGACGGCTGTAGTGAGTTTAAGACCTTCTGGGTTATTGCAATGCCAATGGTTAAGCCGGCTTGGCTTACACTTATCATTTACTCATTCCAAGGACTTTGGAACATGGGTGCATCACCATACATTTACAGTGAGCAGTTTAAGACTCTTAACTACGCAATCAGCCAGATTACGGCTGGTGGTATAGCCCGTGCAGGTGCGTCGGCAGCAGGTACGGTGCTTATGATGCTTGTTCCAATTTTGGTATTCGTTATTTCGCAGAGTAACATTATCGAAACAATGGCGTCCTCTGGTATGAAGGACTAAGGAGGATTTATGAAGAAAATAGCAAAAATTTTGTCTTTTGCATTTGCACTCATAATGCTCCTATCCGTTGTTGTAACAGCAGCCCCATATTCAACCTATACATATTCAATTGACGGTCTTGTGCTTGATTCACCGGACGCGTATGTTCCATATGGAGAGGGACCTGTTACATCATCATCACTTGGGCTTGACACACCGCTTATCAACCCAACTGACATTGAGTCAGATGCAGAGGAAAACATTTACATTACCGACAACGGTAATAACAGAATTATTATCACGGACAAATTCTACAACGTTAAGCACATTATCAAGGATTTTGTGAACTACGACGGAGTAGAGGACTCCTTTAGAAAGCCACAAAGCACATTCGTTGTAGACGAGGGCGATTATAAGGGACTATACGTTTGTGATAAGGACAACAAGCGTATTGTAGTATTCGATCAGGATACATTTGAGCTTGTTAAGATTTTTAACGAGCCTGAAATTGATTTCGAGGATGAAAACGCAGGCTACTCGCCAATTAGCTGTGTTGTAGATAAGCACGGTAGAATTTATGTTGTAAACGAAAAGACCACAAACGGTATTATCGTTTTAACACCAAATGGCGATTTCATTAACTTTATCGGAGCTCCAAAGGTTTCCGTTTCCGCAATGGAGGCACTTTTGCAGATTGTAAACCCAACTGCAGCATCAAAAATCACTCACGTTGCAACACCATATTCTAACCTTGAGCTTGATAACACATCACAAGACTTCGTTTACGCAACAGTTGTATATTCAACAAGCGACGACCAGAAGAACCAAATTAGTGATATCACAAGCAAGTCAGGCGCATATGCACCGGTTAGACTTCTTAACGCAAGTGGCGTAGATATTATGAGCCGTAACGGCTTCTTTGCGCCGGCTGGCGAGGTTGCTGTACAAATGGCAGGAGATATTCTTAGCTCCGTTGCAAACAGCGGCGCACCAACAGGTCCATCAATCGTTGCAGACGTATCCAGCGGACCTAACGGCGTTTGGTCAATCATAGACAGTAACCGTTCAAAGATTTACACATATGACAGAAATGGTAACCTTCTTTACATCTTTGGCGACAAGGGTGATAAGTTTGGTAACATCGAAAAGGCAAATGCAATTACATATCAGGGCGACAAGCTCGTTGTTCTTGACGTAACAAGCCTTTCATTTACTGTATATAGACCAACAGAATATGCAAGCAAGCTTACAGACGCTATCGGACTTCAAAACGACGGTAAGTTTGATGAAGCATCTAAGGCTTGGGACGAGGTTTTGGCTTGGAACAATAACTTTGACACAGCATATGTAGAAAAGGGTAAGGCTCTTTTCCGTGCAGGCAACGCAGAGGAAGCTATAAAGTACTTTGAAAATGCCTTCGACACAGAAAACTATGCTGAGGCATACAAGCAAATCCGTTCTGACACAATGGAAAAATTCTTCCTATTATTAGTAGCAGGCATTGTAGTTCTTGTTGTTATTGTTGCCCTCATCTTTGGATGGGCAGGCAAGGTTAATAAGGCTGCAGCTACTAAGGGTGGCAAGCGCACCTATGTTGAAGAGCTTGTTTATGGCTTCCACCTTATGTTCCATCCATTTGATGGCTATTGGGACTTGAAGCATGAAAAGCGTGGCTCAATGAGAGCGTCAATCACCTTTGTTGTTCTAACAATTTTAGCCTTCTATTATCAAGCAATAGGTCAAGGCTACTATTATAATCCACAGCGCGTATACGCAGGCTTCTTCTCACAGGTTACATCTGTTCTTGTACCACTTCTTCTGTTTGTTGTGGCAAACTGGTGCTTTACAACCTTGTTTGATGGAGAGGGTAGCTTAAAGGATATCTTTATTGCCACCTCATACGCACTATTCCCGGTTCCTGTTTTAGTAGTAGTTTCCACAATACTTACTAACTTCTTAGTTGGTACAGAGGGACAAATTACAACTATGATAGTAACTATTGCATACGCATGGATGATTCTACTTATCGTTATCGGTATGCAGGTTACCCACGACTACTCAATGGGTAAAAACATTGTAACAGTTATAGCAACGCTTCTTGGTATGATTATCATTATGTTTATTGCCGTACTGTTTACATCACTTATTTCTAAGATGGTATCATTTGTAACAACGATTGCAAGTGAAATAAGCTACAGGTAAGGAGGATGTAACTTATGAAAAAGAGAATATTTGCACTAATCCTATCTGTGCTTATGCTACTACCAATAATGGGTACAATTACCGCCTTTGCAGACGACCAAATTGTTCAGCTTTCTGAAACAACAGGCTTTGAAAAGGATGAGGAAAGATACTCAAAGATGGAGGTTGTTACAAAGGACTTTAACGGCAACTATGAGCTTCGTATCGATAAAGAAACAGGCGTAATGGGCGTTAAATACCTTAAAACAGGCGAAATCCTTCTTACAAACTCCTCAGAGATAGACGTTAAGGATGCAATTGATGAAAGGGGCAAGGTTGTTACAGCAGTGGCTGAGCGCCTTTCACAGGTTTTCCTGAACTTCACAAACATCAGAACATCTGAAAGCTTCCAGCTAAATAGCTTTGAGCACTACTTTGCAATTACAGGCGAGCGTGATATTAAGCCGGTTCCTAATGGCATACAGGTTCACTATGTGCTTAAAACAAATGCCGGATATAAGTTTGAGTTCAATGTAGATTACACAGTTACAGCAGATGGCTTTTCAGCAAGCCTTGACGCATCATCACTTCAGTACGACAAGAGCCAATTCTATGTAAATACAATTGCATTGGTTCCGGAAATGAGCGCTGCAAACAGAACAGACAAGGGCTATGTGTTCTTGCCGGATGGTAGTGGCTCACTTGTTAGATTTGAGGATGTTTTGGCAAAGAATTACCAAGGACTTATTTCCGAGGATATGTATGGTATTGATAATACCTACCACTACATTACAATCAAAAACACACAGCAATATACAATGCCGGTTTTCGGTCTTGTAAATAGCTCCAAGGCAAATGGCACAGGCTACTTTGCAATAGTTGAGGAGGGAGATTCAATTGCGAGAATCACCTCTGCACACAACCAGTATTTCAATTCAGCATATGCAAGCTTCAAGCTTATACCAACTGATAAATACGACCTTGCAAACTTCTCAAACGGTAGCCAAAAGAATACTGCTATGACAGTTATCGGTACAAAGGGCTATCAGGGCAACTGCAAGGTTACCTATAAGTTCTTAACCTCTGATAAAACAGCACAGGAGTGCCAGCTTGAAAAATATTACGACACATCTTATGTTGGCATGGCACAGCTTTACAGAGATTACCTTATGGAAAAGGGCACTCTTACAAAGCTTGAAAATGCAAGCGACGATGTTAAGCTTTTCCTTGAGGTTTTCGGCTCTATTCAGGTTGAGGATAAGTTCCTTACATTCCCAATCACAGTAAATAAGCCGCTTACAACCTTTGAGGACATTAAGACAATGCAAAATTACTTCTCTAATAAAGAGGAGAACAAGATTACCAGCGCAACAAACATTACCTTTATATTAAAGGGCTTTGCAAACGGAGGCATTATCTCCAACTATCCAACAGCTATGAACTGGCAGGATGATGTTGGCGGATGGAACGGTCTTGTTGACCTTCTTCTTAACGCAAAGGAAAATAATTACGAAATAGCCCCGGAGATTGACCTTGCATATTCCTACGGTACAACCTGGTTCAGTGGCTATTCAAACGAGGATAATGGTGTAAGAACACTTGACAACCGTTATTCCACCAAGCGTATTTACTACGCATCTACTCAAACCTTTGAGCGTACCGGTGGCGTTGCCGTTGCAAGCTCCTCGTTCTCATATCTCTATGATAAGCTATATGAGTCTATCAAGGATCTTGAGCTTAAGTATTTAGCGCCAAGAAGCCTTGGCTCCGACCTTAACTCCGACTTTGATAAGGACGATTATAACGACAGAGAAGCATCTAAGAACAATGTAGCAAGCATTCTTAACACTCTTAGCAAGGGTGATGATTACAAGAAGGGCTACGGTCTTATTGTTGACAAGGGTAACTCTTACACAATCCCATACGCAAGCGCAGTTCTTTCTGCAACTCTTGATAGCTCCCGCCGTACAAAGGCAAGTGAGTCCGTGCCATTCCTTGGCTTGGTATATCACGGCACACTTGAGTTTGCCGGAAACGCGCTTAACACAGAGGGTGACAGCAAGTATATGTTCCTAAAGGCAATAGAAAACGGCGCATCCCTCTATTACACAATTGCAATGCAAAACTATGAGTACTTAAAGTTTGACGAAAGCTACAATAAGTACTATTCAATCAGCTATGACCATTTGAAGGATACAATTCTTACAACCTACAATGAGTATAATGAGCTTATGAAGGGTCTTCAGGACGATTACATTGTTGACCACCAGTTCCTAAACTGTGAATATGGTTACAAGGTAACAAGAGTTGAGGACGGTCAAGAGCTTAATAGCTCCCTTGTTGTTATGGTTGTATACGAGGATGGCACAAGCTTCATTCTTAACTATAACGACTATGAGGTATCTGTTGACCTTGGCGATGGCACACCTGTTGTTATCGACGGTCTTGGATACTACAAAACATCTATCAACAAATAAGGAGGTTATATATAATGAAGAAAAATAATGTTAGACTTATATGTACCTCCGTTGCATCCGGCGATAAGAAAAATTACGCAGTTGTTCCGGTTAAGGTAAAGGAAAAGAAGATTGACTATACAGAGGATGAAATCAAGGTCCTTGCCGAGTCAATTCTTAATCCTAAGACAAGAAAACAGCCGGCATATGATGAGCCACTTGAGGACGTAGTAGAAAACGACGCTCCTGTAGAGGAGGCACAAGAGGACACAATCGTGGCTGAGCCGATAGTGGTTGAGCCAGAGGTTGAAGAAGCCGAGGAAGCTCCGGCTGACGAGCCTGTTTACGAGGCGACAGAGGTTATCGAGCCTGTAGCTGAAGAAGCAGAGGAGGCTCCGGCTGACGAGCCTGTTTATGAGGCGGTTGAGGTTACTGAACCTGTAGCAGAAGAAGCAGAAGAAGCTCCGGCTGACGAGCCTGTTTATGAGGCAACAGAGGCTGACGAACCTGTAGCTGAAGAAGCAGAGGAAGCTCCGGCTGACGAGCCTGTATATGAGGCAACAGAGGTTGCCGAACCTGTAGCTGAAGAAGCAGAAGAAGCTCCGGCTGATGAGCCTGTTTACGAGGCAACAGAGGTTACCGAGCCTGTTGCCGATGAAGCAGTAGAGGATGTTACCGAGGAGGTAGTTGAGGAAACAGCCGAAGAAGCTGCTGAAGAGGTAGCTGAGGAAGTAGCTGAAGAAGCTACTGAAGAGGTTGAAGAAACACCTGTAGCTCCTGTAGTAGCGCCGGCACCTGCCTATGCGCCGGTAGCGGAAGAGGCTCCTGTTAGAAAGCGCAAAAGAGGACTTTCCTTGACAACAAAGAAGGCGCTTTCCGGATGGCTCTTTGTTCTTCCATTTGTAATAGGTATACTATTTATTTACGCACCAATCATTTTCGACTCAATCAGATACACCTTTGTAGAGTCTGAATCTATCTATACAGGTACATTTGAATGGGTTGGTTTTGAAAACTATGTTTACATTTTCACGGAAGACCCTTGGTTCTCAATAACCATTGTTGACGGTCTTAAGGATTTGATTTTGCAAATCCCCGCAATCGTTATCTTTTCATTGTTTATGGCTATTATTCTTAACCAGAAAATGGCTGGTAGAACAGTATTCCGTGCTATATTCTTCCTTCCTGTTATCCTTTGCACAGGTATTATCGACACAATCGATACACAATCTGCGTTTATGGATCAGATTGAAGGCTCACAGGGTGGCATTGACGATAACACAGGTACACAGGCAGGTGGTATCGTATCAGCGCTTGACGTTGAGGCGTTGCTTTCAAACATCAAGCTTGGCTCTGAGCTTGTAGATATAGTTACAACACTTATTAACAACATTTTCGATATTGTAAGCCGTTCAGGCGTACAAATGCTTATCTTCCTTTCAGGTCTACAGTCAATCTCACCTGCGATTTATGAGTCCTGTCAGGTAGAAGGCGCATCCGCATGGGAAACCTTCTGGAAAATCACCCTACCAATGATCAGCCCGATGATTTTGGTTAACGCCATTTATACAGTTATCGACCTGTTTACGGCAGCCGATAACCGTGTTATGAGCTACATCTTCGGCTCACAGGTATACGGAAAGAGCCTTTATGCTGAGGCTGGCGCGATGGCATGGGTATACATCGGAATAGTACTTGTCTTTATAGTAGTTGTTGCACTTCTTATGAAGACGGTAGTATTCTATCAAAAGAGAGATTAAGGAAGGGGGAGCAAAATGGAAACTGTAAAGGTTAAAAAAGAAACAAAAAACAAAATCAAGGTTGATTTTGAAAGAGCACCCCTTAGCGAAAGACTAAAGTCAAAATTCTTATCCTTAAACTTCCTTGTAAGAGTGGTATTTGTAATTTTCAGATTTGTTTTACTGCTTGGTATTTCCTATGTTATTTTGTACCCTTACATTGCAAAGATTTTTGGTTCATTTATGTCACCAAGTGACTTTACCGATGTAACGGTAGTGCTTCTTTCAAAAAACCCAACCTTTGACCAGTATAAGTACATAATCACAGAAAACGGATACTTTATGGCGCTTCTAAATACATTCCTTGTATCACTTAGCATCGCCCTTATCCAAACTGTAATTTGTGCGCTTATTGCTTACGGTCTTGCAAAATTCAAGTTCAAGGGTAACATTATTGTATTTGCGCTTGTAGTATTCACAATGCTTGTACCACAGGATGCTATCAAGTACGCAATGCAAATGTTCTTTGCCAACTTTAACACAAACACTCTCCTTGGCATGGGTCTGAACATTACAGGCATTATGCCGGGCGCAGGATTTTCCAACTCAATTATTCCACAATACATTTTGGCATTCTTGGGTCTTGGATTTAGAAACGGTCTATTCATCTTTATGCTAAGACAGTTCTTCACAGGCGTTCCTGATGAGCTTGAGGAGTCAGCTTATGTTGACGGCTCCAGCACCTTCAGAACCTTCTTTAGCATCATTATCCCCCTTGCAATCCCAATGCTTATAACGGTGTTTATCTTTGGCTTTGCATGGCAATGGACAGACGACTTCTATACATCAATATTCTTCTCACAAGGATATTTTGATGAGCCGGGCTCTGTTCAGTTCCTTAGCACAATAGCAAGAACAACTCCTGTTTCACTAAGAGCAGCGGTTGACGAGGTTGCGCTATACGGCTCTGCAATTACCGGTACATCATCAATTCTTTTGGCTCTTCCACTTATTATCGCATTCGTATTTGTACAAAACAAGATTGTTCAAGGTATCGAGCGTAGTGGTATCGTAGGATAAAATCACACAAAAGTCGGGGCAACCTTGCCCCGACCCTTGTGCAAAATGTAGAAATCAAAAATTATTGAAAAATATTTCAAAATATGTTGACAAATACTACATATTGTGATAAAATTACTACAGTAGTAATTATGCTTACTTTGAAATTTAACCTGTTTTAGAAGAGGAGGGCGAACAAATGAAATATGTTTCCCCAAAATATGAACAAATCACATTTGAGTGTGAGGATATAATGTTTATCTCCGGTATTTTCAACTTTACCGAGAATGAAGAAACACCTGAGAATGACGTTAGTGTATCTGTTGGTGTTGGAGATTTGATGCCATAACAAAATCAAAACTAGAACCACGGCTTTTGCCGTGGTTTTTTATTTTTGTATATTTTGCCAAGTTGACATTGTTTATATAATATACTATAATTACAATGATAAAATATTTTTTTGGAGAGAAATTTTTATGAAAAGAAAAATTCTTGTGGCTCTTTTTGTAGCACTCTTTGCTTTGGTGCTTGCGCTTTCTGTTGGCGCTGTAACACCGGCAAGTGATGCGTTGGGAGACTGCGTAATTAATGGGGAAGTGGTTAGTAGTGATACACTACCCATAACACAAGGCATGGAATATACCGTAACCGATGAGGACGCAAAAACCGTGTCTGTTAGTAACAAGGGCACTGTGGACTCATATACAGGCGCCATTGTAATTCCATCAACCATTCAAATTGATGACGTTACATATACCGTTACAGAGGTGGAGGCTAATGTTTTTACAGGAGTTAGCGCAACTAAGCTCTATATTCCCGACACAGTAGTTTCCCTAAAGGGACTTACGTGGGGTCAAGACAACGGCTCCTTTGCAAACTGCTTTAACCTTACCGAGGTTTACATAGGAACAGGAATTAAAAACCTTGGTCGCTTTGTATTTACAAGCATTGGTAGAAGCTCAACTGTAAAGGTGTTTAAGGTTTATGGCAAGGTAGAAACAGTTGGACAATACACCTTTAACTGTGCAAACTTCGCAAGCGATTGTGATATTCTTTTTGACACAAGTGAGCTTAGGCGTATTGAAGACTTTGCGTTTACTCAAGGTGCAAAGGCAATAAAGGTGATTAATTCTGAAAAGCTTGAATACCTTGGTGCAGGTGCCTTTAGCAGTAGCCCAACACTTGAATATATTCTTATTCCGGAATACTGTGTGCTTGGTGGCGAGGATATATTTAACGGTGCATCAGCACTTCATACTGTTATCATTCGCTCAGCTGATGACGAAATTAAAATGCTCCCTCAAGAGTTTATGAGTAGTGCTGGCTCCGGCATTGTTACTAACACATATATTAAGGGTAGAGTAGAAGCAACAGGCTATGCTGTGCTCCAGGGAAAGACCAATAACATCTATATGGACTCCTATGTAAATGCAAAATATTTTGCAGATAGCATTCAAAAATATCAGCATAACCGTATTGCTACAGCACATTGGTATTTCTGTGTGCCATATAACGGCTCCTACCACTTTACAGCGGATGGTAGCTTTAATTTGACTGCTAAATCAGATGTTACAGAAGCACCACATACAGCTATAACAATGAAGGGCGTTACAACACCCGCAACCTGTAATCAGTACGCGGGTATAGGCGATGTTTGCGAGGTTTGTGGTGAGATTTTCAATGTTACCGCAACAGGCACAGAGTATGACGAAAGTGCGCACAACTACCTGTTTTATAGCCGTGTTGAGCCACAATGCGTTGTAACAGGCTTAGATACCTACAAATGCAGCTACTGTGACGACATTAAAGAAGAGGTTATTCCTGTTTTAGGACATGACTATGAACAAGAAATCTTTGATGCCAACTGTCAAAGAATAGGCTATACAAACAACGTTTGTAAGCGTTGCGAGTATTCTGTTATAACCGACAAGGTTGAAAAGAAATCACACCTTTGGGGTACAAAGGATGCAACGATTAACGGTTATGAGCTTACTCATACCGCAGTATGCAAATATTGTGGCAAGGCTGAAACCAGAACAGAATCACTTGTAAACAAGTGCTATATTGAAGGCTATGGCATATTCGATGCAACAATGGAGTACTTTAATATTTCTGCCGATGGTACAATCACTCCATCAGATGCAACCTTTGAAAATGCTGTGCTTTACTTCCCATCTTTTGCAGAGGTGGATGGTACAGTTGTTGAAATAAAGACGCTTCAGGGCTTTATCAGAAAGTCCGTTAAGGGCATTTATATTCCTGATACTGTAACAAAAATTGTAGGTGCGGACGCAAATGGCTGCTTTATGAACCTGCATGACCTTAAAAACATTGTTGTAGGTAAGGGTATTACAGAAATTGAGCAGGATGCCTTTAGAAACTCCGAAAGAAAGATTTACTTGGATGAATTTATATTCAAGGGCACAATAACAAAAATTTCTACCCGTGCGTTGGAAAGAATTTGTGCATCTGAGAATATGACCGGATATGAGTTTAATGCAGTACTGACCTATGCTGGCGCGTATGTAAACGGAAATGGCGGTACTATTTTGAAAGAGGTATACATCACTAACGAATGTGACCTTAGCAGCTGCGTTGCTTTCAACGGTTCTGACGGTCTTAAAAAAGCATTTATTGAGGGCGGAGATACTGCTGAAACCGCAAAGGAATTAACCCGTGAAATATTCAGTGGTAATGCATCAAACCTTCAAATTGTCATTAAGGGATATGTAAAGGCAACAGGACAGGCAAACTTGCCAACCAACGGTGCGCATATATTCTTCAAAACAATGGACCAAGCAAAGGTATATGCCGCATCTCTTAATGCGCAAGGATACAACAATAGGGCAACATTAAGCTATTGGTATTTCTGCGACGAAAGTGCGACAAATGGTGGAATAAGATATAAAATTGATAACTATACAAGCGACCCAAGCACTCTAACCTTTAAGCTTGATGGTTCGAACCCAAGTGTACATGTTGCTATTTCTACATCAAAAGCAAGCGGATGTATGGGAACAGGTGCTACAACAGAATATTGCTGGCTATGTAACGCTGCCATAGAAATTCAAAACGGTGAAGGCTCACACACCTACGACGGTGGCGTATTCACAACTGAGGCAAATTGCTATACGTTAGGAGTTGTAACATACACTTGTCTTGACTGTGGCGACTCATATGAAGTTATGACAGGCTATGACCTATCAGAGCATGTTCTTGACACAGTAATAGACATTCTCTTCAAAAACGGTTATCTTGAAAGAGGTACACAGGTAAAAGAATGCTCTGGCTGCCATGGACACTTTGAGGAGGAAACACCAACCTTCCCGGCACTATTTAGCACCCTTGGCTATAGCTACTCTCAAATAGGTAATGGTGCAATTATGCAAAGCTTTGGTGCTAACAGAGCAGCAATAGGTGCTTATACAGAAATCACAGGCAAGAGCCTTGATTATGGTCTTGTTGTGGCTGTAAAGAGTGTTGTAAATACAACTAACCTTATTAAAGCAAATGGCGAAAAAGCACACGAATATGTGGCAAACGTTTCCTTTAAGGATAGAGCCTACGACTTGTTTGAAATGCAGCTTGTTGGCGTTGGCACAAATCACGCAGACCTTGAGGTTTACCTCTGCGCATACTATATTGTTGACGGCACAGTTTACTATATCGACAACGGCATAGCAGGCAGAGAAGCTCCGGTTGCCATTACCTTTAATAAAATAGTGGCATTTAAGGAAGAGGAAATTCCATTAGAATAAGCAAAAAGGATTACCCAAACGGGTAATCCTTTTTTTGCATCTTCATAAACACCTTGTATGTCTGTGCCTATCATCTACGCACCAACAAGCCCTTGAGGGATGAGGATGGGTAGAGAAAAGGCGATCTCGTACACGTCGCTGTACTT
>JAFVTH010000012.1 GCA_017503285.1 Clostridia bacterium | reverse complement strand
ATTAACATACTACAAGGAACAAGCTTGTCAAAATTACTAAAGGCTTGACGGATGCTATGCTGAACCTTGGTATTTTGCCGTAAATACACGGCTTAAGGCTGGTTCGTTTCACTCCCGTCAGGCATACTTTACCATATATTTTAGTGTTTCAACCTTGTTCAGGTTAACAAGAGGTATAACTTCCTCTATTTACATATTAAACCAAGACTTTGACAAAAGATTGATGGTTTTTTGAAGATTCGCAAAATTTTTTATGAAAAAGAAAAAATGCGACACAGGGTCGCATTTTTTGTTTTGTTTTTCTGTTTAGTCGCTTAACCATCTGCCCTTTTGATAAGTAAAGGCGCAAAGCCTTTAAGAATCAGATGAGTGGGGGACAGTGAACCGTCCCCCTGCATCCACTCTATTCTCCAACGGACGAGATTATTTTTTTGCCTGAAACTATTTCTGTAACAATGATGTGCACCTCTGCCTTTTCTAAATCTACATTTTGCATTTTGTCCTGTGGCAGATTTACGAAAAACAGCTTACTTCCTCCTGTTTTCCAGCTTTTACAGTAGGAAACCGATAAGTATACATTATTTCCACTTACTGTTACGTTGGCAAAAGTATATGTGGGTAAGTCCACAATGGACTCTTCAACATATATAAGCAACTCATATCCACCTTCTCCCTCCGGGGGATAAGATGGGAGCTGCGCATTTGGATATTTACTGTTTATTTCGTTTATTCCTGTTTTTCCCTTTGCCAAGATTACTGTATTATTGGCAAGACCTGTAATACAGCTCCTTGTGTCATAGGAGCTAAAGAAATTAGAGCTTTCGTCAGTCAAAACAGATGTGTTTTTGATGTCAATGCTTCCTTCAAGAGCAAAGATATCCTCTACACCGTTTTCATATCTTGGCACAATTAAATAATGCCAATAATATTCATAGTGCTGTGGCTCCTCCGGACTAAGACCGGGTGTAAATGTATTTTTCAGCTCATGCCAGTGGTGGGCTATACTTGCTTCGTTTTGGGACAAGTCAATTTCTCTAAAGCCATACTCTCCATTCCTGTCTACACCATAGTATATTGTGTACGCCTCTCGCAAAACAACCAAAAAATTTTCGGACAGGTCTATCACGTCAAGCTCTGCTTGAGTGACGTTCGCAATACTATCCTTGATTTTTTCATAGGTATCAAGAACTTGGTAGTATGAGCCGGTTTCCGGAAAAGAATTTCCTATATATTCCCTATTTACTATGCTCAACTCATCATATGTTCTTTTAGCCTCCATCGGCCTTGTGTATGCTATATTCAAAGTGTTTCCAATAGTGCCTTCGTCCTCGTTATCGGCTACCAATCCACCACTTGTGCCCGTTTCCGTTTGGCTGGACTCACCACCATTCGGTGGCAAAGGAGTGTTGCAGGCGCATAGGCATAAAGCCAAAAGCATTGACAGGACCATAATTAGCTTTTTCATAATGTTACCTCCTTTGGTTTTGCTCTTTGACTAAATTTTATCATATGCTTGTAATAATTTCAGCCTTGTTCAGGTTAATAAGGGATAGAGTTCCCCTATTAACATATTAAACCAAAATTTTGATAAAGGGCTGATGGTTTTTTGAAGATTCGCAAAATTTTTTATGAAAAAGAAAAAATGCGACACAGGGTCGCATTTTTTGTTTATCTTGAATTTTTAAGCTGGAGTGCAATCTTTACCTTTTCGCAAATGCCGCGTGCGTTTAGTGAGTAGTGCTCCAAAAGTGCCTTTGCAGGTCCACTCTTACCAAACTCATCATTTACGCCGTGCCTTACAACAGGAACAGGGCAAATTTCGGAAAGAGCCTCTGCAACTGCTGAGCCAAGACCACCGATAACATTGTGCTCCTCACTTGTTACAATTGCGCCGGTTTGCTGTGCCTCTGCAATAAGCATTTCAGTATCAATCGGCTTTACTGTGTGCATATTGATAACCGCTGCGGAAATGCCCTCTGAAAACAGCATCTCGCGAGCAATAAGCGCCTCCTCAACCATCATACCGTTTGCAACGATAGTAACATCAATACCGTCAGCCATTTTAATAGCCTTACCGATTTCAAACTTATAGTCAGGGTTATCGTTGATAATGGAAATCGGAAGTCTGCCAAATCTTAGGTATGCAGGTCCGTTATACTTAATAACAGCCTCAACCGCTGCCTTTGCCTCAACTGCATCGGATGGGTTTATAACAACCATACCGGGGATTGTTCTCATAAGAGCAATATCCTCGTTGCACTGGTGTGTTGCGCCGTCCTCTCCAACGCTAATACCGGCGTGGGTGGCACAAATCTTTACATTAAGGTGTGGATAGCCTATGGAGTTTCTAATCTGCTCAAAGCTTCTGCCTGCTGCAAACATAGCAAATGTAGAAACAAATGGAATCTTGCCTGCTGTTGCAAGTCCTGCCGCAACACAGGTCATATTATTCTCTGCAATACCGCAGTCGAAAAATCTTTCCGGGTATTTCTTTTTGAACATACAGGTTTTTGTAGCCTCTGCAAGGTCTGCATCCAAAACTACAATATCCTTATATACGCCACCAAACTCGCATATTGCGTTACCGTAGGCTTCTCTTGTTGCTATCTTATCTGCCATTAGTTCTTACCTCCAAGAGAATTTTTGTACATAGTAAGCTCGCTAAACGCAAGGTTGTACTGGTCCTCGTTTGGCGCCTTACCGTGCCAGCCTGCCTGGTTTTCCATAAAGGAAACGCCCTTGCCCTTTACTGTGGTAGCCAAAATAACAGTTGGCTTGCCCTTTGTCTTTCTTGCTGTATCAAAAGCACCGAGAATTTGCTCGTAATCATGGCCGTCAATGGAAATAACATTCCAACCAAACGCCTTAAACTTGCTTGCGTAAGGCATAATGTTCATAACGTCCTTTACCTTACCGTCAATTTGCAGACCGTTGTTATCAACAATCAAGCAAAGGTTGTCAAGGTGGTAGTGGGCAGCAAATGTAGTTGCCTCCCAAATCTGACCCTCCTGGCTCTCGCCGTCGCCAATAAGCGCGTAGGTGCGATAGTCCTTATTATCAAGCTTTGCAGCAAGTGCCATGCCACAAGCAACAGAAAAGCCCTGTCCAAGGGAGCCTGTTGACATATCGACGCCCTTAACACCCTTCATATCCGGGTGACCTTGAAGGAAGGTGCCAAGCTGTCTGAAGTTCTTTAGCTCACTTCTGTTAAAAAAGCCCTTTAGTGCAAGCGCAGAATAGTATGCAGGGCAGGAATGTCCCTTAGAAAGAACAAACCTATCTCTGTTTACGTCCTCCGGGTTTTGTGGGTTAACATTTAGCTCTGAAAAATAAAGGCACGCCAAAATGTCAGCCGAGGAAAGGGCGCCACCTGGATGTCCACTTTTTGCATTGTAAACAGCCTCAAGCGCACCGAGCCTTATTTCAGTAGCAATTTTCTTAAGCTCAAGTATCTTGTTTTCGCTCACGGATTTTGTCCTCCGAATAAAATGTGATATTAAAAATTTGTATAGATATTTTATCACTTTTATTATAATATGTCAACACATATTTGTGTGAATGGGCAGAGGATTTTAATCTTTTTTCGCAAAGAGCAAAAACCTTTCAATCAGGTCAATTTTTCTTATTATTGAACCACGGTAGCTTTCGGTCACCCACACAAAGGCGTTATGCATTTGTATGATTCCGCCGCAGATATACATTACAATTTGCAAGGAATTCCAAATAATTGACGCCACATTAATTTCACTTGCCAGGCTAACCCCAAAATACCCAAAGATAACTGCCATCAGCACTCTTATAAGTATGTCGGAAGCCCCCTTGCCCCTTGAAAATTGGCTTTTGCTTTTACCAAAGTCAAAGGGGTTTTCTCCTCTTGCGCCGTCAGTTGTCAGTGCCGATGGGGTCAGGCTTTTGATTTTTAGTCGCATCGCCCTTAAAATTGCGCCTCTGTATCTTCTGTTTCTTTCCCTTAGCCTTTGTCTTTCAAAAAAGCGGTGTGCCCCCTTTATTTCCTCTGTTGAGTAAAGGAAATACGGCTCTTTTATTTTTATAGCGCCTTTTTCGTCAAAGACCTCCTCATAGGAAATGCCCTCCTCTAAGAGAATTTGTGTCCTTAGGCTTTTTCTTGCCTCCTCGGTTTGAAGCCGACAAAAGCTGTCCAGCTTACTCATATAAGGGGTAATTTCCTCAACTGCTCTTGCGTGCAGAGCCACCGTTGACCTCATTTTCTCATCCTCGTCCCCTCGCCTTATTCCTATGCCGCGGAAAACACCGTTAATAAGAAGGCCAACTATCATAGAAAGCACGCCTGTGCCTAAAATTTCAAGAACGGTTTTGCCCGTTCTTGAAATCATAAGCATACTGCCGGCTATGTAAACAAGGGAGATAATAAATACGGCTATATAGCCTGCGTTCTTATAAAACGCTTCCTCAAAGCTACCCTTTTTCATATTTTATTATACCCTTCCTGTAAATCTGCCCTCAAGGGCTGTGGCTGTTGCCTGTGCCGTTTTTTCTATGGCTCTTTTCTCCTTTTCTCTCCTTATGAAGATTTGGCATATGCTATCGCCGATTTCTCCAATCAAGGCAAGAAACGAGAAAATTATCAAGTCACTAATAATGCTATGTAGCAAATAGCTGCCTGCAAAGATAAGTGCAAAAAGCACCACCCTTGGCGGCATTCTAAGAAGTCCGATCACCTTCAAAATAACCACAACGAGAATTAAGACTCCACCAAATGAAAGCCTAACTGCGTCCTCAACCGTGGAAATGTATTTTCCCATATTGATAAAGAAAAACACCAAAACAGGACCTAAGGACAAGGCAAAGGAAAGAATGTATAAAAGCGGGAGAGCTAGTCTTTTCATTTACTCCACCTCGCCCTTTTTTAGCTCCTTGATTTTTCTGCTGATTTCATTAAGCAGGCCTTGGCTGTTTTCCAAAAGGAGCATCATTTTCTCACCCGTGCCTGAGCCTACCCTCTTTTCATCCCCCAAAAAGCCGATTGTAACGATTTTGGCAAGGCTGCAGCTTTGCTCGCTAAGATAGTAAAGCTGTTTTTCCAGGGTGTCAATTTTATTACTTAAATCCTCAATGGCAAGCGAGGTGTCCTCCATCTTAGAGCCACAGGCAACAAGCTGGCTTGATTGCTCCAAAAACAGCTCTCTGTTTTTAGTATTTTCATCAGTAAGGTCCTTTTTTGCGTCCTTTAAGGAGCTTAGAGATTTCTTAATTGCCCCAAGGGTTGTGGCAAGAGCGCCAACGCCTGTCAAAACACCCACCAAAACAGGGGCAATTTTCTCAATTAGGTAGTCCCTTAAATCCCAACTGCTTGTGGAAAAATCAGACACTCCCTCGGTGATTTCCTGATTTTGCACTTGATTTTGCTCTGTGTCTGCTGCGCCACCGGCAAAGACCGAGAGCGCAAACAAGCAAGAGAGCAAAAAAGCGCATAGAATTGATATTAAAGCTTTTTTCATATGCTATCCTTTCTTATATTCTAAAATGATTTCTGTGTCCTTGTTGGCATTTCCCTTGACGTCCTCGCCCTTTGACCTGTAGCCCGATATATGGGGGTGTGAAACGTGGTAAAAGCTGCCCTTTCTTACCTTGTGTAGAAAATCGTCTGCTATTTGGCTGCCGTCACACATATATCTGATTGTCATTTGGACCTGGTCCTCGCCCTTGGTGGCAAAGTATTTTACCTCAATTGCTGATGCCCCCTCTGCTCTTAGGGTGCCGCCGTTTTTATATGGCACGTTTAACGAAAGTAATTCCTTTGCAAATTCGCACTCCGAAAGGTCATATACAATAGGCTCGTCCAGAAGAACCTGCATATCAGCCGGCTTTGAGCTGTCCTGCTCTAAAACGTGGCAGTAGTAAAGCACCCTGCCCTTTTGGTTGTCTGCTTCTATGTAGTCGCATTTGTCGCCATAGCCGGCAAGCTTTATTTTTAGCACGCTTCCGTCGGAAAGGGTTATCTCTCTTGGTATATCAACCCTTACAGGAGCAAAATATGGGACAAACTCCGGCATGCTTTCCTCTGTGCCCTCAAAAAGCATAATTCTTATTTTTGTGTCGTAGGTAACATCCTTATAAAACCTTATTACAAGCATTAGCTGGTCTCTGCCCCTTAACGGCATGCTTACCATATTATTGAAGGAATTAATCCAAGAGGTGGCAACAGCGCCCGTGCTGTCATAAAAGCCTGCCTGCATCATTGCACGGCAACCGGGGTCGTCAAAATAAGCACACGCGGAAATCATTTCAACATCCTTAAAATTAGAAATATCCAGCATTTTATCCGGGTTATTAAAAAACGGGCTTGTGTAAATATCTCTTTTACCTGTTCCTGTCATATGGATGGTGTGACCCTCCGGCTGAAGCGTTATGCCATCATACACGGTCCTTGTAAACAGATTGTGGTCTAAAAGATTTTTGCTCCTTAATAAAATGCTGCAGCCCATATCTCCCGTGTTTACAATCTCGTACTCTCTTTTTCCAAGGTAAGTGCCGAGGCTTGATACATCTATGGCTACATTTTCCCAAAGGGCATTTAGGTCCTCGCCGCTTGTTATACCTGATACAATTATGTAGCCATAGCCACTGCCAAAAAAGGGATTTACCTCACCCTGTGTGGATAAAAGCTCTACTGACGAAGAAAAAAGAAAGCTTTGTCCGTCAGCAAGAGATACAGAAAAGCCGGGCGATGCCCCTGTGATAACAGGAGTAAAGGAAAGCTGACTTTCTGCCCAGCCCTCGGGTAGCTTATACGCCACAGCGCCACTAACCCCTGCGCTTGTGTATTGTCCACCCCTCAAAAGCCCCATAAGAATTTCCGAATGTGTCTTTTCCTTGTGGGTGGTTTTACCCTTTATTATGATTTTTTCAAAGCCTATTCCGCTTGAGTCCCGGATTTTTACGATATCTGTGCCGCTTGCCGTTCTTATAGCACCCTTAATATAGCGGCTTTTCAAAAGTCGCCTTTCCTCGCTTTTTCTTGCCACTATATCACCTCATAGTCACAGCCGGCTACTCGAATTACTATCTCGCCAAGAACCTTTTTTACACTAAGCTCGTATAGCCTATTTTGTTGCGGTGCAAATGCTCCGCCCTCGCAGTCATCGCCTGACACTATTGCGCCCTGCGGCATTACTATTTCGCCAAGCTCCTGTCCCGTGCGCAGGCTGACAATTGCAAAAAAGCTGTCCTCTAATTCCTGTGGTAGGGTAAGCGTCAGGCTTGTTTTAAGCCCCAAGGAATACTCCTTGCCGCTTTCTATAAGGACCGTGTCCTCGTCGCTCGCAACCTGCATAAGCAGATTTTCCTTGCTTTCAAGCCAAAGCTCCAGATGAGAAATCGCCTTGCTTATTTCCTCGTACTGATAATTCAGCTCCGCCTCAAGGGTGCTTAGCGCTTCCTTTCTTGCAAGAAGGGACACATCAAAGCCGCTTTCAGAGGCAACCAGCTTTTTGCCCTCGAAAATATAAACATTTCCTGCCTGAAGGGTAATTTCTCCGTTTGCGTAGTCCTCAAAGGTAAGCTCCATAGCCCCCTTGGAAAGCTCCTCCGAAAGGCTTTCCACCAAGCCAAAGTATGTAAAGTCAGGAGTGTTTTTCTCCTCTAAAATAAACACGTCCCCCGGTGTTTGTGTGTTAAGAGCCAGCTCCTCAAGCATTTGCTCTGCCGTTTCTACGGGGATAACCTTACTCTTTCCGGAGGCAAGGCTAAGGGCGCTATCCGCAACGGATTTAGCCGTTTCAATAAGCGCACGCAAATCCCTATGAGAGCCTTTTTCCGTGTCGTGAGCGTTAATTGCACCTTCAATAACGCTATTGTGTGGGTTTTCGCTTGTTGTGTGTTCCCCAAGCCTGTCCCCAAGGGCGGACACAGAGGCTTTGATAGCACTAATTAATGCTTGGTGGGCAAGCTCCGAGGTGTTGTGGCTTGTCAAAAGCGCCCTCATTGCCTCGTCCTCTGCGGCTTGCGCCCCAAGGTCTGCGCCTACGCTTGCAAGGTGCTTATTTATAGCCCTTGCCAAATACACAACAAAGTCATAAAAGTATTTTTTGATTGTTGAGGCATCAAGCCCCTGCTCACTTGGGGAGCTGGGAAGTGAATATGGTGAGCGAAGAAGCGCCTCGTTTATTTCCTCGTCACTTAGTAAATATTTTTCCTCCATTAGCCTTCTCCTTTATATTTCTTTCCTTGGGTGTAGCAAAGATATAATGCTTCTATGCCAAAGGGCCCGTCGCCCTCTGTGCTTATGGATGCTGTCAAATAGTTTACCCCTCTTTCAAAAAAGGGCACAAACACCATTCTGTCAAAGTCGCTCTTAAAGGAAAGAGCGCCAAAGTCCATTTTGTCAAGGCTAAGCGGGCTACCAAGCCTTACTCTTTCCTTGCTTTTGCCCCATAGGGTTTCTATCTCGATTTCTATCTCTCCAACCGTGTCCCTTGTGGGCTTTACGTACACGCCCCAAAGGCTTTTTCTAAGGGTTGGGTCCCCAAGGCTTATGGGCATTGACACGATTTTTGTCTTTATTTTCTTTTTGTCAAGGACAGAAATTACAAGGTCGTCGCCCTTAAAAACCACGCCCCTGTCCCCAAGCAAAAGACTAAATCCGCCCACCTCTTTTTTCACTTTGTAGGTGGTTTTTTCGTCAGCGTCCACATATAGATAGCCGTTTTGCCCTGTGAAATTTGCCTCACACCTTATGGTGCAAGCCTGTGGGTTTACCTCAAGAACCTTGATTTTTTCAATTATCGCACCGGCTTCCTTGCAAAAATAGTAGTCTTTCGCAAAAATCTGCACTTCCCCGTTTTCGTCAAAGAGCTGATCCTTGGGAACTGAGTATAGCTGATTTTCAATATACTTAATTCCGCCTGCCACGCGCCTTCTGTGTGGGCTGACCGTTGCAAAAAGCCCGTCGCTTAATTCCTCAGAGGCTACATAAACGCTTCTGTCCTCCTCGTCGTGTGAAAAAGCAAGGCTTAGTCCGTTTATGCTATACCTTTTTTCGTGCAAGTCAAAGCATATGCTGTCAAACACGGCAACCGTGCCGTTTTCTCTGCCCATATAAAGCGCCTCGTGGCTTGATGCCACGCACCTTGCAGGACAGCCGTCCCAAAGCCACCACTCATATTCAAAGGCTGACGCACCAAGGCTCTTTCTTGTGCTCCTCTTTTGTGAGTCTGCCACAAGAACCTTGCCATCTATAAATATGTAATACTTGCCCCGATGCTCTGTGGTAACTACATTTTTTAGCTGCTCTCTGTCAAAGGAGTCCAAAATGTGGCTTATGCGAGTGCCACGGTTGTATAGGTGGCTAGCCTGCTCGTTTAGTGAGCCGGGCTTAACGCCATAAACCCCACCCGGAGTAAGGGCAATTGTGTCGCTGCCCATAACGCCACAGCACCATTGAGAGTACGCTCCCACCTTGTCAACGGTTTTGTAAACCTGCGGTCCGTCATCTCTTATGCTTGGTAGCTTTATTTTATAAAAGCCGTTTTCCGAAAAAGCGCCAAGATAACCACCCGATATCGGAATTATGGCTGTTATATAATCTCCCGTGTTGCCGATTTGCAGTCTGTTTGACTCCGGAATATAGACCATACCTCTTTTGTAGTCGGTATATCTGATTACATTTTCCTGACAAACCAGGATAGCCACGTTTTGACCCGCCTCCGTGGTGGTTGTCGCGCCAAGACGCGCGTGGGCAAGGTCCTGGCTTTCCCCTGCTGAATGATAGGTTATTGTTATATTGTCAACGCCCTCGGTGGGAGATGGGATATCCATATCAAAGGTCAGCTGTCTTTGCCCTGTAATTCTTATTTTCCAGGGTAGCTGATGATACAAATATTGTGTTTCGTCCTCGAAAACGATGGTAACTGCTCTGCCCATTTCGTCAGTTATCGGCGCACTTGGCGCAAGGGAGCTGTTTATCCACGCTTTATCTATGTGGAATTTTACTGTAACCACCATATTTTCCTCGTTGCCGTCCACATTCATGCCACGATAAATTGAGGTGGTTTCATTAACTCCATCGCCATAGGAGCGCACGCGGATTTTCATTTCCACGTCCATTTCCGTGCCCCAAATAATATCTCCGTCAAGGCTTACAACGGGATTTTTGTCCTTTGTGCGATAGGTGTCCTTGCCGCAGACGGTGTTTATTCTTTTGGTGGTTAAAACATTTGCACTCTCTCCTGCCGTATACATATCTCCACTATATATATCGGTAATGCCCCTTCTTGTTACAGGAATGTAAATATTATCAAGGGCTGATGCCTTTTGTATTTCGCCATCGTATATAAGCGGCTCGCCAATGCCGAAAATCCAAAGCCTGTTTTCAATAATAACCCCCTGTGAGCGCCTATCCGGTAGCAAAATGCCACCTACATTTATTTTTGAAACGGTTGAAAAATCGGTGCTGCACCTGTATAGACCTGTGCCTGCGTGGACAATAAGCTCCTGGGTGCCGTTTTCACTAAAGGGGAAAATGCCGTTTATCTTGGCATTTCCGTTTTCGTCCCTTATCTGCCCTATAACTCTCCAGCCGGGGCGCTTTACGCTTACTCCGTTTTTCAAAATAATGTTATTTATCTCCGAGGCGCGGGCGCTTTCCTCGGTGCTTTCGTTTTCAATGCCTAAATTTAGCTTTAGCTCAAGAATTTTCTTTTCCATAGGTTAAAAATGCTTGTATACGGTTTCTCTCGGCTCGCCTGCGCCCAAAAGAAACTCATATTCAAAGACGCCCCTTTCAAAGTCCTCCTTTGCGCTCCTTGCCTCGCTTTCGTCCTCGTTTGCCAAAAGCTCACTCTTGACAAAATAAGGGAGAAGCCCACAAAGCCCGTCGCAAATGTCAAGCTCCTTGTCGTCGGAGGTTAGCTGGCTAACTCTCGGTATGGATTTTTTGTATCGAATTTCATACCGTTCATAGCCACCCTCAAGGATTAAGCTCGGGCAAAGCTCAAAATAAATAGGCACTCTTTCCCTGCCCATTATGGCATAAACGCCATCAACAGTTAATAGGTCGGGAATAGGTGATTTTAGTCTTACTCTGCCATTTGAAAATGGCTCTACATCCTTAGAGGTCACTACCATAAGACCGACCTTGCCAAAGCCCCTTGCCTCAAGGTATGTAATGCCTCTGTTTATTGCGCCCACCGAGGCAACCACAAGCTGGGCAAGGCTTTTGTTTGATTTCAGCTCATAAATTACGTCCGTAAGGCTGTTTCCCACCGTGGGAATTTTCGCCTCCGGGTACATAAGCATAAGGCTGTCAAGCTTTACTTGTCCTAACTTCATTTTTCTCCTTTCTTAAAAGAACACCCATATCTTGGGTAATTCTTAAATAAGGGCTAAAAATCCTCAAAGCGTTTTTTAGCCCTTTTTTCCTTTGCTCCGTCCTTTAGCTTGTTACCTGAGGTATCTCTCAGATAAACAGAGGCTTGGGTGTCACCACCCATAGCCTTGATTATCATCGCCATAAGAACAGCATCTAAATAGGTGCTGTTCTTTGGCAGGGAGCGCTTAATACTCTCCGGTAAAAGCTCTGCCCGGACGGTACAGCTTAGCATTTTATCAAGAGTATCTACAAAGGTGGGTGGCTCCTTAACCCTTCTTTTCCTTGATTTTGGTTTCTTTTCGCCTTCCGGCTCCATTGCTTCTTTCTTGCTCATTTTTCTTACAAAAAGGTGTCGTTTCGTATTCCGCATTCTTATTGTTGCACAGAAAAACCGGTACCGAACGGTACAATTTTGAAAAAAAGAAAGGCACGCCGTCATCCACGTGCCTAAAAATGTTCTTTACAAATAAAATCAAATGTGATATAATATGCTTGCCAAACAAACTTAATATTACAGCTATGGGTATTTTTCTGTTTAGGGATAACTATACCCTTTTTTGACTATACTATCAGCAAGCAATAACATTTGTGTAAAATGTAGTATCCCTGCTGATAGTATGCTTTCCCATGCTGTTTAGAGTTTGTTTGGCGACAATTGGGGTTCTGCGTTTTCGGTGCGCTCAACCTCGGTTGGCGCACTTTTTATTTTCTACATTTTTATTAAAAGGAGAGACACAAATGTTTTGTTCAAATTGTGGAACACAGCTTCCCGAAAACGCAAAATTTTGCCACGGCTGCGGTAGTGCTATAACAACTATACCGGTACAGCCTGTGCAAAGCGCGCCTGTTCAGCCTGCGCCCGCGCACCAAGAGCCTGCTTATCAGCAGCCGTTGCCAAGCCAAGCGCCTCAGCCAAGCGCACAGCCGTCCCCATACGGCACCTACACCCATCCTTACGAAAGCCCATACAGCGATTACGATGATGATGACGATAGCGACGGCTCAAAAAAGAAAAAGGTCTCCAAGGCGGGTATTATTATAGGAACAATTTTTACACTTTTATTTGCAGGTGTGTTTGTTTTCTGCCTCATCACCACGCTTAATGGAACAGATAAGACAGGTAACATCCTTCTTTTGGTTTCAGGTCTTGTTGAAGCCATTTCCGCATTTATCATGTGGAAGGTTATCCGTTACAGAGAAAGATACATCTGCCCGGAATGCGGTACAAAGAGAGTTCATCACAGAGCATGGGATGGCACAAACGAAAAATACGAGGAGTATTCAAACCACTCACGTATAACCTATACACACATTTATATCGACACATACGAATGTCCTAAGTGCTATGAAACCCTTACCGAAAGGGTTAAAAAATCCGGCGGAAATCTTACCGAATACGAAGACACCGGAAGAATTGTGGACAACCGTGTTGACGTAAGGGAATTTTAATAAGAGGAGGAAATTACAATGAAAGAAAAAACATTTAGCAAAAAAAGCTTCAAAAAGAGTCAAGATATTGCTTCTTTATTCTTCCTTCTCATCCTTGCAATAGCAATAGCATCCTTAATTTGCGCCTTTGCAGTTGGCGAGGGACTTTTGCCTAATGATTTATTTGCAGGACCTCTCACATACGAAAGCGCCGCTTCTATGGACGCAAGCGAGCTTTACGGAGATTACTACGGAATCAACAACTATATTCTTCACAGCCTTTCCTTAACCAAGGATAAAATGATTGTTCGCTCCTCTAACGGATTAAAAAATCAAGACGCCGTAACCGAAATCGGTTATAAATACTTGTCTGCAGAGGATGCACAGACGCTTTTTGCAAAAGAGGATTACATAGATTGTCCCGCCCTCGTTTCCGAAAACTTAGGCAACGGAGCTTATATAGTTATATGGGTTTGCGAGGATGGGCTCTATTATAACGCTGTTGACACCGTTATGACCGAGAAACGAGTTTATCTTGAAGAAGCGGTAAATGACCCAAGAGATTACTATACCACTTATACTTATAATCAAAACTCCTATGTAACCTTTAACCAAGATGGCACTGCAACATTTTCTTTGAACGGAGATGTTGACGAGTTCCTATTTATCTATGTTGACAAATACTGGAAGTCCACCCACTCCGAATATGAAAGTATAATTAGCGGAAACAAAGCGCTTCTTCTTTATCAAGAGGATTCAAACAAATTCCAACATTTTGAATACAGAGACAAATACACCCTTTGGTATGGCTCGCAATCAAAATTTGAATTCACAGGCACCGGCTCAGCGTTTTTCCCATATGAGGAAGAGGAGCCAGATTACTCCGACCCCGACTACTCCGACCCGGATTATTCTGACCCGGATTATTCCGATCCGGATAGTGGTAGTGGAGACGGCACAGGCGACGACGGAGATGATTCCGGCAATAGCGGAGATAGCTCCGGAAGCACTGACGAGCCAATTACAGAGCTAAAAGCAGAGCATCTTGATTTTTCAAGCACCTATGCTTGCGCATACGACTATTACGGCAATCCTCTTTACGAGGTTGAAATTGACGAGGACGGCACAATTTACATCACCGAAAGCGGCGTTTCGTACATGATAACCGAAAACATAGTTTACCTTTACTATGACGGAGATTATATGGCTGTTGGCGATGCTACCGACGTATTAAACGAATATGTGCCATATCTTGACTATGTTGATATTGTAAACCGCTTTGAATATGACCCATATTACGAAGAGTTTTATTGCTCTTATGGAGAAAATGACATTTATATCGGTCTTAATAACGATGGAAGTGTATCTTCGATCCGAATAATTGACCAATACGACTATTACAACAGGCTGTCGTTTGCTTTTTCATCCAACAACTAATTATAAAAAAGCATCTGCAAAAATTTGCAGATGCTTTTTATTTATAGATTTTTTATATTTTTAGTAATTGCTTCTACATTGAAGCCGCAGAGGTTATAAAGCTCCTCGGTGGTGCCGTGCTCCATAAAGCCCTTGACTGCGTGCAGCTTGATTTTTTTGTTTTCAAGTCCACAGCCGATTTTTTCCATAACACAACCGTTTTCAAAGCTTTCCTCAAGCAGGTAAGCCCATGATGCGTTTTTTGTAAGCTCCTTTATTTTTTCAAGGTTTATAGGGCAAATTCTTATAAGCTTTATAAGTCCTATATTTTGCTCCTTAAGTGCTTTTATTGTGTCGCTTGCCACCTTGGTTACTCTGCCATAGGTTATAATTACACCCTTACACGTGTCTATATTTTCGGAATATTCAAATAAATCCTCGTTATCCCTTAACATATTGAGAGCCGGCTCGTAGCAAAGCTCCTTGCCCTTTGGATATCTTATAATATCAAGGTAGTTATCCTCTATGGCTGTGTCAAGACACCACCTTAGCTCCTCGTATTTTTCGGGAGAGTAAATCCTAATATCGGGAATTGAGGAAAAGATAGAAACATCAAAAATGCCCTGGTGGGTTATGCCGTCCTGTGGCACAAGCCCTGCCCTGTCAAGCAAAAGTGTAAAAGGTAGGCGCTGAATTGCAACGTCGTGCAAAACCTGGTCATAAACCCTTTGCGCGAAGGTGGAATAAAGGCTGACAACAGGCTTCATTCCGCTTTGGCTAAGTCCTGCTGAAAATGTTATTGCATGCTCCTCGGCAATGCCCACATCGAAAAACCTCTTTGGAAGCTCCCTTTGGAAGTAGCAAAGCCCTGTGCCCTCGCCCATGGCGGCAGTTACAGCGCAAATTTTCTCATCCTTCTTGCCAAGCTGACAAAGGTGCTTGCCCATAACTGATGAAAAGCTTTCCTCCTCGCTTGGGCTTTTGCCCTTTTTCTTGTCAAAGGGTCCTGTTGCGTGATAAAGCTCCGGATTTTTCTGCGCAGGGCCGTAGCCGTAGCCCTTTTTGGTTGTCATATGTACAACCACAGGTCCTCTTTTGCGCTTTGCCTCGGTTAGCACGGCAACCATTTTTGCAACGTTATTGCCGTCTACCGGTCCTATGTATCTAAGACCCAAATCCTCAAAAATGTTTTTCTTTACAAAGATACGCTTAAAGCCGTTCTTTATCCATCTGACAAATCTTGCAAGGGGCTTACCTATAAGCGGGATAACCACAAGACCCTTTTCAACTCCGTGCTTAAAACCGAAGTATTTTTTACTTGTTCTTATTTTTGAAAAGTGCTTGTGCATGCCGCCAACGTTTTTGGAGATGGACATTTCGTTATCGTTTATAACAATTATAAGCCTTAGCTGATTGTTGTTGCAGTTATTAAGCGCCTCGTAAACCATACCGTTGGTAACAGAGCCGTCGCCAATAACAGCAATCGTGTAGCTGTCGTCCCCCTTTAGCCTATTTGCCTCAGCAATGCCAAGGGCAGCAGAGATAGATGCGCCGCTGTGTCCCTCGTTAAATATATCGTGCACGCTTTCCTGTCTGCTTGTAAAGCCGGAAAGGCCCCCAAGCCGGCGCAGGGTAGAAAGCTCCTTTTCTCTGCCTGTTATAATCTTGTGGGCGTAGCATTGATGCCCCACGTCGAATATAATCTTATCCTTAGGGGAGTCAAATACATAATGCAGAGCCACGCTTGCCTCAACAACCCCAAGGTTAGATGCCAAATGCCCGCCGTTTTTAGACACGGCATCAATAATTTCTTCTCTTATCTCGCCACAAGCCTTGCCAAGCTCCGAAACCTTCAGGCTTTTGATTTTTTCAAGTCTGCTTTCCATTTTTCTCCCCCTTTCTTAGATTTCAAGTTATTTTATCACAAAAGGACATTTTTTGCAAATAATTTATATAATTGCGTTATTAATTATTTCCTTGTAGTAGCTGTCGTCAAATTTCTTTACAACAAATCGGCTTTGGCTGTTTTCGTTTGGTGTAAAGTAGTTTCTGCCGTCCTTATCAAGTGAAAAGTCACAAGCTACGGTTTTGTATCCTGCCTTTTCCTCATCGCCTAAAATTGTCATATATACAAGCATAGGGTCCCAGCTTTCTCTGCCCGGTCCACCGGAGTGCGCCTTTATAAGGTCAAACAAAATATCACTCTTTGGTAGGTTGTCCCCTGTTATAAGGTCGTGCCCAACCTCCCAGCCAAGATATGTAACAGGACAAGGACAGAAGTTTACAAAATTGTATGCGTCGGTTGCAACCTCCTCATAGGCAGAAAGGTTATATTCCTTGCCACCCTGCTCGTCCCATTTGCCGCCCATAACCCAAACACGGCTAACCTTTTCAGAAAAAAGCTCCATACCGGTTTTTGGAGAAATATCGTCCGGCATACTGTGCAGCGCCCTTGCAACAGCACCCAAAAAGCCTATTTCCACAATCTCAACAGGCTCGGTTGCTTCTGCAAGCAAGCGTCTATATAGCCTTACCGAGGTTTCAAAATCCTTGTTTGTCTTGCCCTCTGCCATAGGGGCTAAAATTTTTTGATAGGTAACGTGCGTTATCTTATGCTTAAAGCCTGTGTCAACTCCGATTGGCACCATAATGCCCTCGGTTTTCAAAAAAGCGTAAAGAGATGGCCCGCTTTGTGGCACATAGGTATTTATTTCTATGCCCAAAAGGTTAATCTCTCCTCTTTTGTGCGCTCTTGCCAAAAGGCGCACTGCAACGCAATCGTCGCAATCCTCGCCCCAGTCTGTGCCTAAAATTAAGTTACGCATTCAGTCCTCTTTCCTAAGTATACTTAGTGCTTCCTTTATTGTTTTCTTTAGGTTTTTCCTTGCGTTTTCCGGCTTCATAGCCTCGTTAAGGTCGAAAACCTGTCCGTTTATGCCATAGCATTTGTCGAAAAATGGCGAAAGAGTGTCAGCCCCGTCCCCAAGCGACCCTGCCAAGGCTATAACATATTTATTATATTTTTTGGCAATATTAGACACTCCCACCGGTGTTTTTCCGTTTTTGGACTGTCCGTCAAGCCTGCCCTCCCCTGTTATAACAAGGTCACAGTCTTTTATTTTTTCCTCAGCCCCAACCTTGTCAAGCACCAAGGGTGCGCCTGCCTTCAGCTCTGCTCCAAGGTAAGCCATAAGCCCAAAGCCAAGCCCACCTGCAGCGCCTGCACCCTCTTTATTTATGTCTGCATCCTTTATTATTTCTCTTGTTTTTGTGCCAAAGGCGTACAGATAGCTATCAAGTCGCTGTACCATTTGAGGGTCTGCGCCCTTTTGCGGACCGTAAACATAGCTTGCGCCGTCCTTGCCGCAAAGCGGATTTTTCACATCGCAGGCAACGCTGATTTTGCATTCCTTTATTTTGGGGTAAATTCCGCTTATATCTATTTTCTCAAGCTGACTAAGCCCACCTGCGCCCCAAGGAATATCCTTGCCGCTTTTGTCAAGAAATTTTACCCCAAGGGCGGTAAGCATGCCTGTGCCACCGTCGTTTGTGCCACTGCCGCCAATGCCTATAATAAGCTCTCGGCTGCCTCCCTCTATTGCGTGCTTAATAAGCTGTCCCACGCCGTAGGTAGAGGTGCTTTCCGGATTTCTTTCCTCTTTTTTTAGTAGTGGCAGCCCCGCTGCCGAGGACATTTCAATCACTGCGGTTTTGTCCTCTAAAACCGCATAGGTGCAAGTAATATCTCTGCCTAATAGGTCCTTGACCCTTGCCTTTACATTTTTTGCGCCCTTTAGTGACAAAAGCGCCTCAACCGTGCCCTCGCCACCGTCTGCCACAGGGTAAACATATGTATCTATTTGGCTATCGTATTCTAAAATGCCCTCTTTAATTGCCATGCCTGCCTCGTAGGAGGAAAGACAGCCCTTAAAGGAGTCTATTGCCACAACAACTTTCATTTTTTACCCCCTCAACAAAGCTCGGTGCGATAGACGCCGAGCCCTTGTCCGACTTTTGTATTGAAAATTTTTGTTTTTACCAGCTTGTGCCCCACCTGCTAAGGTATGTGCCACAGGTGTCAGAATCCTTGCCCTCAAGGCAAATTTGCTTGCCGTTTTCTATCTTCCTTTGTAAATAAGAAAGAAATTCGTCCTCGTTTAAGGGCAGGTCTACCCAATCCCCCTTCCAGGATGAAAGGTATGCGCCGTTTGAAACTCTAAGGCTGTCAAGCCCACAAACAGCAGGGGAAATCAGCTCTGCTTCCTTCCTTATTGCAGATGCAAAATTATTCAAAATATTCAGGTGTCCGTTATATTCCTCATCTAAGTAGGTGGTAATTGCTTCCCCCTCGGACAAGGTCAGCCTTCCCCCTTCAAGAAGAATTTTTCCCTTTTCTCCTATAATTTCAAGGCGATTTTTTCCGTTTTCTATACCGGTTGAGGTAATAAACGTGCCCTTAGCCCCGTTTTCGTATTCTGCGTAAATTATAGCATCGTCCTCAACCTCTATATTGTGGTAAGCACCCTCTCGGCACACCGATTTTACTCTTTTTGGCACACCGCAAAGCCAGCACCAAAGGTCAAGATTGTGGGGGGCTTGGTTTATAAGCACGCCGCCGCCCTCGCCCCTCCAGCTACCACGCCAGTTGGCAGACTGATAGTACTCCTCGGTTCTATACCAGTTTGTAACCTCATAATGGGATGAAAGGATTTTACCTATTTTGCCGTCCTCGATTATTTCCTTGGCGACAGAAAAAAGCTTGTTTGTCCTTTGATTTAGCATAATGGCAAACAAAACACCCTTCTCCTCCGCTTTTTTGCAAAGGGGCAAAATGCCCTTGGTGTAAACGCCTACGGGCTTTTCTGTAAGGGTATTTATTCCTCTTTCAATAGCTGCCTCAGCCATTTCCGGGTGTAGGTAGTGGGGGGTTGCAATTATAACCGCATTCACAAGCCCGCTGTCAAGCATCTTTATGTAATCCTTGTATATAGGCACATCCTTGTAGGTTTTCTCAAGCTCTCTTACCCTTTTTTCGCTTATGTCGCAAAGGGCAGAAAGCACAGCCCCCTTAACCTGTCCGTTATAAATAGCGCCGGCATGGGCAGAGCCTATGTTTCCTATGCCTATAATTCCAATTCTAAGCTCCAAAATTTACCTCTCTTAGAAGGAGTCGTCCATGTTGACTCTTTTTACCTCTTTACCTCTTTTTTGCCACGTGAGGACTTGATTCTCTTTTCAAGCTCGCTGTAAAACAGGTCGTGGTCAAGGTCCTTTAGCACAATTTCCTTACCGAGCCAGGATGAAAGGTGCATTGCATTTGAAAGGGTAAGACCATAAATGCCCTCTCTGCCGTCTGCCACCATCGGCTCATCTCTTAAAATCGCGCCTGCAAATGCATTGATAACGCCGCAGTGCTGTGGATTTTGACCGTCGGTTTCTACCTCGCTCTCGGTAAACTCCATCCAGCCAAAGGGCTTTTCGTTTGTTCTTGAAAATTCAGGCTCGGAAATTTCGCTCTTCCACATAAGGAGCTTTCCGCCCTCGCAAACAAGCTTACCCTTTTCAAGTGTAATCTCAAAGCGATTTGTACCGGGGCAATCTCCTGTTGTGGTAACGAAAATACCTGTTGCACCGTTTTCATACTCGCAGTATGCGGTAACATCGTCCTCAACCTCAATGTCGTGCCACTTGCCGTAGTGCAGCTTTGCCTCTACCTTGCTTGGCAGACCGCAAATCCATTGCCAAAGGTCAAGGTTGTGTGGGCATTGGTTAAGAAGCACGCCGCCGCCCTCGCCTGACCAGGTTGCTCTCCAGCCACCGGATTTATAGTAAGCCTCCGGACGGTACCAGTCGGTAATAATCCAGCTGGTTCTCTTAATCTGTCCCATCTCTCCGCTTTTTACAATTTCACGCATTTTGCGATAGATGCAGTTTGTTCTCTGGTTCATCATAAGACCAAACTTTACATTATGTAAATCTGCCACAGCGTTCATTTCCAAAACCTGCTTTGTGTAAACACCGGCAGGCTTTTCAACAAGCACGTGCAGGCCCTTTTCCATAGCCATAATTGCATATTTTGGGTGGTCGTAGTGAGGCACGGCAACCAAAATCGCATCGCAAAGACCGCTATCCATCATAGTCTCTGCATCCTGGAAAACAGCAGCCTGTGGATGCTCCTTTACAAAGTCGTCAAGAATTTCTCTTTTAAGGTCGCAAACTGCGCTAAGCTCCACCTCCGGGCACTTGCCGTCAAGAATGTTTTTTGAGTGCATGCCACCTATGTTTCCTACACCAAGTATACCAAATCTTACCTTTTTCATTTTACAATCCTCTTTAGATAATCATAGCTTTTCTTCAGACACTCAAAGGGGCAATCTCCATAGCAGTTGTCCTGCTCCACAAGCAGGTATTCTGTGCCTGCGTCGTAGCAGGAGCTTACAATCCTTTCAAAGTTAAGGTTGCCCTGTCCGACAGCAGCCATTCTTTGCTCGTTTCCGACCACAACAAAGTCCTTTGCATGCACGCACTCGGCTCTGCCCTTTAGCCTTCCTATAAGCTCGGCAGGGTCCATGCCTCCATACTGCACCCAGTAGGTGTCAAGTGTTATGCTAAGCTCCGTAGGGTCAAAATCCTTAGTGATAAGGTCTAGGATCAGCTCCCCGTCAATTCTTCCCATTTCCCAATGGTGGTTATGTATGAAAAGCTTAGAGCCAAGCTCCTTCATTTTTTGTGCAGGGGCTTTATACTGCTTTACAAACTCCTCAATGTCCTCTTTTGTAATGCCGTTTTCCTTAAAGTTCTTGGCAGTTGGAATAATGCCAAGACCGATATAGTTGCAGCCAAAGGACTTATGCCACTCAACTGCCTTTTCGGTGTTGTGCTTTATCTCCTCGCCGTTATAGTGGGTAAGAACGCACCTTAGGTCATTTGCCTTTAGCTGCTCCTTAATCCAGTCAGCCTCGTAGGAGCATACACCCGAAAGCTGAACACAGGTGTAGCCAATATCACGAACTCTCTTTAAGCACTCGCTAAGACCCTGTAGGTCCTGCGCCTTGTCTCTTAATGTATAAAGCTGTACTCCGATTTCCATTTTAATATTCCACTCCCATTTTGTTTAATAGCTGCTTTAATGCAAAAACGCCTGCATCAAAGGCTTCGTTTTCGTCCTTATAGCGTGGCTCGCTGCCCATGCTTTCTCCGTTTTCCAAATCCTTAAGGCCGCAAAACTCCGTTAGGTGCGGCTCAAGGGTCAAAACCTCTCCGCCTATTTTTATGTAGCCGTCAATTATGTATTCAAGGTTGCCAATGCCCTCGCCGGCTGGCACAACCTGTCCGCTTGGTAATGCATCCTTTATATGCAGGTAGTCTACATATGGGTTAAGTGTCTGCCAAGCCACCTTAGTGTCCTGACCGCATTGTACAAGGTTGGCAGGGTCGAAAACCGACCTTATGGCAGGTAGCTCTCTTTGTAGCCTTTCACAGCATTCAACGGTGTCGCCGTAAATACCCTTTTCGTTCTCATGGCAAAGTGTAATTCCCTCCGGTGTAAGGCTTGCAAGCTCCAAAAGCCTTTCCTTTACCTTGTCCCAGTCCTTTGAAAAGAAGCTGAACATTCTTATTTTCTTCGCCCCGAAAATCCTTGCAAAGTCGCAAAGCTTTTTGAAGACTTCAACCTGTGTGTCCCAATCCTTGTCGGTGTCTGCCTTTCCAACAGGAGAGCCAATTGACCAAACGCCAATACCGGCTGTATCAAGCATTTTCTTTGCCTCATATGCCTCGTCATATGAAAGGTCCTTTATATTCTTGCCATTTACCCCTCGTATTTCCAAAAGGGAAATGTTGTTCCTCTTTAGTGCCAAAATCTGCCCCTCAAGGCTGGGGCTTGCCTCGTCTGCAAAGGCGCAAAGCCTTACTTTTGCCATACATACCTCCAAAATGCCATGCCAAAATTGTGAGGCATAAGCCCCACTTATTCCTATTATAATATAGAGATTTAATTAAATCAATGCTTTTTATAACTTTTTAAGAGTATTTTACTCTTAAAAACAAAAAAATGCGACACAGGGTCGCATTTTTGTTTTGTTTAAGACAGTGAAGACAGACCACCTTCCAATGTCTCCCGTGTTAGCATCTCTGCCTCATTCAACCATTTTGATAGCCTATCATCGTTTTTGACTAACATTTCTAACTGTTTGTTTCCGCTAATAATCATAAGCAATACTTCTGCCATCATTTTGTTTTTTCTTTTAATCGACGCTTCCAAAGACATACAAAAACTATTTAACATCAATTCCGCCGGCGCAGCAGTCAAATATTCTAATATTTCTTGCGCGCCCGTTCGGTTCAAATCCTCAATCCACGAAAACAAATCATCGAAATATTTCTCGCATTTATCATATGGTAATGATGTGAAAATTTTAGCACAGTTATCTGCATACGTTGGATCGGAAGAATAATACATTATAAAATCCAAATCGGCTTCTGACAATGCCATTTTCACGCCCTTGCGCTGCATTTCTTCTGTTGATCTATAATTTATCATTTGGATTATTTGTTCTCTTCTATTCATGCAAATTTCACCTCCGTGAAGACAGACCACCGTCTCCTGTCTTTTCTGTCTTTGTTTCTTTTTGTTTCTTAAACAATCCCACTTCTTCCCAATGGGGTGGAAGCTCTCCGTTTTCCTTTTTCTCGGTGTAATATTCTATCAAATCGTCAATCAATTCGTTTTTTCCGCGAGCAAATTCTGTCAAAAATAACATATTCTCATCACTCATAGAAAACCAAACATGGTTGCCACACCTATCATAGACGTGAACATATGGGCGAATTTCAACCGAACTAATACCAATAATTCTTGTCTTATTTTCTATTATGTTATTTGGAATTTTAGACAGAACACCGATGAAAACACTTTCTTTTTTTATGTTTGTAATTTCTTTCCATAGTATTTGTTTTTTTCCGTTTTTATACTTTATTCCATTTTGATTCAATTCCAAACGCTTCAGCATTTTTGAAAATTTGAAAAAATTAAAAACGATAAAAAGCATCAGAGCAACTGCAACAAAAACAGGAAAGAGCACCAGCCATTCACCTATAGCATTAGAACAAACAATAGCAATCACTCCAAAAACAATTGTGATTAACCACGAGCAAATGTATCCGAATATCAATTGAGGATATGCAAATATCTTTTTCATTTCCATTTCCATCCCTCCATAAGTACCAATGAAGTTCTTGTATTAGTTACCAATACATTGAAATTGACGTCAAGCAATGATTTGCCAAAAAAGTTGAACAGAGGAACCCCTATTCCGCTAAACGATTCATCCGTAGAAAACATTAATTCTCCTCCAATTTCTTTGTATCCACCACTTACAAGACAGACCACCGTCCCCTGTCTTGTCTGTGCTTCCGTTTACGGTAGCTTTGATTTAATTTCATCTATATTAGGGAAAAATACAACTTTTCGATCTTTAAGCTTTACTATTATTGTATTTTTTTTGCAAACGACCTTGGTTATGTCAGACGATTTATAAGCAACTTGTTCATTTGTATCAACATTATATAATGTATATTGCCCTTGAACAAACTCAAATCTATACTGTATTATCTCATTGTCTTTGAAAAGATTCATAATATCCCTTCTTAACTTAGAATAATTTACAACCCCAACACTTGTCATAAATATTGAAAGAAATAGCAAGCTATATCCAAACATTAACGCCTCTGAATCTACTAAAAATCCAATAATCATAAAATACACAGTAAAAGGAATGGATATCGTAGCCAAAACAAACGGAATTTTGCTTTGCGAAAATCCCACCTCTCTTATGTAAATTTTCATATCTTTCTTGTTGATATTGTAATTTATCATATTTCGTTCCTTTCAATTATTTACCAAACGCCAATCCGCCTACCGCTGGTAACAGTTGGAAAAGACAGGGGACGGTGGTTTGTCTTATCGCCCGTCTTAAAGGGATTGTTGAAAAATGGTTAAAATGTTAGCGACGACATCGTTCTTTCTCCATGCTCCATTCTTCATCTTAATTTTACCATTTTTTTGGAAATCTTGTCAACCCTATTCAGATTAAAAGAGGTAGCGCTCCCCTATTAACATATTAAACCAAGACTTTTATAAAATGCTGATGGTTTTTGAAGATTTACAAATTTTTTTGAGAAAACAAAAAAATGCGACACAGGGTCGCATTTTTGTTTTATTTCTCTAGGCTTTTTAGGAGTGCTTCGATTTCGGTGGCTATCTCTGTAAGAGCGCCGTCCTCAAAGGGGGACTTTAGTCCTGCCATTTTTGTAAGGTCGGTAAACTTATAGTTGCCTGTTCTTTTTGCGTGGTCGATATAGGTTCTAAGAGCCGTGTCGTAGTCCTTTAGGCTAAGGAGCAGGAATTCAAATGCTACGGTCTGCGCAAGGCAGTAGTCGATATAGTAAAAGGGGCTTTGGAAAATGTGGTTTTGGTATTGCCATCTTGTGCCCTTTTCAAGGTATTCAATGCCGTCGCTATCCATCCAAGGACGGTATTCTGCCTCAAGTTTTTTCCACACTTGATTTCTTTCAGCGGGGGTCATATTTGGGTTTTCGTACACTATTTCCTGGAAGTAGTCAACTATAACGCCATATGGAATAAAGGAAAGAGCCGAGAAAAGGTGCTTATACTTATAGTCGTCTGCCCTGTCCCCAAAGAATTTATCCATATACTTCCAAGCAAAGAACTCCATGCTCATTGAGTGGGTTTCTGCCGTTTCCATACCACCCAAGGAAAGCTCCGGTGTCATATCCTCTGCGCCTACAAAGTATGCAAAGGCGTGTCCTGCCTCGTGAGTGATAACATCAATATCGGCAGTTGTGCCGTTAAAGTTTGCAAAGATAAAGGGCTGTTTATAAAGTGGGAAGAAGGTCATATATCCACCTGTCCACTTGCCCTCTCTTGGCATAACGTCAAAGGCGTCTGTTTCAAACATAGTATCAATGAACCTTTTGGTTTCGGGGCTCATTTCGTGATACATTTCCTTGCCTGCCTCTAAAATGCCCTCTGCGTCAAGAATTGGCGTTGGGTCGTTTTCGGAGTAGGTGTTATCGTCATAAAGCTTCATATTTTCTATATTAAGCTTTTTTGCAATCTCCCTCTTTAGCCTTGTTATAGCAGGCACAAGGTCACGCTTTACATTCTCACGGAAGATTTTTACCTTTTCCTTGTCGTAAGAGGTCCTTTGCATAAGGTTGTAGCCAAGCTGAACATAGCTTTCGTAGCCCAGCTTAACTGCCATTTCGTTTCTTACCTTAACCATATCATCAAAGATGGTATCAAGGAACTGACTATTTTCGGAAAGGGATTTACCAAGAGCCTCATATGCCTCTTTTCTTGTTTCCCTGTCGCTATCCTGCATATATTTTCTAAGAGCGCCAAGGGTAAGCCTTTCCCCTCTGAACTCATAGGTCAGCTCGGACACGAACTTGCTGTATTTTGTAACGAGGGCATTTTCCCTTTGCATCTCGGCAAGCACACGCTCGTCAGCGCACTTTAGAGAAAGCTCCATCATTGTAATAACAAGTGGGTTTAGCTCCTTTTTTGCTTCCTCTAAATATGGGGACTCTAAAAACGCCTTGGTAAACTTAATGTCGTACATTTGTATTTCGGGCAGTGTCTGGTTATAGTAGTCCATTTCCTTAGTGTAGAACTCATCACGGCTGTTTAGGTTAAGCCTTGTTGAGGCAAGGCGCACCATTGTGCCCACATACTCGCTATCCTTGTTATAGTCCTCTCTTGCGGAAAGGATATCCCTTGGGCAGGTTGCGTTTTCCACCCTCTTTATCTGCTCCTCCATAGAAGCGATAACCTGCTCCTTGTTGACACGCTTATATTCCATGTCCTTTATCTTTACGTAATTCATCTTGCCTTGTACTCCTTCAAAATTTCCTCTGCCACCCACATATTCATCTCCCCTGTGTAGTGGATTAAATCCCAACGGTAAATGCCACTATCCCATATTGCAGGGTTATAAAATGGGCACCTTGTCGGGTCGAATATGGTAACGCCCTCAAGCTCGTGAGTGATTTGCTCGAACACGTAGTTAATGTATGCACTTATGCCCAGCTTAACACCGGTTGGGTCTGACTTTACGTAAACCTCAACGAAGGGAAGCTTATGCAAAACGATTGGCGCATTATAGCCCAGCGCCTCTCTTAAGGCTGTAAAGAATTTCTTGTAATCGTTCTTCAGCTTGCCGTCTATAAGGCTTGCAAAGGGTCTTGTGGTTTCCTGCTCGCCCCCGCGCCAATGCATGCCTACAAAATCCGGCTCTAGGTCGTGGTCCTTGAAATACTTATTAAGAAGCCCTAAAATATGAGTGGTAAATGGGAAAAGGGAAATTTCCACCTGCCCTAAAGTGCCGGGCTTTAGAGTTTTTTCCATCTCCATGCTCCACATATCATAAAGCCCCTGTGAGCCAATGGATATTTGAACGATATATAGGTCGTTAAGTGCTTCGCCCCTGTCTATCTCAGCCTGCCAAATTTTCGCCAGCTGGTTAGGCACGGAGTAGGTGTTGTCCTGCGTTTCCGCAAGGTTCATGCCATAGCTTGTATAGCCTGTAAACTCAAGGTGGTCGATGTCAAAGCTTTGGTTTGGCTCTCTGTTTAAGCCATACACATTTTTAAGAGGAACGGAAATATAGTCCTCCTCCTTCATTGGCATGGCGTGGCCTGTGGCATTAGATTGCCCAAAAATCATAAATACACTAACTCTTTTCATATTTTACCCCTTGAAATTTTATTTCCCCTATATTTTAGCATATATTTTTCTTAATGTAAAGAAAAAGCGAGTCAAGCTCGCTTTTTAGCTCCATATTTCTGAAAGCACGCTACCAAGGTCATCGTAAATTATTAGGTCGGCAATATGGTCAAGGGCTGTCGGCTCCTTGTTGATTATTACTATTGTGCCCTCAAAATCACGGACTAAGGCAGCGGCAGGATAAACCTTTAGTGACGTGCCGCCTACAATCAAAAGGTCGGCGTTATGTAAAAGCTCCTCTGCCCTATAAAACGGCTCTGCCTTTAACGGCTCCTCATACATTATAACATCCGGGCGCACAAGTCCACCGCATTTTTCACAAAGAGGTACGCTCTCATCCTCTAAAATAAAGTCAAGGTCGTATTTTTCCCCACATTCAATGCAGTAGTTTTCAAGAGATGAGCCGTGTAGCTCAATAACATTTTCGCTGCCTGCCCTTTGGTGCAAGCCATCAATGTTTTGAGTAATAATTCCGGCAAGCTTGCCATCTCTTTCCATTTGGGCAAGAACATAGTGTGCATTGTTTGGCTCTGCCTCGGGGTACACCATATTTTTACGATAATAGTCGTAAAAGCCTCTTGGATTTTCTATAATCTGTGTGCCTGTTAAAAGCTCCTCGGGCACTATCTCCTCACTTAGCGCATTATAAAGCCCGTCCGTGCCGCGAAAGTCGGGTATGCCGCTTGCTGTTGACACGCCTGCCCCACCAAAGAAAGCCACGCTATGAGCCTTTTCTATTAGCTCCCTCAAATATAAAATATCGTCCATAAATACCTCGCTTCTAAAAAATGCCCCTTAGGTAAGGGGCACTTTTCTTATTGAAATAGAAGGTGCTTTGTAAAAAGAACCCAAATAACGTCTATCCAGCCTGCAACAAGGCCAAAGACGGTAACGAAAAGGCAAACAAAAAATCTAAATAGTCCGCCGCGCTTTGCAAAGCTGGACCATCTGACAACCAGCTCCGTCACCCAGTTAACGCCGGGAATTAAAAGCATAATAATTTGCACAAGCCTTGGTAGCTTATTAAACCAGGTCATGTTTTTCTCCTTATAGCTTAGAATATCCGTGGCTGTTTACAAGGGCATCTATCCTCTTTCCCTCCCTACATTGAGGGCACTCGTGTGATGGATAGCTTGCGTAGTCCTTAAGGTCATCGGTTTTGAAAACAGAATGAACAGGAATATTGCCACAGGAATTTACGGTTGAAAAGATTGAGCAAATGCCGGCAACACGGCCGCCATAATAATTTATAGCCTCCATAGCTGCGTTTGCAGTATAGCCCGTTGTAACGGATGCAGCCAAAATAAGAACATTTTTGCCTGTTATTGCGTGGGCAATATTATCTCTGAAAATAAGCTGGCTGCCGGAGGTATGCTCCGGAGTTACAATATAAATTGTTTGATGGGCGTTTATGCTAACAAAATCTCCCTTTGTCAGCTGGTCTGCAAGGCATGTGCCCACAACCTGCATACCGTCAAGACACAGAATTGTGTCGATAATTGTGCTTGAGTTGTAGTAGGAAACAAGCTCCTGTGCAACAGCCTGCGCCTCGGAAAGCCTTGTCTTTTGCATAGTAACGTCGATATAGTAGTTTATATGGCTGTGGCTGGTTGCAAAATGTCCCTTTGAAACACGAAGCACAAGATTCTTGCTTTTAGTTAAAATTTTAATTGTGTTTTCGGTTGGCATATTTTTACCCCTTTTTCTTTTATTCTACCACACGAAGGCAGGATATGTCAAATATAAAATTTTTCCTCCGTGTAATCCTGCGGTTTTTCAAAAAAACGCAAAAAACTAACCCAAGGTTTACACGGTTTTCTCATTGTACACAAAGGTTTACAAAAAATTTCTTTTTTGCCAAAATTCCGCGTAAATTATGGATTTTTTCAAAATGTAAACCCAGGGTTAACAAATTGTGTGAGTTCGTTTATTGTCAAAACCAAAAGTTTGTGCTATGATAATTCCATAAAATGGTGCCATCAAACAAAAAAGGAGAAATATATGCAACTTTCTGAAAAAATCGTTTTCCTAAGAAAGCACAAGGGCATGAGCCAAGAACAGCTGGCAAACGAGCTTGATGTTTCCAGACAAGCCGTCTATAAATGGGAAACAGGTATTACCACCCCTGAAATAGAAAAGCTGAAAAAAATATCTGAAATCTTTGATGTTTCATTTGATGATTTATTAAATGACAAAATAGATATTACAAACACACCTGTTGTATCTACCAACACAGATGAGGCTCAGCCCGAGCCTGATATGCCTGCCCCCAATCCTACCAAAAGGACAAGGCTTCCTATTATTTTAATAGCATCTATTTCTGCGGTTTTAGCAGTAGTGGCTATTGTTATAGGCGTTGTGCTGGGGAGCAAGCACCAGCACAATTTTGACAAATACGCAGTATATATTGCGCCTACCTGCACCAGCGCAGGCATAGAAAGGCGCACCTGCAAGGATTGTGGCTATGAGGAAACAAGATCCATTGCCACCGTTGCCCACTCACCTATTACCGTTTCGGGCAAGGCTCCAACCTGCTCAAGCACAGGCTTAACCGACGGAACAAAATGCTCTGTTTGCCAAACTGTTCTGTCAGAGCAAAAGGAAATTGCAATCGCTCCCGCAAATCACATTGAAAAAACTGTTAAGGGCGTTGCACCCACCTGTACAAAAACAGGACTTACTGACGGGGTTGAGTGCTCTGCTTGTCTTAAAACACTAACTAAGCAACAAATTATACCTATTGACGAGGACGCACACGTAAAGGAGGTTTCCAAGGGCTACGCTCCTACCTGTACGCAGATAGGCTATACTGACGGCGTTAAGTGTAGCGAGTGCGGTTATGTTATTCAAGCCCAAAGAGAAATTGAAGAAACCGGCCACGCTGAGCTTTTGGTAAACGGCACTGCCCCTACCTGCTCAAGCACAGGCTTGACCGATGGCGTTATATGCTCTACCTGTAAAGAAATCCTTACCCCTCAAGAGGTAATTCCAATTGACCCTGTTGCACACAAGACAGAAAAGCTCCCTGCTGTGGCTGTAACCTGCCTTACCGACGGTATGACAGAGGGATGCCGTTGTACACTTTGCAAAATCACCCTTGTTCAACAAACCGTTATCTCAGCTAAAGGTTACCACACGGAGGTAACTCTTGAAAAGAAGGACGCCACCTGTACCGAGTCAGGTCTTACCCAGGGTAAGGCTTGCGCGGACTGTGAGGAAATTCTTGAAGCTCAAAGGGTTATCCCTGCCGAGGGTCACTACTACTCTGGCACAACCTGTATTAAATGTGGCGATATCCTTGTGGTAAGCCAAGGTCTTGAGTTCACTTTAGATAAAGCAACAAGCACCTACGTGCTTTCAGGCTTAGGCTCCTGCACGGACCTTAATGTAGTAGTACCAAGCGAGTATAACGGCTTACCTGTTACCATAATTTCGCACTTCGATATAACCGGCTCTATTCTTAGCCTTAATATCCCAAGCTCTGTCACCTCAATCAATGCCGACGTATTCAAAAGCTGTAACATCGTCAACTTTTTAGGCTCCCTTGAGGAATGGTGTAATATTTCCTTTACAAGCTCCAACATTTCCAACCATTATACGCTAAAAATGAACGGGGTAATGGTTGAGGAGATTGTTATTCCCGATTCTATCACAAAATTAAGCGCCAACACCTTCAGAGGCTGCTCATCCATTGTGTCCGTTGACCTAAACAAGGTAGAACAAGTAGGCGACTTTGCATTTTACGCCTGCAAAAACTTAAGCACTATAAAAATTGGCTCAAGCCTTAAAAAAATCGAGGGAACTCCATTTTTCTTAACCTCTTCTTCAAGCAATGTTATTTTTAAGGACGAGAGCGCATTTGCAAACTGGTTCAGCGTAGAGCTACGTTTCGCAGACGGTGCATCTCCCATTGGAAACAGCTCAAGGGTTTATATTGGAGACACCAAGATTTCAAGCGGTAGCATTACTATACCCGCCTCTGTAAATATTATTTATCCTAATGTGCTAAAGCGTGAATACGGTAGTATTTTCAACAATGTCAGCTTTGAGCTTACAGAAAAATGGTTTTTAACAAACGATAAAAACGCAGTAGCCGGAACTGAGATTGATGTCACCGACCCATCAAAAAATTCCGAGCTTCTTTCTTCTACCTACGCAGGCTACTTTTGGAAGCGTGTCTGCCCGGACCAGCACGTTAACATAGTCACATACAACGACTTTGCCTCAACCTGTACCGTCCAAGGCGTTACAGGAAGCAAAAAATGCAGTGCCTGTGGGACAATAGTTGACAAGGGCGAGCTGCTCCCATTAGCCGAGCACACCGAGGAGGTAGTCCTTGGCTTTTCCTCTACCTGCGCTAAGGCAGGGCTTTCAGATGGAACAAAATGCTCTGTCTGCGGTGATACTGTAAAGGAAAGAGAGCCTCTTCCCCTTTTGCCTCATACGGAATACGTTTCAAAAGCCGGCTATGCCTCTACCTGTACTACGGCAGGGCTTTCAGATGAAATCTCCTGCTCTGTCTGCAATAATATAGTAGCCACCCAAAAAGCACTAAGCCCAGCCTTTCACGTCTTGGATAACGGCGTGTGCACCTCGTGCAGTGCCTCGCTTATCTTTAGCCCGGCTTCCTTTAGCGAGGGCTATGCAGTTTCATTGCCCGAATCTCTTGCTAACATAGAACACTTAGTTATTCCAAGCTCCTACAACGGGCAAGCAGTTTCGGAAATTGACACTATTCGTTCAGAAACGCTTACAACAGTATTTATCCCCGGTAGTGTAAAAAGAATTTATTCCTACGCCTTTGACGGCTGCTCCAAGCTGGAAAATGTAACCATATCCGAGGGCGTTGTTCATATCGGTGGGGGTGCGTTTAAAGATACTGCTATAAAGAATATTTATATACCTGCCAGTGTGGAAGCAATTGACGGCGCACCCTTTGAAAATTATTCCACTCCTTATGTACACATTTTCTGTGGTGCAGATTCTCAGCCTGAGGGCTGGCATCAATTCTGGTATATGAATTATCACAATTCCAATACCGTCTCATGGGGAGTTACCTACGAGGAATACCTTTCTGAAATATCTTAAAAAACAGCGACACGTGTCGCTGTTTTTTTATACTACGTAAAATTTTTCCTCGGTGGCAAGGGTGTAGGGGCTATCCTCAAGGATTCTGCCGCGGCTGCACTCCACTCTTGTGTAGTAGCTCTCAATCTTCATTCTGTAAATAAAGGTAGCCATGGAAACAATTCCGCAAACGACACTAAGCACAACGCAGGGTATGCTGCCTGCAATTGCAATAATCAGCAGCAAGGCGCAAGCAATCCCAAGCCCTATGCCAAGCCCACGGAGTACGCCCACCTTCTTTAGCGTTTGGCTGTCCATATTTTCGTATTCTATAACTGCTCTTGTGTTATTTTTTCTATTTTTTGTTTGTCTTATACTCATTTCTGCTTTCTTCCTTTTTCGGATTTTTACACCTAAATTTTACCACACACGTATCATTGTGTAAAGTGGGTAGGTGTACCAAAATCGGTACACCTACCCACCTCTGCGCCGGAATAAAGCCGTCTGTTTTCGGTTTTTTACGCCTCTTTCTTGTTGCCTTGTTTCTTGTAGCGTCTGCCAAGCTCCACGGTGTTAACCAGGTACTCGTCTATGCACGCAGACGCAAAATTTTCCTGAGTTCTATACTCAGACTCCTTAATAAGACGTTTGATGTTCTCTCCCATTTTTTTGGTATCGAGACATCTTGCTTTCATATTATCACCCCCTAAACAAATCTCACGGAGCGTAACAATACGAAATGCACCTTTATTTTAGCATATATTGTTGTTTTTTGTCAACAAAAAGGTATCAAGATGCCTTTGCCTTCCTTGACCAAATTCAAGGCGCACATTTTTTAGCCTATATTTCAAAATGCTTTGCAATAATTTCCTCTTTGTGCTATTATGTTTTATGTAGGGGGTGGAATTTTGAACGGCTCACATGAGAACACTAAGCAGAAAAAGCTTAGTAAAGGAAAAATAGTTTTGATTTCAATAATTTGCGCCCTTGTCCTTTTGCCCATTTTGTTAACTCCCGTTACAACGGTTATTGTTTATGAGGCGATTTTTGCAGGCAGAAGCGACACGCCGTCATATTTACAGCTGTCCTACCGAGATTATGAGGGGCTTTCTTGCACCCGTAGTGATTTTTTTGCAACCGATGGCACTGCCCTTGCAGGCTTTAAGTATTCAAGAGAAAATACAGTGCCCAAGGGAGTTGTTGTTATCTCCCACGGTCTTGGCGACGGCGGACACAATAAGTTTATACCGTATATAAGCGAGCTTACCAAAAACGGCTTTTTAGCCTTTGCATACGACGCCCACGGTAGCGACCAAAGCCAGGGCAACTCCAAGGAGGGCTTGCCACAGGGCATTTTAGACTTAGACTCTGCCCTTAACCACGTAAAGGAAATTTCCGAATACAAGGGTCTGCCTGTTGCAATCCTTGGCCACAGCTGGGGCGCATACTCCGGCGGGGCTGTGCTTGCCTCTCACCCGGAGGTTTGCGGGGCTGTGCTTGTTGCCGGCTTTAACGAAAGCGAGGATATGCTCCTTTATCAAAGCTCCCGCTATATAGGTCCTCTTGCAAACGCACTTCTTTTCTCCGTAGAGCTTTACGAGGAGATAAAGTTTGGCAAGGAGGTTTGCTCCCTTTCCTGTGTGGAAAGCATCGGTGCATCAAGCGCCAAGGTGCTTATTGTCCACAGCCAAGACGACTCAACCGTGCCAACAAAATACGGCTACGACAAGTATAAAAGCCTGCTTGGGGAAAATCCAAATGTATCCTTTCTTTACTTTGAAAAAAGGGGACACACAAATCTTTTCTTTTCAGAAAGCGCCCTTTCCTATCGTAACCAAATAGAAGGCGCATATCTCGAAAGCGGTCAAGAGCGTAATGCATATATGGAAAAGCACCTTGACCCAACAAAATATTACGAGCCAAGCAAGGAAATGCTGGAAAAAATCATATCTCATTTTTCCCTTGCCTGCGAGGATTAAACATGAAAATTTTTATTTCTAAAACCGGCGCGCTGTACCATAGCTGCAATTCATACCCAATAATCAACGGTCAAATTTCCATGTGCTATACACAAGACACCGACGACATAGCTAAGGAAGGCAGTCCGGACTGTACGCCCTACAAGGACAGGGCGCTGGACCTTTTCTGGAATGGCAGCGCATATGTTAGCGAGGATGGAAGCACCACCCTTGAAGTAGCCCCATATCAAAACGGCATAAAACTAACCCTTGATACAAAAAAGCAAGGGCTATCACAGGTAGGTATTAATCTCCCCTTTAACTTTATGGGTAAGAAAAATGGTGGTGGCTGGGAAAACCAATACCTTTTTAATTCTCCATATACCGACACAGAATGTGGGGTTATTTATGCCTATCTGACCAGCCCAAGCGGCAACAATTTACTCCTTGCCTGTCTGGAGGGCACTCAAGGGTGGAAAATGGACTACTCCCCTTATTCCTTCGGGCACTTTTTTGTAAATCTTAAGCTCCTTAAAAGCTACGACAAATCATATAATCAACCATGTGCCTCGGGCAAGCTGACGTTTGTGCTTTTGCCCGTTACAGATATTGATAGCGCCTTTTCTGCCTTAAGCCGCGTTTACAGCCTGCCGTTTTTGAGCTATGAAATAAGCTGTGGCAGGGTTGGGGACACCTTACCCTTGACTAATTATAACGAAATTACCCACATACTTTTCAAAGCAAAGGATATACAGGGTATAATCCCTTACACAGGCAAGCTTAAAATCCCCTCCGAGGGAGAGATATTTTTAACTCCCATCTGTGGAAACAAAAGGGGTCCTACAATTAGTGTTTACGGCTACCGCGACCTTATCTCCCTTTACAAAAAATCCATGGACAAGGTGGACCTTAACATTATTAAGACAAAGACCGACGGCAATCTTTGTGAGCATCAATGCTGGGCAAGCGCAACCCTGCGCTATCTAATGAAATACAAGGACACTCTTACAAAGGAAGAGGTTGATGCCTACGAAAAAAGGGTGCTTTCTCTCCTTAATGTAATCACAGAGCAGGATAAGGACAAGGCAACGCCAAGAGTTACCATTTTTAAGGAGCCGCACGACGGCTTCGTTGCTTACAATGTATATAAATCCTGCCGTGTGCAGGAGCTGTTTTTCGGCATAACAATTCTGCTCGATGCCTACAAATACTTTGGAGACGAAAAATATTACGAATATTTCATAGGGGCAACAGAATGTCTTGTGAGCTATTATCAAAAAAGCGATGGACGAATAGAGGTAAGCTGGGGCGCTACATCAGACGACTATACCACAGTTTGCGCACCTATGATTCCACTTTTAGATGTGGCAAGCTTTCTAAAGGGCAAGGACGACAGCCTTAGTGAAAAATATTTTGCTTGCGCCGACAAAATGGCAGAGTATTTATATAAACGTGGCATGCACTTCCCAACCGAGGGAGCTGAAAGCGAACAAACCGAGGAAGAGATGGAGGATGGCTCTATTTCCTGTACTGCGCTGTGCCTTCTTTACTACGCAAAAAACAGGAAGGAAAACAAGGCATACATAAAAAAAGCCAAGGAAATTTTAGATATTCACGATTCCTGGGTTATGAATACACCAATTTGCCAAATCTATAACTCAACCCTCAGATGGTGGGAAACTCAATGGGAGGGAGATGCTGACGGCCCTGCCCTTTGCTGCGGTCACGGCTGGACCATTTGGCGTGCCGAGGCTGATTATCTCTACTACCTACTGACAGGAGATAAACATCACTTGATAAAGTCAATAAACGGCTTTGGCTCTAATCTTTCAAAAATCCAAGAGGACGGCAAATCCTACGCAATTTATCAAGCCGACCTTATAACCGGCGGTGGCTTTGATAAAAGCAAAATCACATATAGCATAGCACCTCGCTTTCCAAAAACAGAGGACTGTGGGCTATCCCGTTACGTTTGGATTAGAATAAACGATACATTTTTGAAAAAATAACGACCCTGTGTCGATAAAACGAGGTATAATATGGACTTCAACAAAAGTATTTTTGAAAACAGAATGGACAAGGGCGCACCATTTTTGGTTGCGCACAGAGGCGTTTGCGGAGCTAATGTGCCCTGCAACTCCATAACTGCCTATAAGACAGCAATTGCCCAAGGGGCAGACGTTGTCGAAATAGACGTGGCAAAAAGCAAGGATGGGGAGCTTTTTGTTTTCCACCCGGGCATGGAGCATGTATTTTTAAGAAGCGACAAGCAAATTAAGGATATGACAGCAGACGAGGTTAAGGGTCTTAGTCTATACAATCAAGACGCAGTTATTACAAGCCACCACGTGCCAACGCTTAAGGAGGTTTTTCAGCTTCTTAAGGGCAAGGCTTACATAAATGTTGACAAGTACTGGACAGATATTGAGGGCATTTCCAAGGCTATTTACGAGGCAGGCGTTGAAAAGCAGGTTATTGTAAAGGCTTACCCCGATGAAAACGTGGCAAGGCTCCTAAAGGCACACGCACCTGACCTTATGTTTATGTCTATGGCTTGGGGCGATGACAAGGTTACCGATATGATGCTGAAGCAGGGTATAAACCTAATCGGCGCTGAGGTTCTTTTCAACACCGAAGAGTGCCCTGTTTGCCAAAGGGAATATATTGAAAAAATGCACGAAAAGGGTCTGCTTGTTTGGGTAAACTCCATTATTTATAACGAGGCTGACGTTATCTCGGCTCATCACACCGACGACCGCGCCCTAGGCGGCGACTACGAGGGTGGCTGGGGCTGGCTGCTTGACCGTGGCTTTGACTTTATCCAAACCGACTGGCTCCTTATGCTTAAGGACTATATCAGTAAAAGATAACAGCAATATAGGGCAGCAAGACTGCCTGCGCAAGCGTTATTGTGCAAAAAATGCGGGAAATACGACCCCGCCCTACGGGTTTATTTGTTTTCTTTATTAAACCCGGCTTTAGAATTTCTATTTAACTAAAAAAGGAACAGGATTTTTTCCTGTTCCTTTTTCTTTAACCTAAAATTTTGTCTAAATAGCCTTTAAGCCCTTTAGCATTACCATCAAAGATATATCCGCAAATGCCGACCCCTAAAGCACCCTCAATGTTTTCTGCCTTATCATCAATAAATATTGTTTCCTCTGCCCTTAGTCCGTGCTGAGAAAGCAAATGCTCATATATCCTTATATCCGGCTTGGTTATGCCAAGAGTGCCGGAAAAGGTACAGCCGTCAAGCAAGTCCAAAATAGGCACCCTGTGTCTGTTATTTACAAAATATGGGGAAATGTTTGAAAGCAAAAAGCACCTTACATTGTACTTTTCCTTAATATAGGAAATCAGCTCCCTCATTCCCTCAACCTCCGGTAGGTTGTCTATCCAGCCATAGTAAATTTTCTCGGCACTTGCCCTTAGGCGCTCCGGCAATCTTTCCTGCATTTTCAAAACAGCATCGCTGTCGGAAATAGTGCCTGCATCCAGCCTGTCCCAGTATAGCCTGTCAAGCACAACTCGGCTTACCAGGTCTCTTTCCTCCTTGCTTACATAGGGGTAAACTATGTATTTTTCATCAAAGTGGCAAAGCACCTGCCCAAAATCAAAAACCACGTTTTTTATCATTGTTAATTTCCTTATGCTCTTAAAAGCTCAACCATATCACTTTGGCTTTGCAGGCTTGCCTTAAATGAAATGCCCTTTTCTCTAAGCTCGGTTGCTTTTATAGACACGTTCTCGCCTTTTTTTGTATATTCCCCTGCATAATTCTCCAAAACAGGGTAAAGGGTAACCCTTTCCTGATTTGGGTGCTTTGTGTAGGTATATATCTTGATTTTGTTAAAAGCTCTGTCGTTAAATTGCAGAGCTAAAAGAGTTTTTGTGTCGCAAAGCACACGGCACTCGCTGTTTTGCCAAAACTCTCTTTCCTTTTTATATTCCTCAATAAAGAGCTTTAGCCCCTTAATTGTGTCCCTTGAAACCTGTGTCAGGTCACAGCTTATGCCAATAGGTCCGCCAACAAGGGCATTTTTTATAAAGTCAAGGCTTGCCTCCTCTATTCTGCCCCAGTTTGAGTGGGAGCTTAGCAAAATCCTCTCCTCCACGCCTCCATATGGGTAGCTTGGTGTAAAGCCCTCAACGGAGCGTATAGTTGCCCATCTTTCAAGAATTGATGAGGGCATACGCTTTATTGTGCTCTTAAAGATCTCAAGCTGTGGGTAAATGCCGTGGTTATCGCTCATCCAAAAGCTATCAAAGTACGGCACATTAGAAAGGGACATACGTCCGCCACCGCTTGCACAGCATTCAAGGTGCAGAGTCGGATATTCCTCCTTTATTCTTCTTAAAAAGGCGGTATAGCCACGATAGTAATCTATAAACGCGTGCCCTTGATAGTCGTATGTATATGGGGCATTTAGGTCGAATTTTATAAATTCAACGCCATATTTATCTATATTTTCCTTTAGCTTGCTATAAATAAAGTCGCAGGCGTCCTTGTTTGAAAAGTCTATAAAATAATGATCGCCGTCCCTTTTATAGTATTCAGGGTGCGCCATAACATTTTTAGACCCAAGCCCTGCCCTCTCTATCTCGAACCACAAGCCGAATTTAAGACCCTTTTTCCTTACAAGGTCGCTAAATTCCCTTAGCCTGCCTGCCATCTCGCCGTCGCGGCATTCCTCCCAGTCGCCAACAACCAGCCACCAGTCCTTTGTTGGTCCGAACCAGCCTGCATCAACCGTAAAGTATTCACAGCCCAAGTCCTCTGCTATCTCAAGCTGGGCGCTTAGGTCCTCAAACTCAACATAGTCAAACCTGTTCATCCAGCTATTATAAATAATAGGTAGCTGCTTTTTGTATTTTTGGTTGCAGTATCTATGTAGCTTGTAGGCGTCAAGGTCCTCTGTGCTTTCAAATTGGTAGTAGATAATTGCAGGCATATTCAATACCTGTCCCGGCTTTAGGGTATAGGAAAAGCCCTCTCCCCTTATGCCAAGGTCAACCATAACCACCTTGTTGTCAAGAAATTCACAATGCTTATGAACCCTGTATTCAAACATATTCTCTGCCATAATGTGAAAGGCATAGCCCCTCTTTGATTGCTGATTGTATACAGCAACAAATGGGTTTACATCCTGATTGGTGCGTATCTCGTCGCTTGCGCCAAAAACGCCTGTAACAAGTGGCTGCCACCCCTCTATTCCCTCGCAAATGTGCTTATTTGTTTGGGTATAAACCAAGTATTCTCCACCGTTTAGCGTAAATCTTGAAAGCGCCGAGGTTATATCAATTTCCCTTTGTGAAATGTTTTTTACAGTGTCCTGCCTTTCAAAAATATCGCCTTCTCTTTTTGTGGTGCTGACTATTTCCACGTCCTCGTTTTTGTAGATAACCCTATCTCCGTCAAGCTGCACCTGCCCGTTTACTCTCTTGTGGGAGCCGTATATTGAAAAAATATATTCTGCTCTATCCAAATACATAATTTATTCCTCGTTTTCGTCAAGAACCCTGTAGGTCAGGCTCTTAAAATCCGCGTGTATTGTTTTTCCGTTTTGCCCACCGGTAAGGTCTTGACAGGTAAGGCCGATAAAGGTGCCTGTGTGTCCCTCGTGTCCTATGCTGACATATGCCTCGTCGCAAAGGTTGGAGCAATCCAAATTCTCCGGTCCGACCTCTACATAAATGAAGTCGTCAAAGGAGCAGTAAAAGCTGATTTTTGTACCCTTGATAACTGCCCTTAGCCACACCTTTTTTATATCGTTCATATAAACTGCGCCTGTGGGCACGGGGTTATAAAACTTCATACCGTCTCTTACGATAATTCTCAGTACATTTCCGTATTTTTCGTCGTGGGACATATAAAAATAGAAGAAATTGTAGCTGTCGTAGTAAACGGTAAGCCCTGCCATCTGCTGAAAATCGTAGGGGTCAAACTCCAGCTCGGCAGTTACCTCCACATTGTGGTGCTGTAAGCGTCTTGCCACTAAGGAAAGGTTGTGCCACGAGGTTATAGAGTCATGGCCGTATAGCCTTAAATATCCCTTCCTTTCGCTTAGACTGCCCATATTCTCATCAAATGGGATTCTCAGGGTTTTATAGGCAGGGGGCAGGCTTTCTATATCAAAGTCAAATCTTTCCTGCGGTGCATTTACCTTGCACTCCGGCAGGTTAACGGAAAATTCCTCTTTCGGGACAACTCCGCCGTCCTTTAGCCTTAGCCAGCCGTCCTTGTCAAAGTAAACCTGCGAAATGGCTGTTTCCCTGCCAAGAATGCTGCAGCCCTTGTCAATGGGACGCGCGCAAAGATACGCAACATACAAATCCCCTGTCTGTGTTTCAACCAAGGATGCGTGTCCTGTTCTTTGCAGAGGGCTTTCGGGGTTGTTTCTTGTGGTCAAAAGGGGCTGTGGGTCAGCCTCGTATGGGCCAAAAATGCTTTTTGAGCGCGCAAGCTGAACGCCGTGGTTATACATCGTTCCACCCTCGGCAAGCATTAGATAATAGTAGCCGTTTCTCTTGTAAATGTGAGGCGCCTCGGTTGCCCCTGTGGCTGTGCCCTCAAATATAAGCCTTGGCTCTCCTACAAGCCTTTTTTCCTTTTCGCTATATTCCTGCAAAAGTATGCCGGAAAAGTCATTTCTTTCCATTCTATGGTCCCAACGCATATTAAGAAGATACTTTTTCCCATCATCGTCGTGGAAAAGTGAGGGGTCAAAGCCGCTTGAATTCAGATAAACAGGCTCGCTCCACTCTCCATATAGGTCGGTGGTGGTTACAAGATAGTTTGGAGTATCCTTAAATATACCGTGGAAGTTTTTTGTGTTAGTGTAAATCAGATAAAATGTTCCATCGCAATAGGAAAGACAGGGGCCCCAAATTCCACCGGAATTGGGATTTCCCTTCATATCAAGCTGCGATACTCTTCTAAGTGGCGAGGGTAGCTCCTCCCAGTTTACCAAATCCTTGGAATGATAAAGCTGAACCCCCGGAAACCATTGAAAGGTTGAGGTTGCTATGTAGTAGTCGTCTCCCACCCTTAAAATTGACGGGTCGGGATGAAAGCCCGGGATTATTGGATTTTTTCCTGTAAGCATATTTTCTCCTTAATTTTCAACATAAAGGTTGGTCTTTTGTTTCTAATATAGCGAAATTTGTGTTGCTACAACCTGTGGGGGCAGGCTTCTTGTTACAACGCCGTTAAAGTCCACCTTGATTTTGTCGCCCACCTTAATTTGGGACTTGGAAATTTCCTTGCCGTCCTTGTCCTTAAATATGGTTTGTGGGCTTATGTTTATTATAACGTCGCCAAAAATGCATTGATTTTCAAGGCACTGTGCCTCAATTTGCGTGCCAACGCCCCTTACATATGCCAAAAAGCAGTCCTGTCCCATATATTCTGCCTCCATATCCTCCTTATCCGGCACAAGGGGACTAGTGTCCTCTTTAGTCAGCGCCTCTGTGCCTGTGCCTTCCTGTGTCAAGCCGCCTTGAGCTGTGCTGTTGCCTGTGCCGCTGTCTGTATTGTCGCCATCTGTTATGGGCGCGCAGCTACACAAAATCAGACACAGGGTAAGCATTATTACAAAAAATCTTTTCATTTCTTCTCCAGCATAACAATGGAGTTTCTTTTCAGTCTTAGCTTTATTTGTCCGTTTTCTATAACAGGCATCATTTCTCTCATTGTAAAGTCCTTATCTGTTAGGTATGCCACAAATTTTTCAGCATCCTTTATTTCAACATAAATTGTCTTGTCGCCCTTGTTGTCGTCCTCTGCGTAGTAGGTTATCAGCGCCCTGCTTGTTTTTCCGTCTGTGGCTGAGGTAACATAAACATCCTCGTCGTCAGATGTTGACTCCACTCTGCTTTCAAGCTCGTAAAGGTCGCTGAACATAAAGAATGGATAGTAGCCCTTAAGAGGTCTGTATGTATACATATCGAAAAGACCATTAAAGGCGGTTGGTCTTGCATCGTAGTACATAAGCATATCAACTGCCTCTGTTGCCTGACACGCACTCATGCAAGCAGAGGTAAAGGCAGCACCCTTCATGCTTATAATTTGCTCAATTGAGTAAACAAACTCGTCGGTCCAGCCACGGACATAGTTCCACTCGTCACAAATGCTTTCTGCGTTTTCGTAGCCGTATTTGTTAATTATATTCCTTATTCTTACGCACTTTATTGCAAGGTCGGCAGGCTGTGTCCAATACCAATGCCAGGAAACAAAGTCAATCGGCACTTTTTCCTTTTGCATAAAGGTAAGAAAGCGCTCCAAATACTCCTCGTTTCCTGCCAAGGCAGGTCCACCGATTTTAAGATGAGGAAAGCAGGACTTTAGGTGCTTTGCCGCAGTTTTGTAAAATTGACGGAACTCTGCCTCTGTACCGCCCCAGCATCTTTTGTTAGGGCTGTCATCGGGGTCAAGGTCCGGCTCGTTCCAAATCTCCCAATATTCCATATCGAAATTGTAGCCGTCTGCCCAGCCCTCGGTATAGTGGCGAATTATATGCTCACAAATTTCTGCCCACTTCTGAAAATCCTTCGGTGGTAATGTGCCGTATTTCTTTACGTTATGCTCGATTTTTGAGCCAAGACGGTAGAAGGGCTTTGAGCCGTACTTGATTATATTCTTCATATAAACGTCGGTGCAAGCAAAATCGTAGCTTTCAGGGTCGTTTACATCTGCGTCAAAGTTAGGAAAAATCGCCCTTATGTCAACAGTATGCTCTCCGCCGTAGCCTGCAAAAAACGCAGCGTCGTGGGTTCTTGCATAAGGAATTCGTGCCTCCTTAAAGTCATCTTGATTTCCTCTTGTTTGGTCAGCTCCTGCTACACAGGGTCCGTTATTTACTGCGTGCATAACGTTAACTTTGCCAATTTTCTTTTCAAAATCAATTTTTACTGTGCTCATTTTATTTCTTCTCCTAAAATATTTTTTATTTTAACTCTCGGGCTTATTTCAACATATTCATCCTTGCCCGGACAAAGTGAATATTTACCTATGGTTGCAAGGATATACCAAGCAGACATGCTTCCGTTATCCTCGTCTCCCGGATAGCCCCCTTCAGAGGAAAAGAGCTGTGTGCAAATTCTGTTTACTATTTCCTCGGACCTTTCCCTCATGCCCAGATACGCGTACATAAACGGTATGCTGAAGGACGGCTGATTTGAAATCGCACATTGACCGAAATCAACGCTTGCCATCTCGGTCATTTCGTGTATTTCCTGTCCGTATGAGCCAACCCTGTATATAGGCGGAGCTTCAAAAATCCTGTCCAGCATTTTTATAAGCTCCTCCTTGCCGCCGTAAAGCTCTGTAAGTCCCTCTATATCGTGTGGCACGCTAAGGGTGCTTTGCCAAGCAGAGCCCTCGGTGTAGTCCCCACCCCAGGAAAACGGGTCAAAGCCCTCTGTAAACCTGCCCTCGGTGGTTCTGCCCCTCATAAAGCCTGTTTTTTTGTCAAACAGCAGCCTATAATTTTGCGACCTTTCAAGGTATGGCTTAACATATTTTGATATGCCCAGCGCATTTGCCACCGTTGCAATACAAAAATCTCCATATGCAAAGTCAAGGGTTAAATTTACGCTTTCCTTGTATAGGTCAGACGGCACATAGCCATACTGCAAATACTCCAAAACGCCCTCTCTGCCATATCGCCTTTCGGGGCTTTTTTTGTTTGCGTGGCTTATCATGCCCTCAAGCGCCTTTTTAAGGGTTTCTTCCTTTCCGATGCCCTTTACTGCCGCATCGGCAATAACCCCGTCAATAAGCGTGCTTGGCATACAGCCAACCTCGCCAATAGACGGCCATCTGGGTAGCCAGCCCCCCTCGGTAAAGTCACAAGCAAAGCCATCCAGCATTTGACTGTATTCTTCCCTTGCGATAATCGAAAATAGGGGGAACTGTGTCCTTTGGGTGTCCCAAAAGCCTGTGTCCGTATATCTTACGCCCTTGTGGGTCTTGCCATCAAAGGGGCTGTAGTGAACCGCTGCACCCCCCTCATCTATTTCGTATGCCTTGTGAGGAAACAAAAATACACGGTACATACAGGAATAGAAGGTGCGCATTTCATTTTCCTCTGCCTCAATTTCTATTCTTGATAGCTTTTCTTCCCAATTTTTTCTTGCCTCCTCCTTTATTTCCTCAAGGCTCCTTTCCCCACACTCGCGAAAAATGGCGTTTTCTGCCATTTTGTGGCTTATGTAGGAAATACCAACGCGCCCCTCGGCGCTTTTGCCATCTAAGGCAATATGCAGGGCTGTTCCGTCCTTGCCCTCGTATATGTAGCTCTTGCCCATCTTTATTTTATCAAGGCTGATTACAAAGTACATCTTAAAATCCTTGGCGCTGTCCTGCGAGTGTCCGTTTGTCGTGCCGTAGATAAGACCCCTTTGCTCGTTTATCTCATATGTATAATTTCCGAGAATGGGCAAAACCGAAAGATATCCCTCGTTTTCCATCTCAACTCGAAAGGCAAAGCACCTTTCAGTGGGGGCAAGGGTCATTTTTGCCCTGTGCCTTAAAAGCTCTACGCTTATGTAGTGGGGCTTTAGCTGCGCCTCTTCAATTCGATAGCCACTCCAAGCGCCCTCTGCCGTGTTGCTGATTGATTCATACTGTGGGCAAAGCAGAAAGGTGCCGTAGTCCCCTATCCAAGGGCTTGGCTGGTGGGTAACCCTTATGCCCTCAAGGCTTGGCTGGTTGGGGTCAAAAAACCACCTTTCCATCCCTCCCCTTCTCTCCGTCTGAGGGCAGAGAGAAACCATACCAAAGGGCACCTGCGTCAGCGGCAGGGTGTTTCCGCGGGAAAAACGAGGAGTGCTGTTTGTACCCATTTTAATATTTACAAGGTCTAAATATTCCATAATTTTCTCCTTCCAATAATGCCAAAGCATTATTGAGGTTATATACTTGATTTTATTATACAACAATATATAAGCTTTTTCAACACAGTTGTATAATTTTACCTTGCAGAATATACGCGCATTGTGGTAAATTATAATTAGAGGCTGTCCTTATGCCGTCTAAAATAAAATGGAGCAGCCAAAAGCTGCTCCATTTCTGTTTATTTTAAGAATACCTCAATAACCGGTACAAGTGTATTTGGCTGTGTTGCCGGTAGCTTGAAGGCAACAAGCCCCGCCTTCTCCGTATGTGCCTCGCTAAAGTGGTCAACAGAGTCAACGGTATATAGAATTTCGCTGCCATCGTGAAGGAACTGTGCGTAGTCAATCTTATCGCCAAGACCCTCAAACTCAAGAAATGCGTATGGGTACTCAATCAGGTGGATATATAGGCGCTTTCCGTCCTCGCTTTGTGTCAGACGTGTACCGCGTGGCGCCTTAAACTCAGGTTCTGCCATTGTACAGCCATAGATGGAACGGCTGTTATATTTCATCCAGTCTGCATATACCTCAAGTGCCTTTTCTGCACGATAGTCAAGATAGCCACGGGCAGTAGGGCCTACGTTCATAAGCAAGTTACCGCCTATGCAAACGGTATTTATCAGCATATCAATAAGCATCTTCGGAGATTTCCAGGATGCCTCATCTCTATGATATCCCCAAGAGCCGGAAAAGGTTTGGCAAGCCTCCCATGTAACAAGCTCCCCTGTTTTTGGGTGCTTAACCCATTCAAGCATTTGATACTGCTCCGGTGTCCAAAGGTCCTGCTCTATGTCGGCTCTGTTGTCAATAATAATTCCGGGCTGCAATTCTCTTGCAAGAGCAATAAGCTCCTCGCTCTCCCAGTCCTCCTTGCCCTTGCCCTTCATCCAATCCGGATAATTAGGGTCCTTCTTGTAAGAGAAGTCAAACCACAAAATATCAATCTTGCCGTAATTTGTAAGAAGCTCTCTTACCTGATTTCTCATATACTCGGCATACCTTTTCATATCTCTGCCCTGGTTTTGCTCAAAGGCATCCTTGTCGTAACGGCGCGGATGGATTTGGTCAATTGTAAAGTCCGGATGGTGCCAGTCAATTACCGAATAATAAAATCCAACCCTTATGCCCTCGGCACGAAAGGCGTCAACATATTCCCTTACAAGGTCACGGCCTGCCTGAGTGTTTGTGCATTTATAATCTGTATATTTGGTGTCAAACATGCAAAAGCCCTCGTGGTGCTTTGTTGTAAGCACAACATATCTCATACCTGCCGCCTTTGCCTTTTTTGCCCAATCCTTAGGGTCGTACATATCCGGATTAAAGTACTTGAAGTATTTGTCGTACTTTTCATCGGTAATACATTCAATATGCTTTATCCACTCATTACGAGCCGGCATAACATAAAGTCCCCAATGGATAAACATACCAAAGCGGTCATTTCTAAACCACTCGGTTTCCCCCGGTGTTTTTCTTGTTACATAGCTTGACATAATAATTTACTCCTTAGTAAAACTTATACACTTGTGGATTAATTTTCCACGAAATCAGTATAACACAGGTTAATTTTTAATTCAATACCTTTATAGGATTAATTCTGTACCCTGTTACAGGTTAACTTTAATCTAATTTGGAATAAATAAAGAGAAAAAGCATACACGTGTAGTAAAATATAATTGATATTACAAAAGAGGGAGACTCTATATGTATCGCAGAATTCGTGATTTGAGAGAGGATAACGACCTAAATCAGACGCAGGTTGCAAAAATCCTTGGCATGTCCCAAACCGGCTATTCCAAATACGAAACCGGTGAAAATGATATCCCTACGGATATTCTTATTAAGCTTGCCCGCTTCTACGATGTTAGCGTGGACTACATTTTAGGAGAGACTAACACCAAAAAAAGGTATCAATAATTCACCAAATAAAAATACCACTGCGCTATGCAGTGGTATTTTTTTGCTTATTTTTTGGTTAGTGTAAGCTCTAAAGGCTCTTTTCCCGTTAGCAAAACAGACCTTTTGTCCGGCTGGCAAAAGCCGATAAACAAGGAGTATTTACCATTTTCAACTGTAAACTCTCCATCCTCGTTTGCAAGTGCAAACGCGCTTTTGTCAAGCTTGAAGCTGACGGTTTTTTCCTCTCCCGCCTTAAGCTCCACTCTTTCAAAGTGCTTTAGGCTGTAAAGCGGTGCGTTTTCACGGTTAGCTTTTACATACACCTGCAAAATATCTGCGCCATCATATTGGCTTTCATTTTGAACAAAAACAGACACGTCAAGGGGTTTTTCCGTGATTTTGTCATCGCTTAGCTTAACTCCGTAGGCAAAATGGTCCGTATATGTAAGACCGTATCCAAAGGGGTAAAGCGCCTCGCCCTCGAAGTAACGATAGGTGCGTCCCTTCATTGAGTAGTCCTCAAAGGGTGGCAGATCCTTTTCCGACCTATAAAAGGTTATGGGTAGCTTGCCCTGTGGGCTAAACATACCGAAGATAAGCTCGCAAATTGCCTGTCCGCCCTTTTCGCCGGGGTACCAGCCCTGTATAATCGCGTCATATAGCTTATCTGCCTCACACATATTAATTGCGCTGCCCGATAGCATAACAAGTATAGATTTCTTTGCTTTTTTGCCGATTTCCTCAATAATTTCCTGCTGTATGCCCGGAAGTGACAAATCCTTTTTGTCGCCCTTTAATTCTCCATACATTTCCGGAGATTCCTCGCCCTCGATTGTTTCGTCAAGGCCGAAGCAGCCAACAACCACATCGCACTCCTCGCAAATAGCTCTTACCTCGTCAAGCCTGTCGTTTCTGTACCAGCTTAGATTGTCCTTTACAATATGACAGCCCTCGGAAAAATAGACACGTATGCCGTCCTTTTCGCAAAAATCCTGTATTCCCTCAAGGACAGTTACGTATCTTGTGGCTGTGCCGCAGTAGTTGCCCTGCAATGCGATTTTGCTGTTTGCGTTTGGTCCGATAACACCGATTTTAAGACCCTTTTGCTTCTTTAATGGTAGCACGCCGTTGTTTTTAAGAAGAACCAGGCTGCGCCTTGCCGCCTCAAGGGCTAATGCCCTGTGCTCCGGACAGGCAACGGACGAAAACGGCTCATTGTTAAGCTCCACGTTTTCATCAAACTCCCCAAGCTTCATTCTTGTGGTAAGAGCCCTTGTACAGCTTTCATCAACAAGCTCCTCGGACACAAGACCTCTCTTTACTGCATTTACAGCATGCTCATAGGTGCAGCCGCAGTTTAGGTCACAGCCGTTTTCAAGAGCAAGTGCTGCCGACTCACAAGGCTCGTTTGTTACCTTGTGGTATAGATGGAAGTCCTGTATTGCCCAGCAGTCCGAGGTAATGTAGCCATCAAAGCCCCATTTGTTTCTCAAAAGGTCCACAAGCAACGTCTTACTGCCGCAGCATACCTCTCCGTTTGTCCTGTTATAAGCGCCCATAACGCCCTCAACCCCTGCCTCGGTTACGCAAGCCTTAAAGGCAGGCAGGTAGGTTTCGTGTAAATCCTGCTTTGATACAACCGCATTAAATTCGTGCCTTAGCGCCTCCGGTCCTGAATGGACAGCAAAGTGCTTTGCGCAGGCTGCCGCCTTTATGTATCTTTCATCGTAGCCCTCTATGCCGTTTATGAACGCAACACCAAGTCTGGATGTCAGATATGGGTCCTCGCCATAGGTTTCGTGCCCTCTGCCCCAGCGCGGATCTCTGAAAATGTTTACATTTGGCGACCAAAAGGTAAGACCCTTATAAATTTTATAGTCCCCGCTTCTTTGCGCCACGTTGTACTTTGCTCTGCCCTCGGTGGCAATAACCTGTCCTATTTCTTCAAGCAGGCTTGTATCAAAGGTTGCGCCAAGACCGATAGCCTGCGGAAACATTGTGGCAACGCCTGCCCTTGCAACGCCGTGCAGCGCCTCGTTCCACCAGCAATATTCCTTTATTCCAAGACGGCTGACCGGCTTTGACTCATGCAAAAGAAGCCCCACCTTTTCCTCAAGTGTCATCTCCTTAACAAGCGCCCTTGCCCTTTTTTTATACTCCTCTAAATATTCCTTTTTAATTCTTCCCATAATTAAGCCCTAAAGATATCGCAGGTGATATCTGCGCCCTTTCTTATAAATACAGGTATATTTTCTATCGGTGCATCTACAATTACAGACACTCCCCCGTCTATTTCCTCTTTTGTATAGGCGTTTTGCCAAACGTGTCCCTTTGGCAAATATACCCTTCTTTGCCTTTGCCCAAGCTCCATAATAGGACAGATGAGCAAATCCGGACCAAACATATATTGGTCGTCAAGCTCCCAGCAGGTAGGGTCGTTAGGATACTCGTAGAACATAGGTCTCATAGGCGGTGTGCCACCTGTGTGTGCCTCGTCCATAATTTTAATAAGATATGGCTTTAGCCTTTCGCGGAGCAAAATATGTTCCTTCATTATCTCAAAATTATCCTGTCCGTAGCTCCAAATCTCGTTATCCCCACCGGTGTAGCATTGTCCTCCCCCTGTTGTTCCTGTTGCGGGGATATATGGCATACGATAGCCGTGCAGGCGCAAAACAGGCAAAAATGTTGCATACTCAAACCACCTTACAACCAGCTCACGATAGTCAGCCATTTGTGGGTCGCCGGAGTCAAAGCCGCCGATATCCGTTGTCCACCACGGGATTCCTGCAATTGCCATATTTAACCCTGCCCTTACCTGGTCCTTAAGAGCCTCGAAGGTTGGCATTATGTCCCCCGACCAAACAAGCGCACCGTATTTTGCGCTTCCTGCCCAGGCGCAGCGCACAAGGGAGATTATCTCCTTTTCACCCTCGCTCCTTAGCCCCTCATAAAATCCGCGGGCATATTCCACAGGATAAATGTTACCCACCTCGGCGCAGTTACCCTCATAGTAACGATGGTTATCATAGTCGTAGAGGAGGTATTCCGGCTCTGCCTCATCAAGCCAAAAGAGCCTAACTCCCTTTTTGTAGTAGTTTTCTCTTGCCTTTTCCCAAACAAATTCTCTTGCCCCCGGGTTGGTTGTATCATAGTAAACCGCAGGATGAACAAACTCTGTGTGGTTAGACGGGCCTCTGTCGTTTCTTATAAGATAGCCCTTTTCCAGCATTTCCTTATAGTTTTCGCTTCCAAACTCAATAGTTGGCCAAACGGATACCATAAGCTCAGTGCCCATATCCCCAAGCTCCTTAGTCATTTTTTCAGGCTCTGGAAAATAATCGTAGTCAAAGCGAAAATCCCCCTGGTGCGGCCAATGGAAGAAATCGCAAACTATAACGGAAAGGGGTATATTTAATTCCTTATATTTTCTTGCAACCGCCAAAAGCTCCTCTTGTGTGCGATAGCGTAGCTTTGACTGCCAAAAGCCAAGAGCATATTCCGGCATTTTGGGCGCTCTGCCCACAAGCGACATATACTGCTCCTCGATTTCCTTTGGGCTATTGCCTGCTATGAACACATAGTCAAGCTCGCTTGTCATCATCGCCTGCCACTTGGTTACATTTTTGCTAAAGGATACCTGTCCGATAGCAGGCAAATTCCAAAGAAAGCCGTAGCCAAGGCTGGAAATGTAAAACGGCACGCTTGCCTGTGAATTTCTGTGGGCAAGCTCCAGGGTGCAGCCCTTCAAATCCAAAAACGGATGGTTGTACTGACCCATGCCAAAGATTTTTTCCGAGGGGTCGCTCTCAAAGCTCATTGTCAGCTCGTAGCCACCGCAAAGGCGTGGCTTAAAGTATCTTGCCGGTCGCCTTAGGGGCTGGAGCCTTAGTGCCTCCTCAAGCACCCTTTTACCACAGCTGTAAATAGTTATTTTGCCGTCCTTGTTAATCTCTGCCGTGGCAAGGCCGTTTGTGATTTTTCCACACTCGCCGTCGGCTTCTGCCTGTCCGCCGTCAGTTACCAAATCAAGAAGCGCACGGTTCTTGCCCGAAAGCCTACCATCGGGGGAGCATCTAACCCTCAATGCGTTTTTGCCCCAGGGCTCTATTTTAACAAGCTCACAATTATATTCATAAACAAGAGCATTTTTTTCTATTTTTATCATAGTTTCTCCTTAAAGCGTATTCTAATCTCATATTAAAGCATGCGCTGTTTCATTACTACTCATTTTTACAAAAAAGTCAATCACAAATTAAGATTTCTCTCTAAATTCTCTCGGGGTCATACCCACAATCTCCTTGAAATTTCGGTTAAAGGAGCATAAGCTGTCGTAGCCACACTCATAGGCCACCTGCGATATTGTTTTTGCCTCAGCAGTCAGCAAATACTGTGCGTGGGAAACCCTGTACTCGTTAAGAAGCCGTCTGAAGGTGCTGTGCAGCCCCTTCTTAATCAGTGATGTAACATATCTGTGGTCGTAGCCCAGCTCCTTGGCTATATCCTTTGCGGTTATTTGCTCCGTGTAGTGCTGAGAAATAAAGGAAAGTATGCGCCCGTATGTGTCTGCCCCCTTGTTTTTCCTCTCAACAAATTCCGTTGAGGTAAGCTGAACGTATGCAACCCTGTAAAGCAAGGACTTAAGGAGCATTGTGTCCCTTGCCTCTCTTAGCTCATTTACAAGCCCTTCGTCAAGCAAAAACACAGGCTTTTTGGGGCTTTTTCCACGTACGCGCTGATAAAATGTGTTTATATAGTTGCTTGCAAAAATAAAGAGAGTGCTTTTTGATGATTTTGGAGTTTTGTAGCCGTGGATACGGTTAGGCAAAATCAAAATCGCCTGTCCTGCCTTGATGGAATGCTCCGCCTCGTCAACGGTGACAAGCACCTCTCCTTGGCTAACATAAAGCAGCTCAAAGGAATTGTGCAAATGCATACCGAAGGTCAAATTTTTGTCATCTCTTGTATAGGTTTCATAATTTAAGAAGGAGCGAAACTCCTCATATACAATCATAATACACCTCAAAATCTTAATTTATGATTATAATTATATCACATATGAATAGAAAAAACAATATATTAAGTGATAATATATAATTGATGAAATATTATTAAGGAGCATTTTTATGTCTATTTTTGAATCAATTCCACAAATTAAATACGAAGGACCTAAGAGCAAAAATCCCCTTTCCTTCAAATACTACGACCCGGACAGGGTTATCCTCGGCAAGAAGATGAGTGAGCATTTGCCGTTTGCCATGGCTTGGTGGCACAACCTTTGCGCAGAGGGCACAGATATGTTTGGCAGAGGCGTTGCAAACAAGTCCTTTGGGGCGCAGTACGGCACTATGGAGCATGCTAAGGCTAAGGTTGACGCAGGCTTTGAGTTTATGCAGAAGCTTGGCATTAAATACTTCTGCTTCCACGACGTTGATATCGTTCCCGAGGCTGATGATATTAAGGAAACAAACCGTCGCCTTGATGAAATTACCGACTACATACTTGAAAAAATGAAGGGTACTGACATAAAGTGCCTTTGGGGTACTGCAAATATGTTCTCCAACCCTCGCTTTGTAAACGGCGCAGGCAGCTCCAACAGCGCAGAGGTTTTTGCCTTCGCCGCTGCACAGGTTAAAAAGGCCCTTGAGCTTACCGTTAAGCTTGGCGGCAGAGGCTACGTTTTCTGGGGCGGACGTGAGGGCTATGAAACTCTTATAAACACCGACGTTAAGTTTGAGCAGGAAAACATTGCCCGTCTTATGAAAATGGCTGTTGAATACGGCAGAAAAATCGGCTTTACAGGAGATTTCTATATTGAGCCAAAGCCGAAGGAGCCAATGAAGCATCAGTACGACTTTGATGCCGCAACCGCAATTGCCTTCCTAAAGGCACACGGCCTTGACAAGGACTTTAAGATGAACATCGAGGCTAACCACGCTACTCTTGCAGGTCATACCTTTGAGCATGATTTGAGAATCAGCGCAATCAACGGTATGCTTGGCTCTATTGACGCAAACCAGGGCGACTATCTCCTTGGCTGGGACACAGACGAGTTCCCATTTGACGTTTACACAGCAACAATGTGTATGCTTGAGGTTATAAACGCAGGCGGTCTTACAGGTGGCTTTAACTTTGACGCAAAGAACAGACGTCCATCCTACACCCACGAGGATATGTTCCTGGGCTTTATCCTTGGCATGGATACCTTTGCCCTTGGACTTATTAAGGCGGCGGAGCTTATTGAGGACGGCAGACTTGATCAGTTCAAGAAGGAAAGATACTCAAGCTACTATAACACAGAAATCGGCAAGAAGATTATAAATAACGAAACATCTCTTGAGGAGCTTTCTGCTTATGCAGAAAAGCTCGGAAACGCAGCCTTGCCCGGCAGCGGCAAGCAGGAATACCTTGAGTCCGTTATAAATCAGGTGCTTTTCCAATGAAAAGATATATAGGCATAGATTTAGGCACATCCTCTGTTAAGCTGGTGCTTGTTTCTGAAGACGGCTCTATTGAAAAAACCGTCAGTCGCTCCTATCCTATTTCCTACCCCAAGGACGGCTGGAGCGAGCAAAATCCCGAGGACTGGTATATTGCCACAATCCACGGCATTTGTGAGCTTATTTTAGACACGGATAAATCATCAATAGAGGGCATTTCCTTTGGCGGACAGATGCACGGCCTTGTTGCCCTTGATAAGGATGATAACGTTATTCGCCCTGCTATTTTGTGGAACGACGGCAGAACCGGCAAGGAAACCGAGTATCTAAACGAGGTAATCGGCAAAAAAGCCCTTTCCGACTACACGGCAAACATTGCCTTTGCCGGCTTTACAGCACCAAAAATTCTTTGGTTAAGGGAAAACGAGCCGGAAAATTTTGAGAAAATCGAAAAAATCATGCTCCCGAAGGACTACCTTGCGTATATGCTTAGCGGGGCTTTCGCCACCGACTATTCAGATGCATCCGGTATGCTCCTTTTAGATGTTAAAAACAGATGCTGGAGCCGTGAAATGCTAAAAATCTGCGGCATTTGTGAAAATCAGCTGCCAAGGCTTTATGAATCCTATGAAAAAATCGGCACTCTTAAAAAGGAGCTTGCAAATAAGCTGGGCTTAGGTCAGGTTAGCGTTATAATCGGCGCAGGAGATAACGCAGGCGCTGCCGTTGGTACAGGCACAGTTGGAAACGGCGCTTGCAACATTTCCCTTGGCACAAGCGGTACTGTTTTCGTTTCACAGGACGACTTCTTTGTGGATAACTCAAATGCGCTTCACAGCTTTTGCCACTCAAACGGCAAATATCATCTAATGGGCTGTATTCTCTCTGCCGCATCCTGCAACAAATGGTGGGCAGAGGATATTCTTGGCACAAGCGACTTTAGAAGCGAGGAAAGCCAGTGCGAAAAATATATGGGGGAAAACAGCGTTATGTTCCTGCCATATCTAATGGGCGAGCGTAGTCCCCATAACGACACAGATGCCCGTGGCGCTTTTATCGGTATGCGCCCAAGCACAAGCCGTAAGGAAATGACCCTTGCAGTTTTAGAGGGTGTTGCCTTTGCCCTGCGTGACTGCGTGGAGATTGCCAAGGCTGGTGGCGTTAATATTAAGGAAACGAAAATCTGCGGCGGTGGCGCAAAAAGCCCACTTTGGCGCAAAATTATGGCAAACGTCCTTGGCATTCCTGTTATAAGACCGCAAATTGAGGAGGGTCCTGCCTATGGCGGTGCAATCCTTGCAATGGTTGGCACAGGGCTTTATAAAACAGTCGAGGACGCAACAAATGCGCTGGTTAAGGTAAAGGATATTACCTATCCCGACCCACAGCTTTCAAAAAAATACGAAGAAAAATATCAGCTTTTCAAAAAATTATACCCCGCATTAAAATCCGTTTATAAAGAATTTTGATAAGGAGAAAAACATGAAAACGAAAATTATTCTATTCATTACACTTTTAGTAGCACTTCTTTCCGTTTTCGCATTTACAGTAAGCGCAGAAGTGCCCGAATGGACCGCTATGCAATATCTCGATGATATGGCTGACAAGGCTACCTTTGGTGCAGACGGTACAAACGCTACTGCCACCTCTCGTGTTATGCTTGCCCACGAGGTAACAGACGAGACAACAGGCGAAATAACAACCGTTTACACAACATACCCCGCATATTATGTTGTTAAGAATTCCACTGCTGTCGGCTTTTCCTTTACGGAAATTAACAAGTACACCGACGGTATTACCTACGCTGCAAAAAATGTTGTTAGGATTGAGTTTCCTAACGGCACTCTTTCCACACCTGACACGGTAATGAAGCCTGCCAGCGGCTTTACCGCACTGCAAACGGTAGTGTTTCCACAGGGCTTTACAACTATCGGCGCATACACCTTTAAAAACAACGATAACGAAGATAAAAGCGTTCTTGAATACGTTGAAATTCCAAGCACCGTAACTACCATCGGAGAACAGGCGTTTTACCGTTGTCTGAAATTAAAATCCCTCATTATTCCCGAAGGCGTTACAGAAATACCGTCTAAGATGGCATTTTACGCAGGCTCAATTTCCGAGCTGTATATTCCGTCAACCGTAACCTCTATCGGCACTCAAGCCTTTTATTACGCGCTTGACGGAGTTAAGGTTACCCTTCCCGAAAAATTGGTATCCATCGGAGAACACGCATTCAAAGGTAGCGGCGTTACAGAGGTTTGCATTCTCTCCGACCTACAAACCTTAGGAACCAATATTTTCGATTCCAGCTCTTTGCTGACCTCCGTTTACTGCAAATCGAAGACCATCGGCCCGTATATGTTTGCAAATTGCTCCTCTCTCACAACCGTACGTTTGGAAAATACCGTTACGATTGGTCTGCACGCCTTTTATGCGTCAAGCACCGCTAACGGCTCTATAACAACGCTTAATATACCGGACACCGTAACCTCTATCGGCAACTACGCCTTTGCAAGAGCAAAAATAACCTCCGTTGTTATTCCTGAGAGTGTTACAACAATTGGTCTTGGCATATTTAAGCAATGCACCGAGCTTGAAAGCGCTGTTATTTTATGCTCAACCTCCAGTGGAGAAATGTTCCAAAACTCTTCAAAGCTTTCAAAGCTTGTATTCACAGAGAAGTTTGACACATTAGGCTCAGGCGCATTTAGCGGTCTTCCTTCCTCATCCACCATCTTCTACACAGGCTCTGACTATTCAAGGATGAAAACCCTTATGTCCTCTCTTAACAGAGTTTCGCAGGCTAAATATTCAAGCTACGAAAGCTACAAGGCAGGCACCCACACAACAGGCACTTATATGTTTATCTACGACGCTAACCTTTGCGAGGTTGGCTTTGATAGCAACCACATTTATACAGGAGACATAACACCAACCTTTGAGGGTCAAAAATTCCTTTCCAGCTGTGATTTTGGAGATTTCTGCACAAGATGCAGCCAGGGTCAAATTATTGAAACATTGCCTGCTTTGTTTATAAACAAGGGCTATGCATATTCCGGTGACTCTATGCTTCAAGGCTTTGCCGTAAACAGAGAACTACTTTCCAAGTACGAAAGCTATTTGGGCAACATCAAATTCGGCTTGGTTGCTGCTTACTGTGGCACAGGCGCAGGCTTTGATACCACAGACGGCGAGCTTATAACTGCAACCGGCGACAAAACCAACGAAAAAATTGCCGCTGTTGACTTTACATCTCGCTCCTACGACCTTTTCGAGATGAAAATAACAGGTCTTTCAGAAAGCCACAAGCAAACAAGCTTTTATATAAACGCCTACATTATCGAGGGCGGCAAGGTATACTACATTGATAACGACCAAACAACAGATACGGCTGTGGCAAAATCCCACAACGAAATCGTTGCCATCGTAGAATCAAAAGAATAAGAGCAAAATCCCCCCGTTAGACGGGGGGATTTCATTTTCGGGCGTAGCCCTAAACACTACCGACTACGCACAAGTGCGCTTCAGATTAACATGCCAGCTATGCATTTGATACGCATTCCCTTTTTTAAGCAGAGCTATGCCCAAGCCTCCCTTGTGTAAAGGGAGGCTTTGAAGAAAGACCTACCTTGAGAATTTTTGGCAGGAGATACGCCCCCGCCCTACGTTTTTATCTTTCAACGGGCAGATATGGAATCTGCCCCTACGGGTTTGTATATATTTCTCATTCTTCGGGTGGTCTTTCGCAGGGTGGGGTTTGTAACATTATTGCGGGCAGTCGAGGACGCCTGCCCCTACGGGGGGTATGAGGCGTTTTACGTTTTTTCTGGCAGATATGAAATCTGCCCATACGGGGACAAACCTCTCTTTTGAAATAAATATAGATAACAATCTCTTTTAAAAGCCCCCCTTGTGAAAGGGGGGAGAGCCACGATAGTGGAGGGGGGATTGTTTAATTTGTGTGAGGACCACAATCCCTCCGTCATTTTCCTTGAAAATGCCACCT
>JAFVTH010000011.1 GCA_017503285.1 Clostridia bacterium | reverse complement strand
TCTCGTCGTAATCAGCTCTCCCTCACGGGTGCTTGCCGCCGCACCGACCACCGCGCTCGTCGCAAAAATCAAGCACAAAAGCAGTAAAAACGAAAAAATAGGTATAAACTTATTTTTTATCCTCACCATAGTTTTCCTCCACGTCTGATAAATCTATACCGTTTTTCTTGCACCAAATTATGAGCTTGCCAATGGCTCTCGCCTGCGGCTTGCGATTTTCACGCTCCCAACGGCTGACGGTTGAATAAGAAACGCCCACCGCATCGGCAAATTCCTGTTGGCTTAGTAGCCTCTCGGCTCTTATGTATCTTACCTTCTGTGACAGAGTCATACGTTTTCCTCCATATTCATTCTTAATATGTCATATTATATCATAAAATCGCCGTTTCGTCAATAATTCTTGATGAATTTACGCGTGTTTTTTATTAAAAAAGCCTTGGAAACGCTAAGTTTTCAAGGCTTTTTCTTTGACTACCGCATACCAAATTTTGATGGGTGGTGGGGCTTGCTATCTTGGCTTTTGGGGTGGCTTGAGTGGTTTAACAAAAAAGCCTTCTCGGTTGAGAAGGCTTTTTATTTTATTCTGTCCAGATGGTGGGCTTGCCGTCTACGTAGCGCCAGGTTTGACCCTTTGTGACCGGGTCAGATGGGCACTGCTCTTGGTAATAGTAGTAATATTTTGCTGCCTTGTAGGCTTTTAGGAATGTGCTTGACTCGAAAAACGCCTTGCAGGTTGTTCCTGTAAAGGCATTGCTTCCAATCGTTGTAACGCTTGCCGGAACGATAACCTCTTCAAGATAGCTACAATTTTCAAACATAAGCTCCGGAATTGTATCGCACTCGCCTGTTAGCTTTACTCTCTTGAAGCTAAGAGGAATACGATAGTTCAAGGATTCCTTAATTGTGGTACTACCACTTATATAGTTGTAATGCTGCTCTATGCTACCAAGCTCTGACTTGCCTTTTCCAAACAGACCGCCAAAGGATGCCTTATACTGGTAGTAATTAGTAATGCTGTGGTTATAGAAGTAGCTTAGCGGAATTTCCAAGGATTCCAAGCTGTCCATTCCGGAAAGCGCCTCAAATAATTCTCTCGCGCCCTCGTGGATGACAAGCTCCTTAATTGCTGTGTTGTAAAACGCCTCAGCACCGATAACCGTTATGCCACTTGATAGCTTGGCAGTTTTCAGCCCTGTGCAATCCTTAAATGCACCTGTATATACCATTCCAAGATTTGTTGCCGGGCTAAGGTCTACTTCCAAAATATTTTCACAGCCCTCAAAGGCGTAGTGCATTATTGTCTCCAGGGTAGATGGAGCTATAAAGCTTGTAAAGCCCGGGCAGCCTGCAAATGAGCAGACATTAATTGTCCTCAAGCCCTCGCAAAGCTCAAAGGTTGCGTTACAGCCTGCGTAGCAGTGTGCTGTAACATAGGTATTTGTAATTTTTACATGAGTTACAGGCTGGTTATTAAAATACAGGTTATGAACACTATATAGTGGGTTTGGCGTTCCTGTTGTAACACCGCCACCTACAGAAAAGGTTAGTCCCTCCCACCTTTCCTGGCTGGGCGCATTTATACCTGTCAGCTTTGTGCCATTGTATGTTGAGCCCATAAAGCCCACCACCTCATCAGGTATACTAAATATACCCTCTCTGCCAGCAGGAATTTGTATTATATAGCCGTCCTTGTTGCACAAAACGCCGTCAATGCTCTTGTAGTTTGGATTGCTTTCATCAACATAGATGTTTTGTAGGCTTGGCATATAAAATTCGCAATTAAAGCTGAAGGTCGGTCCGATATATAGCTCTGTAATTTCAGGTGCATAGAGCTGTCCCATATTTCCACTAATGTAAACCCAACCCTTATAGGTATGCTCCGGCTTTAGGTAGCTAACATATTTGCCACTTTCGTATCTTGTTGTAACTGCATCGCTTCCACAATACTCACAAACAGATGATGAGTAGCTGTGGTCTGCTCTTGGAATTACGTATTCACAGCTGTCGCACTTGAGGGAATTAAGGCATTTTACGCCGTCGGCATTATGGTTATCCTTGCCGAAGGTTTTGGTGCAGCCGTTGTTTTGGCAAACACCCCAGTGGTAGCTTTCGTCGTGAACGAGGGCATCTGCATAATGCTCCTTTGCCGCTATTGCCTCTCTGCCACAAAGGGAGCAAGGTACAGGTGTTGTGCAGTCGCCGTCGTCCTCGCTTGGTACATGGTCAAAGCAGTTAAAGCCACCGTGGAAATGGTCCTCTCCATCGCAAAGATAGCCGTCACAGCCCTCGTATTCACACTCGCCGTGATGTCCCTCGGCTGTGCAAATGACCTGACGGCAGCCCTGGCATAGGTCGTGAGCCTTGCCGTTGCACTTATAATCCCGGCAATATGGGCACTGTCCATGGTCTCCTTCTTCACAAAGATAGTGCAAGCCGCAAGCATCCAGCGTCTCGTGGTCCTCGCCATTGCATTTATATTCTTGGCACGCGTCACAAATAGTGTGGTTGCCTATCACGTTGGATTGGCCACACTGATCACAAATTTCGCCGCCGCGCTTATGGTCGCCAACGCAAATGTATTTTAGGCAAACAAGGCAAATGCCGTGGTTGCCCTTGGATTTGCTATCGCCGCAGCCGGAGCAAATGCCTCTTATATCGTTTAGGTCGCCTGTAAAGGTGCCGTCGTCATAGAGAGTTACTGTTGCGGTTGCGGTTTTATCAAAATCGTATGGATCTCCGTCCGTGCCGTTTAAGTCTGAGGTTACATATGCCTCTTTAGGCTTGATGGTTGTTTTAGCACCTGGGAGAGCTGTGCCATAGAAATTTATAAGTATGTAAAATGGGTGGCTTTCGTTGGCGCGCTGACAGTATTGGAACAGGAACGTGTTATCTGTATTAATTGTCAGCTTGAAAAGCCACTGGTATCTTACGGATATACTGCCTGCGCCTGAGTAGGAATCATACTCGCCATATAGCAAATACAGTCCCGGAGTGGTTGTGTCAAGAGGTGATGCGGTTGTGGTGCATTCACTATGATCGCCCACGCATGTGCGAATTTGACAGAATGGACAAACAGGGTGTGCATCTCCCGGTGCGCCACAGCTTGGGCAGATTCTGGTAGCCCTCCATTTTGCAACGAGGGTTATGTCCTGTGTAAATGTGTACACGATTTCCCCGGTAAAAATCACTTCCCCATAATACCAGCCCAAAAACTCACAATCCGGGCTTGTGGGGCTTGGCAAGGCACCTACCTTTTGGTTGTAGGACACCTGCTTGCTTTCGGTTTTGTTGTCCACCACAACGCCACTATAATCAAAGGTTATATTATATTTTCTTGGGGTGTAAACTGCATCTACTCTAAGGTTCTCTGTAAGACAGCTAAAGTCCGTTACATTCCAAGCGCCCTTATAGCCTGTTTTTGAGGGCACGGTTGGGATTTGACCCTCTTCAAGCCCTGTGCCGTATTCTACGGTAATTGTTTGTCCGACTTGAACATCGTCAGCAAAGAAGCTGACATCAACGGGGTCGCCATAGCCCACAAGCACGTTCCATTTGGCATAAAGGGTTGTGTCTTGCTCTATCTTGTGGCTCTCATCAAATTTTTCCTTGAAGGTGTTATTGTCAAAATACCAGCCGCCAAACACAAAGCCTTCCTTTGTTGGGTCCTCTGGCAGGGTAATTACTCCACCGGTCTCAATGCCTGTTATATCTTCAACAGGGGAGCCGCCATTTTCCTCAAAGGTAACCGTGTATGTAACAGTCTCCTCCCCATCACATGCGCTAAAGGCAAGGATGCATGCTATCACTAAGCAAAGGCACAAGACTATATTTATTACGTATTTTTTCATAGGCTCCTCCAAATTTAGGTTAGTTTACTAATTAATATCATACCACAATAGAAAAATCATTTCAATATTTTACTCTCAATTATGTTAATTTTAACATCATTTTTTAAGAGAAGCAAATAAAAAAGGTTACCCATTTGAGTAACCTTTTTTAATTTGCCTTGCAGGGGTGTCCTTTATTTTGCAAAAAAGCTTACCTTAATTAAGCTCATGCTTGCGTGACCTTCCATAGAAATATCAAAAACAACATCGAATTTATCGCCTTTCACCTGTGTGGGTAGAATGTGAAAGGTTTTTTCTGTCACATCACCATTGCAATTGCTTAGTGGTGTTGTACACACCCTTTCCTTTACCTCAACCCCATCAGATGTATATGCCCTAATAGTAAGCCAATGTTGAATTTTCGCTTCTCCGTTGTCATAAATCTTTAGTGTAACCTCGGTTGGCTTTCCATTTTCAAAAAAGAAATCGTTTTCGTAGATGGCTTGCACCTTGAAAAGAGAAAATTCCTTATAAATAGAATAATGAGGCAGGCTTAAAAGCTCCGTTGTGTTAAAGCATTCCTTACCTCTGTTGCCAAACGCACCCTTATAATAAACCTCTTCGGTATCCTTGCAATAAAAATCGTCCCTTGGAAATACCTCTAAGCCCTCGTTTGTTATATCGTATCTATCTACGGTTAACATTTTTGGAATGCAACGGATAATCTCGTCTGCCAATTCCTGTGTGGTGCGAGGCAAGAAGAATGGTGTGTTCATAGTCATTCCAAAATCCAAGGTGTTAAGGGACGCTGTAATAATCACATCATTTATAGGCTTTATCCATTTTTCGGGAAGCTGAGAGTTGCCAAGAATAATGCCCATTGTTGCCGCCAGGCTTCCTGCCGTGCAATCCGCATCCTCGCCACAGTTTACAGCAAGAAGCATGCTCTTTCCAAAATCTCCCTCGCCATAAAGTAAGCCAAGGATGGCAATTGCTATATTTTGTGGAGTATCAAAGCCAGCGGGGGCAGGCTTATACTCCTTAAGCTTGATATCCTTTAGTCTTGTATGCTGATAGGAAAATGCGCCTGCTACCTCTCTAAAAACAATATCTCTTGCTTGCTCATACGTCTTTTTACTCTCATAGCACTCCTTAACCAGCACAATCCCCTTATAAAGCTCGCTTTCTTTAGGAATATAGCTAAGTCCGATGTCGATAAGCTTATTAATATCGCTTTCTACAAAAGCAGAGCTTTGCACAGCTGCCCAAAATACCTCGCCATATGTGCCCTCATCTGCGTGGTCAATAGAGGAATCAAAATATGCGTAGCGAGTTGCAAGCTCCGGATGGCCCGGGCAAAGGCACGCCCAAATTTCACTACGAATAAACGACCCACAGCTGTCCTTATAGCTATTTGAATGATAACCGGATATCGGTGTGGGAATGCCGCGCCTTAAATTGGACTTGCCGACTCCGTATTCTGCCCAGCTGGGGTTAACAAAAATGCTGTAATACTCTGCCAAAATTTCAGCGTTTACATTTCGTCCAAATCTTCTTACTGCATTTAAGGAAGAAATCTGCAAATCCAGGTCGTCGTTGGGCTGTGGATTGTTTTCAATATTCGGTTGAATAAAATACTCAATATCAAAAAATCCGTTTTTTCCCTCGAGAGGTGCGCCGAGCGTTCCACCCACGTTTTTACCGTTAAAGCACCCAAGTATCTTATCTCTTAAAAGCCTTTGATCCATATTTACTCCCTCGCTTATTAAGCCTCTTATATAATTAATTTGATTTTAGCACAAAGCCTATAAAAAATCAAATAATATTTTCTCTTCATAATTGACTTAGCTCGTCTTTCAAGGTATAATTAAGAAAAATGCTTTTGAGGTGAGATATGTTTTATACCTATTTAACGCATAATGAGGGAAAATACGGCTTTGGTGTATGCTCAGAGCTGCTTTGCAAAAAGCTACCTTGCGACCTTTGCTATTTTGAGGTGTTTTCCACCAGGAAAGAGGCAAAAGAGCGCCTCACGTGTCTAAAAAAGCTATCTTATAAAAGACTTTCGTCCTTGATTTATGGAAGGAAAGCCTTAGGCTTTGTTTGCCATAAGGAAGGCGAAAGCACAGTTATTTCCTTGAAGAATGGTGTTTACAGCTTGACAGGTGCAATTTTGGTCAAGGGAGAAGGCATCACAATTCGCGGTGGCAAGGACACTACCATTGAGGGCTGTGTAAATATCGACGGCTGGGTTGATGAGGGTAATGGCGTTTTTTCTGCAGGTACAGAATATGACGCTGATGCTCTTTATATTAACGGAGAAAAATATCAAATGGCCCGCTTCCCTAAATATAATCCAAGCATAAGAATTTTTGGTGGATTTTCAAGAGATGTTTTGTCCAAAGAAAAGGCTGAACGGTGGAAAAATCCTAAGGGCGCATATATTCATGCAATGCATCTACACAACTGGGGTGGCTTTTCATACGAGGTAACCGGCAAGGATGAAAACGGCAACCTCACATACATTGGTGGCTGGCAAAACAACAGGCAAATGGGTATGCACTCCGATTTTAAGTATATTGAAAATGTGCGTGAGGAGATGACAGAGCCGGGAGAGTGGTATTTTGACAAGGAAAACAAGCGCGTTTATGTTATTTTGAAGCCCGGTCATAGCTTGGAAAATGCTAAAATTTGTGTAAACTCCAGCTTTTTCGTGTTTAAGGGCTGTAAAAATGTTAGGGTTGAAAGCATAAAAATAAGACACGCAAAAAGAACCTTTATGCTGACAAATGAGCCACTTTTACGAAGCGACTGGACCATTTACAGAGGTGGCGCAATTTATTTTACAGGCTCAAAGGACTGCACGGTTTCTGACTGCTCTCTTTTTGATATTGGTACAAATGGCATTTTTGTTGACGGCAAAAACAGCAATATCACAATTTCCAGATGTCACCTTAAGGACCTTGGGGCAAGTGGTGTTTGCTTTGTTGGTAAGCCAAGCGCTGTTAGAAGCCCCTTGTTTGAGGCTACCCACAGCCAGAGCTTTCTTGCAATAGACAAAAAAAGAGGCCCTAAGGGTAATGAATATCCAAGGGACTGTGTTGTTGAGGACTGCTTAATTGAGCACGTTGGCATAGTTGAAAAGCAAGCTACAGGCGTTGAGATTTCAATGTCCTACGGTATTAGTGTTATTAACACAAGCATTTACGATGCATCTCGTGCGGGAATAAATATTTCCGAGGGCACATTTGGCGGCCATTTAATTGACGGCTGTGATGTTTTTGACACCGTTAAGGAAACGGGCGACCACGGCAGCTTTAACTCCTGGGGCAGAGATAGATATTGGCATCTTTACGACCTTGAGCAAAATGAAATTTATAAGTATGCATATCTTGACTGTATCAAAAAAACGGTTATACGAAACAGCAGATTCCGTTGCGACAGGGGCTGGGATATTGACCTTGATGACGGCTCATCAAATTATGAAATTTACAACAATTTATGCTTAAATGGCGGCATAAAGCTACGTGAGGGCTTTGGCAGATACGTCCACCATAACATAACGGTAAACAACTCCATACATATGCATGTTTGGTACGAAAACTGCGGGGACGTGGTTGAAAATAACATTATTTTTACAGAATATCAGCCAATTATGATGGAGCACGGCTATGGAAAAAGCATTGATTTTAATGTTTTACATTCAAAAAATGCAAGAAAGATTAAAAAAGCTACGGAGCTTGAAAAAATCACAGGAATGGACAAGGGCTCAATAAAAGCAAAATGCATTTTTAAAGATGTAAGGCACGGGGATTACAGACTGATTTTCCCTGATATTAGTGGTTTTGAAAGCTTCCCCTCTGAGTTTGGTGTAAGATATGCGAAACTTAAAAGGCTGGCAAGAACACCTGTTTTGCCAAAAATCAATCAAAGTCAAAAAAAGAGCGAGTCAAGTATTGTTACCTTGTTTGATATGAAGATTAAAAACATTGAAACAGATGGCGAAATGACAGTATTTGCAACAGCGGGACATAACGGAGTGCTTGTTTGTGATGTTGACCAGTTTGCAGATGTGTCAGCAAAGGGCATTTTGCCCTGCGATGTAATTGTTGGTGTTGGAAACAAGGAGATAAATTCTCTTTCTGACCTTGATGGAATTACTAAGAAAGAATTTCTTTCATCAAAAATTACTGTTTGGCGTGCTCCTTTGCGCATAACTTTAGATTAAGGTATAATAAAAAAACAGCCCCTTTGGGCTGTTTTTGTTTTATCAGAGAACAAGGGATGGAGCGGTGTATACCCTTGCATTTAGCTCTTGATTGAGCATATAGAGGCTTTTTGGATCGGTGCCGAAAAGCTCCATTTTCGTAATCAAATCATTAGCGTTTGTTTCCTCCTCGCCCTGCTCCTTTACGAACCAGTCAAGGAACTGCATTGTACGGAAATCCTTTACCTCGTATGCTGCTGCATAGATATCGTTAATAAGCGATGTTACGTATTCCTCATGCTCAAGGCCTGCCTTTAGAACATCCATATGGCAGGTAAACACCCTATCCGGCTTGTCGATTGCCTCAAGGGTAACCTTTTGATTTTCGTTTTGTAGGTACTGATAGAAAAGCATTGCGTGGTCGCGCTCTTCTTGGGCTTGAATCTTGTACCAATTTGCAAAGCCGTCAAGACCTGCATCCTCAAAATAGTTTGAGAAATCAAGGTATAGGTATGCAGAGTAAAACTCCTTGTTGATTTGCTGGTTTAATAGCTGATGTACCTTTGCGTTCATAGTGTTTCTCCTTATTTTATATTTTTTTATTTTAGTTATATGGAAATTTAAGTTGTCTATTAAAATATTTTTGCCATTTGGCAGCATTTAAGCTCTAAAAGATTTGCACCCTTAAGGATTTTGCCCTCTTTATATTTTATACCGAAAATATCGTAAAGCTCATAGCTTCTTTCGGTGTCTGACACAACACAAATTTCGTCACATCCGGTTGAGTTAAATACATATTCTGTGGTAGTGCTTTCTTTCCTGTATATCACGTTTTGGTATAAAACAGCTACACTCTCCCCGTCCTTTTTGCTTTTTGCCATGGTGTAGCCTGCATCAGCACCGCTTACTGTAAGCTCTCCGTCCAAGATGGTTTTTCTGTGCTTGCGCCAAAAATCAAGATAAGATTTAAGGAGCTTTTTATGGTCGTTTGAAATATCTTCAATCCTTACAGAAATTTGTGGTACGGCAAACATAACGGAAAGGAGCTGATGCATAACGCCCTCATTTGTGTCATTGCTGTGCCACATAAGCATATCGCTGTGAACCGCAGTTGTACCCGATGTAAGGCGAAGCCCCAGGGAGCTTTCCCTATTAAAAATTGCATCATCCGGGCAATCGGTAACTCTGAAAATGTTGCCATACTTAGCAATTGCAGGTCCTACATATGATTGACGGAACTCTATCATAATATGGGGATTAATTTTCTTTAGTCTTTCGGTTGTCTCGGCAAGTAGCATTTGAACAGCCTCCTCAACGGAGACGGTGTCCATTTTGTCAAAGTCCTGTGAGCTTTCCTCGCTTAGCTCAAAGGAGTCAATAAAGTCAAGCTTTAAGCCGTCCCAGCCGTAGTCCTTAACTCCCTTTTCGTAAATATCAACAAGAAATTGGCGCACCTGTCTAAAGCGAGGGTCAAGAACTGACGCACGTGCGCCCTTTCTTGTGTTCAGGTACATACCCTTAAATCTTTCGTAGTTTTTGCTTTCAAAGCCAACAAACGGCACGGAGAACCAAATCATAAATTTCATGCCCAGCTTATGAATTTCGTCAACAAACGATTTCATATCAGGAATTTTGCTTTGGCAAACCTGCCAATCTCCACAGAAGGCATAGCCTCTGGAGTTGTCGTCTGTCTGCCAGCCGTCATCAACTATAACGGTGTCCATACCGTATTCCTTGGCGATTTTGCACTCGTTTATAATCTCCTGTGGGATTGTATGCTGGTGGAAGCTATACCAAGTGGAATACATAGGCAGCTTGGCTGTATCCGGAGTGTAGGCACACTCATATCCAAGGGTTGTCCACCATTTTCTTACATCCTTTATTGCGTCATAAAACGGAATATCTCTTTTATCAATTCTTATAACCACCTCATAGCTTTCCATAGGTGGGCAAAGCTGTGAAAGTAAATCTATTCGCATCTGTGCCATGCCGTTTTCCTCTACTACGCCGGAGGAAAGGGTGCTTGGATTTGTAGGGTCGGACAGGGCAACGGTTATCCTATTCATATCTGCCTTGCTGTGTAGGCAAGCAAGAGGCATACCGGAGGCTGTTCTGCTAACCTCTTTTCTGCTGTTCCACTCGGGAGTGATATTGTGCTGTATGCCGCACTTTGAGGACCAAAAGCTAAAAATATCTACAACAGGCTCATGCCAGATTATTGAAATGGGCTTTGGGGTAATTTTTTCCTCAAATTCTATTTTAACAAGGTACTCGCTAACCTCGCCGTCCTTTATTTTCTCTATTTCAATGCTTTTTACAGAATTTTCTGTTTGAGTAATAAAATTCATTTAATTTTTCTCCTAAAATTGTTTTAGCACTATTTTAGCACCTTGTCAATTATCCATAGCTGAGTGCGCTTTGGTAATGCGTTTAGCATAAGAAGCAAGGGGTTGCGGTTTATGGAATATGCAAAGGTAGGACGTTTTTTGGAAATAATTTTTACAGCCTTTTTTGCAAGGATTTTTGGATGTATACACCTTGCCTCAACGCTGTTTACAATTTTTCTGAAGCGCTTTGCGTTACAGGAATAAAGCTCTGTTTTTTCGGTAAACCGTTCAAGTGCGTCAGTTGATGCCCCAAGCATATTTGTTTTCACTGCACCTGCGCGCAAAACGGAAACATATATACCAAGAAGCTGAAGCTCCATACGCAAGGAATATGCGTATTTATCAAGGGCTGCCTTGGTTATTGCATAAATGCCTGTAAAGGGCAAGGGGTCAAGGGGGGCCAGCTCACTTGTAGTTATAAGAATACGGCTACCCCTTTTAAGAAGTGGAAGAAATGCTTTGTTTATTAAGTACGCACCGGTTAGGTTTATATCAAAAATACGACGGAACTCACTCTCGTCCATTTCCACAAGAGAATCTAACATATAGATACCTGCAAAGTGGATAATTGCATATAGCTCATCGGTTTTTTCTCTTACTGCTTGATATGCGTTTTTTACATCCTCACTGCTTGTAAGGTTTGCCTTTATGGGTATTATATTTTCCTCAGGGTCGTTTATCACCCTGTCAAGTGCGAAAACACGATAGCCCAGCGAAGCTAAGTAAAGGACTGCCTCTCTACCCATGCCACCGTATGCACCGGTAACTAAAACATCCTTCATTTTTCTAAAATAACAGACACTCCATCGGGGATTGCCACGATTTTAATGTCTTCCCTTCCTAAAATCTCTCTTGCCTTTATAAGCGCCTCATCAATGGAATGGGCAGGGATAAGATGCATATTTTCAACCACCTCATCCTCAAGCTGAGATATAAAAATTACCCTTGCGTGCATAAGCACACGGAGAAGAACCTGTGTTTGCCATTGGTCGGGAACAGTTTCATTTCTTTGGCGGGACAAAAACAGCGCCATGGTTTTATTTATGTCCTTTTCCTCTGAAAGCTGTTTATAAAAATGAGCGCCGCCTACGCCGTCGTCTGAGCTTGCAAGCATAATAATTACGCCATCCCTTTTAACGGTTGCCTCAGCAGCGGTCATACCCTTTACCGCTTGATATGCGTTTTGGTCAAGCGGATAACCGCCGTTTGTGGTTATAACCACGTCAGCCTCACAAGCCTTAACACCGCAGAGGGATGAAAGAAAGTCTGTACCTTTTTTGTGGGCACTCTTAAAATCTCCTGCGGTGGCAAAGATTATTTCCTTTTTGTCGTTTAGAATAACGTTTACAATATAGGCAAGCTTTGCCTTTTCTGCTGCCCAAAGCATATCATTATGCATTGGGTTGTTCTCAAGAATGCCTGTGCGGCAATTTGGATTTGCTATAAACTCTGAGCAGTGGTTTGCCAAAACCGTGCTTCTGCCGCAAATGCCCGGTAAAACGCTTTTGCGCCCACCTGAAAAGCCTGCAAAAAAGTGCGGCTCAATAAACCCCTCGGACACTAGCAAATCTGCCTCGTAGGCAAGCCTGTTTATCTCGCACTCTCCACCGGAGGGTAATGTGCCTATATTTACAAGCATATCTCTTTCATCACAGTCGTGAATATAAATATCCTCGTTTTCAACTATTTCCTTGCCAAATTTGGAAACAAGCTCTTCCTTAGTTGTACCACGGTGACAGCCTGTTGCAATAAGGATTGTGATTTTGCAATTCGGAGATGCCTTTCTTATTTCCTCAAGCATAAGCGGCATTATGATTTTGCTTGGCACGGGGCGCGTGTGGTCGCTGGCGATAATAACAACATTTTTCTTGCCCTGCGCAAGAGTGTATAGGCTTTTGCCCTCCGGGCTTTCCATTGCCCTTTTAACAAGCTCCACCTGTCCGCACTCCGGCTTATATGTATTTATAGAGGACTCTAAAACGCCGATTAGCTCCTGGTCCTTAAAGCAATAGGTAAGCTCCTCTTTGCCATAGGGAAAACTAATTTTTTTCATTTTTTACTACCCTTCTTTTAGTTATTAAATGCATAATAAACGGAATTAATAAAAGCTGTAAAATTATACCGGGAATTGCATCTATAACACCATCGGCAATCAAAACGCCGATTGTTATGCTTTTGCCTGCTATGCCAAGTAATATGGACTTGGTAATGCCCCAGGTAACACGGCCTGCAACCATTGAGGCAACAAGGCACACATATATGTAAGCTATATGATTTTTAATAGATTTTGCATAGAGCCAGCCGATAACAAAGCCGTAGGTGGCAAGCTCCACTGCCATCCAAACAGCATTGGGATAAAGGGGAGGCATACCAAAAAGCAAGGAGCGCAAGAAAGGAAGCATTATTCCCACAGCGCCGCCATAGTAAGGACCGCAAATAAGCCCACAAAGCATAACAGCAAGGTGCATAGGCAGTAAGGAATCCCCTATTTCCTTAATTTGTCCTGTAAGGAAGGGCAAAACCATGCCAAGCGCCAAAAATAGTGATGCGTAAACAAGGCGCTTTATTTTCGATGCTTGCATATACTTACCTCCTTTGCTTTCTTTACAAGCTTATTATATCATTTTAGTGCTTTTCTATCAACCTTTTTTGACAAAAAATAGAAAATCTCAGACACGTGTCTGAGATTTTTTCTTATAGTAGGGGTTTTATAACCTGTGGCAGGTCAAGATAGCTGTCTATGGTTAGATAGTTATAGTCGGAAAGGTAAACAGACTCATCATTTCCGCCCATGCCATAGTCATCTCCTATATAAGCAACGCTGTCGTGGCTTATGCCGTTTTCCAAGCACCATAAATCAAGTGCGTAGCACTTATTATATGGCTTGGGGGACATATCAAAGGACGATGAGCCACCAACGAAAACGTTGTATTCAGAAAACAGGCCGCAAACCTCCTTATAAATGGCTCTTCTCTTTTTTCTATCCGGGTCAAAGGCAAGCTTGTCCTCTTGAATTGCCTTAGTACCCAAGATGGGAAATGTGATACAGCCGGAGGCGTGGTATTCAACATTGTCCCCACGGAAGGCGGTAAAGCCGTGCTTGTTTCTTAAATATGTAACCTTTTCTTCTATTTCCTCACGGTTTGCCTCAAAGGTCAGGTCTCTTTTTATATCAAGCTCCCCTGTTTTTTCGTTATAGGTTGCGTATTGTAAACCATAGTTTCCTATGATATCAATAGGGTATTTTTCCATTTGATTAAATATCCTGTGGACCTGTCCTGCGCCAACCATCAAAAGCTTATAGCTTTTTGCAAGTGTGTCAAGGATTTGTCTGTGCTCCCTACAAAGCTTTTCCTTGTGTTGAGTCAAGGTGCCGTCTAAGTCGAAGGCGACAACCTTTATTTTACTTTTATCCATTTTAATTCTCCAACATGTCGTAGTTTAACCAAAGCACGGTATATCTGTCCTTTAGATCCTTTGCGTACTTGATTGCGCCCTCTATTTTCTCCTTGCCGTAAAGGTCGTAATACTCCTTGGAATATAAACCTACCCGATTTAGCATTTCTTCTATTTCCTCGGGGGCGGGCATATCCTTAAGAACCTGTTTTATTTTTTCTTCATTTTCAAGATAGATGGAAATTCTGTCCCTTTCGTAGGTGCCAAGACGCTTTTGCAGGTCAATACAGCCCTGGGCTACTGTGCCGTAGTGCTTTTTAATATTTGAAAGGTATTCCTCCCTTGGCTCTATATACTGCACCTTGGGGAAGGGCTTTTGCAAAATTTCCCTTCTGATTTTTGCGGTAACAACGGTGGAATATGCCACGTCTATGCCGTGGGCAAGATATGGCTGGTTTTTAACGATGCCTGTAATTTCAAAGAAGTGGGAAAGATGATGCTCACTACCGGAGGCGGGGCGAGAGTTGCCCAAAAAGCTCATCATAATGCCAACCACAATAAGCGCCTCCATAAGAGTTTTTACGCTGTTTTCGTCCCTTCGGGTCAGCCCTGTGGCTGTCTTTTTGGTTTTTTCTATCATATCATAGGTGGTATTATAGATATAATCACACAGATATTCATCATTTACTATGTGGGAAAGACGCCAGTCGTTTAAGGCAGAATACTTGCCGATAATATCGCCATAGCCTGCTCTTATCATTTCCATTGGTGCATTTTTAAGCACCTTGGTATCTGCCACAATGGCAAGGGGCAGCCCTGCCTTTACTGTCTCCTTCATCCCCCTTAAAATCATAGCAGCGCCACTTGATGCGTAGCCGTCCATTGATGGGGCTGTGGCTACGATGATATAAGGGATATTTTGCACCAAGGAAACGTATTTGCAAAGGTCCTGTATAACTCCGGAGCCGATGCCCACAATAAGGTCTATGCCACTGATTTTTGCGCATACTGCATCTGACGCCTGCTCATTGGGAATAAGCACGGTGCTGCCGGGGAAAATAACAGATGTTAGCTGCTTTTCGTTAAGTGCAGCTTCAACATCCTTGCCACATGCGCCGTATGTATTTTCGTCAGCAACTATAAGTATGCTTTTGTAGTCAGCTGTAAGGTCGGCAAGGTGCTTTGTTGCGCCACTTTCTATATAAACCTCTTTAATTGGGCAGGTGTGGATTTTACCACAGGCAGGGCATTTTATGCCCTTTAATATTTCATTAATGCTCATACTTTGCTCCTTGGCTTTTCTTAGTCCAAATCTTTTGCTTCTACTTATTAGTATAATCCTTTCACTTCTATTTTTCAAGGATAAGTGGGAAATTTGCTACATTATTTATATAATAAGAAAAAGAGCTATCTCGATTGGGATAGCCCTTTTTATTTGTTTAGGAATATTTTCCTTAAATTATTGCTTTGCAAAGTTGGAGTAATTTACACCAGTCCAAGTAATAGTTTCAATTGTACCATCTGCAGCAAATGTGATGTTACTGATATTTGTGCCTGATATTGTACCTGTTGCACCGTTGGTTGCCTTTGCAAGAATTTCAGAGTATGTCAAGTTGTATGTTGTGCCACCCTCGAAATCAGTGAGTGAACCTGACTGTGCACGTACGATAACTAGTGTATCAGCAGCTGTGTCAATTGTATACTTCATTCCTCTTGAGTTAGTACCAGCACCGATGTATGTACCATTAATGCCTGTTGACTCGGAGCCACTGCCACCTTCATCGTCGCCACCTTCGCCTTCACCAGTTGATGGAGCTGCGCCTGTGATTGTGTAGGTGTACTCAGTTTCTGCAGCACTCATTGTCCACACGTTCATAACAACTGTTTGACCAGCTGTAAGAGATACTGTATAAACATTGTTAACTGCAGTAACGCCTGTCTCACTTACATAGCATCCGGTAGGAGCTACGATTGTGAGAACGATGTCCTCGGTTGCTGTATATGCGTAGTAGTAGTCGTGGTTGCCAGTGTACTTAATTTCATACGGGAGAGTTTCAACAACGATTGGGTTTTCAGATGTACCAGCCTCAGGAGCTGCTACAACCTCAGAAACTGCGATTGTCTGATAGCCACTTGTTGTCTTTGCAGCGATAACAAGCTTGTCGCCTGCTGTAAGTGTAATATTTGTTGTCTCGCCATTTGTAAGTGCAATTTCAGTACCACCATTGATTGTGTAGGTAACTGTAACTGCGCCCATTGCAGGGTTGCCAACCTGAACTGCGAGCTCAATATCTGCAGTAGCTGTGTAAGCAAAGTAGATATCTGCTGCATTTACAGAGTTATTGCCCATTACAAGTGGAGTTTCAACAATTGTTTCCTCGCTTGAGCCAGCTGCAAATGTAGCTGTAAACTCAACTGTGCCAGCGTTCGTAGAGTTAGTTGACATTCCTACATAAACAACATCGCCTGCGTTAAGTGGGAATGTTGCAGTTTGAACATTACCGATGTTTTCCATGTTGTTTACGTCAGCACCGAAGCACCAGTAGGAATCCTGTGTATTAACAGTGATTGTAAGAGAACCAGCCTCTGTTGCTGTGTATACGTAGTAAACAAAGCCGTTACCACCAGCAAATTCACAGGTGTTGCTTTCTTGAAGCTCAAATGGGTTTGTGCTTGTGCCTTGTGCAGGCTCATCAGAGCCACCTGCGCTTGGCTCAAATGTTGCTGTAAATTCAATGGTTGCTGGGTCGTATGAGTAAGATGCCATACCAATGTAAATTGTTTGGCCAGCTGTTACATCAAGGCTTGCTGTTGGAACTTGACCAACGTTTTCTACGGAAGATGCGTTAAATGCGTAAGCCCAGAAGTAGTCATCGCTTGAAACTGAAATTGTTGCCTTACCTGCTGTTGGTGCAGTAAATGCATACCATACAAAGTCGCCTCCACCTGGGAACTCACAGGTGTTGCTTTCCTTAAGCTCATATGGGTTTTCAAATGTACCGTCAGCTGTGTCCTCATCCCCTGAGCCAGCGCTTTCAACTGTAAAGGTCCATGAGTCGCCAGCCGGTGCAGCTACAACTGTCTTACCGTCAAGCTCGTACTCGTCAGTTACAACATTGCCGAAATATGACCAGTGGTCTGTGCAAAGTGTAAGCGCGAGTGTTATTGTGCCATCAGCGTTCTCTGTTGGAACTGCTGTGTAGTAAAGGTCTTGTGTACCACCATAAACGTTGAGGTAGTAAACGCTTGTGTCTGTGTCTTGAATGAAGCCAACGTTGTTTCCTTCAAGAGCCGCGTCTAAATAAGTTCCGTTAAGAGCCTCCAAAGGAGTCTTGTCATCTTCTTCTCCGCCCTCATCTTCGCCTGCGCCAGGAGTTACAACAAATGTTTCTGCAAGGATTGCATCAACACTGTCTGTACCACTCTCGTAGTCAGGACGGGAAACATATTCAAGTGCAAGTGTGTATGAACCATCGCCATTTGCTGTAGCAACAACTGTAAAGTAAAGGTCTACTGAATAGCTGTCATTATAAATCTCTACGATGTAATCGCCTGCATTTGGTTCAAAGGAATTTTCCATAATGAATAGATTGTAACCATTTACATTTGAATAGGAACCAACTACATCAGCTGTATCATTGGAAGGCTCAACATAGTTAGGTGTAGAGATAATCATATCATGCTCACCTGCTTGAGCAAGCATAAAGCTAATTGTCAAGGTGTACTCTGTGCCCTCAACAAGGGAGTACATATAGTCAACCTTTGCAATGTCGCCGTCAGGACCTGTAACCTTTTGAATGTATAGGTTGCCTGAGGAGAACTTGTGCTCTGTTGTCTTGTCTGCGATAAATGTAAGTGTAAAGGAGCCTGCAGCCTTATCATCAGCTGTTACCACAACTGTGTTTTCGCCATAAGCAAGTGTTCCGCCACCATATACCTTACCGTCATCAGTGCTATCTCCTCCGCTGACAGGTGTGTCAGAGAAGGTAAAGCTATCCTGCATTGCGCCACTTGTACAAGCGAAGGTTGTACCGTCGTATGTACACTCAAGTGAGCCTGCACCGCTTGTTGTTCTATAACCGATAGTCACATTTTGACCATCTACAAATACGTAATAAACTGCGCATTCTATTGCACCGTAGCCTGTGTCATAAGAGAGTGTGCCTGTGCCGTTTGCATTTATTGTAAGCTCATATGTAACAATTGCCCAGCCTGCATCAGATTCTGCGTACCAAGTACCAACAAGTGCGCTAAAGTCGTCAGAAGTCTTAGCCTCGAAAGAAATGGTGAAAGGAACCTGATCTTCTCTTTCATCCCAGTCGCCTACTTGAATAATGATTGTTTCTCCTGCTGGCAGGAAAGCTGAAAGTGATTCAGCTGCGCCTTCATTGGAAACTTGACCAAGGTAGAACCAAGGTGTTTCATCAAAAGTGCTTGTATATGTAACGAAGCCGCTTTGTGTTGCTGTGAAGGAGTAATAAACATGGCCTACATCAGAACCTTTGTAATCTGCAACATAATCACCAGTAGTGATGATGTATGGGTCTTGCTCTGTACCGGAGCCTTGGAGTGTGTCATCACCCTCGTCGCCACCTTCATTTCCGCTGTCAGGAGTAGCCTCCCAACTGGAAATAATAGTGGTGTATGTATTTGTAAGAACTGTAATTACAAGCTGATCGCCTGCTGCCAATGTTATAACGTTGTCTACATTACCACCGTTTACAACAACAGGTTCGCCGCCATTAATGGTGTAAACAACTGTACCGGTTGGTGTGCCACCGCCAAGTGAAACAAATCCACCATACTTAATTGTAAGCTTTCCGCTTGTGCTTGGTGTATAAGCAAATGCTATATCAGAGCCTTCAACTTGGTTGTTGCCGTTTGGATTAAGTGCTTTGGTGTTGACATCAGGAATATCAATTGGGTCATCCTCAATTTCTGCTGCCTCGTATGCAACATCAACTGAGTATACAGCCTTGTTTCCAGCCGCAAAGTAAATCCTTATTGTTTCGTTTGCTTCAAGGTCGATTGTTACCTGACCACCATTTGGTGTTTCAACGAAGTCAAGCAATCTATCGCCGTCAACCTCCATACCAACGCCGGCAGGAAGTGTAAATGTATAGTGACCCTCACCGAGAGTTGCTGTGTACTCCTCGTAATCAGTCTCGTAGCTATTTGTATCTGAAATATAGAAGTTGAGCTTGTTTTCTGTATCTGGCTCAACTATAGGTGTTTCCTCGCCAGGAATAACAAGTGTGAATACCTTTTCAAACTCGCCAAAGCCAAATGTAACTGTATATGTACCTGGGTCTCTTAGCTTAATCTTCAAGCAATTGGAGTATGAAACATATCCGTTAAGAAGCGGTGTGTCAGAATCATACCAAGCCTTGCCATCCATTGTTGGGTCGTTGTTTACAAAGCTAAATGAAACATCGCTAAACTCAACAAACTTAAGGCTTGAGGTAGATGGATATGGATCGCCTATATGGAAATATGCATATGTTCCAGCCGGAATTGTAATTGTATCTCCAAGAGGTGTTTCATCTATGATTACAAATTCAAAGGCATTTGGGAAATCAAAATTCTCTACATAGTAGTAATTGATGCCCTGTGGAAGCAAGGAAGCCTTTGGATATGGTGTTGTAAAGGTTCTTTCACCAGAGGTCTGGTAAACGTCGTAAATGTAGTATGATGGGTTAGCCTCATCTGTCTTTGTCATTGTGTTTGTTGCCTTGTCATAAACAAGATCGTTTTCTGCATTACCCTGGTCATAGTAGTTATATACCTTAACCTGGAAGTTAGCTACATCAATAACAAAATCATCATTTACTGTAAACTCAATCTCTGTCTCATAAAGAGCAAGCTGAATGTCAGAAACTACGCCCTGAGTTGTTACTTCGTTTACAGTGAAATATGTAAAGCTGAAGGAATACTTGCCTGTTTCTGCATCATAGTTAGATGTTGCATCGCTTACGTTTTCGCCATTGGTCATAAGATCATAGAAATTGTAAAGCGTTTGAGCAAGTGTGGTTGTATCATCGTATCCAGCAGCGAGAATGCTACCAGGCATATATGTATAGCCTTGAAGCTTTTCAGGATAGCCTGCAATCTTATCAAGCTCATATGAGTTAACGTCCATCTTTACGCCAAAGATGTCTTCCTCGCTAATCTGCTCGAACCATTGCTGCTCGCCACCGATGAGAGTGCCGTTTTCGTCATAATCCTTTTGGAAGTAATAGGACTGACCATTACCAAGTACAAAGTAAACACCGTCAAGAGCCTTGTCAAGAACGGTAAGTGTGTTGTTCTTTTCTGAACCGTCATATACGATTTGCTCAAGCTCAACATTACCTGTAACTACCTTGTAGTTGTTAGCAATTGCTGCCTTAAGAACTGCAAGAATGTCTGTTGTATCAACATCCTTGATTTTGTTATCACATACTGTGCAGTAGCCAGCGTCGTTGATAACGTGAGCAGCCTTGTCAGCAACCTCTACCTGGTGCTCACAGATTGCTGCGTGCCAGTGATACTCACCGTCGTGTGACCATTCTGTAGCATAGATATGCTGGTGAAGGTCCTCGATAACGTACTTACAGGTGTCACAAACGCCATCGCCATCGCCATCAGCGTGAGCCTCAACGTTAATGCCTGCAACTACGTGTCCGCAGTCTGCTGCATTCCAGTGGTTTGTGCAGTCCGCTGTGTAGTCCTCGGAATAAGTGTGTTCGTGGTCTGTGTAGGTACATACGTCGCATGCACCGTCATTATTTGCGTCTGAGTGAGCAAGGACAACCTTTGGAGCGTCCTCACAGCCGCATGTTGCATCATACCAGTGACCACTAACGTCCTTAGACCAAGTAGTCTTGAAGGTATGAACGTGCGCACCCTCGCCGCCGTCGTCACATGCAACCAAAACGCCGCAAAGAACGAAAAGCACGCAAAGAAGTGCAACTAATACTCTTTTCATTTTAAGAGCCCTCCTTGAATATTTTGTTTAAGTAAAACAAAATTAATATTTAGTAATACCTATAAAAAAGCTATAATGTGAAGAAAAAGGTAAAACTATGTGGTCATTATATCACATAATTTTCACAAATTCAACACATTAATATAAATAATATTATAAATAATTTGTAAATTTTTGTTTAAAAATAAAAAAAACCTTGAGAGGCTTCAATCTCTCAAGGCTTTTTTTCTTATTTTTTCTCGTAGTATGCACAAGCAAAGAGCCAGCCGCTTTCGCCAATTGACTGATAGCTTTTGCCATCAAACGGCTCTCTTTCAAGCCTGCCGGTGCCGTCGTAGAAGAACAGCTCCTTTGTGCAGTAGTATTGGAAGAATTCCTTTAGCTCCTTAGTAACGGGAACAAGTCCGTCAGAGTTTGCGTAGAACTGATAGCCCTCAAAGCCTATTAGCTCCTTAGGGCATCTTCTGCACTCCTTAAGGCACTCTGTACAGTCATCATCGCATGCCCAATTCTCCACCGACACATTCTTGTCGTGGCAAGGACATTCACTTGCGCAGTAATATGAGCCACCGTTAATGTTACCATAGGTGGCAAGGGCTGTGTAGCCCTCTATAAAGTGCTTGTGGTTATAGCCGCCTGCATTCAATGCGTTATTGATAACCTCGCCCGAGGCATTATACTCTATCCTTGAAAAGGCAACATCAATAAAGCGTGTTGGGGCAGTTATGTAGCCATAAAGTATAGGTCCAAAGCCGTCTGTTTCCGGATACTTTTCCTTATCATAAACATGGTAGAAATCATCTCCACCGTCATCCTTTTTCCAAAGCTTGAATTTGCTCTCATCCATAACGTATATGTTAGAGCCGGGGGCAAATTGGTACTCCGGATTTTTGATATTATAGGTGTTATCGTACTCATGCTCTGATTTTACAAAATCAGAAAAGTCGTGCTCGGGGATTTTTGTGCCCTTAGAGGTGCCGCCTGCGTTGTCAGGCCTTGTAAGCTCAAAGTCACCGTCGCGCTTAACGGCAAAAACAATTGTTACAGGGTACTTATTATTCTTTACATCTGCTTTAATTGCAAAGGTGTAGGTCGCCTGTCCGCCGGCGCTTATATTCTCGTTGGCAATTTGCACAACGTGGACGAAGTTAATGGTATAGCTACCCATCGCACCGCCGTCGTTGGTTTCTCCAATAGGAAACTTATACTCGCTGTGACCGCCGTAAACCTCAATATAGGGGTTTACGTTGTCGGCAGTTACGTCAATCCAGCTTTCGATGGTGTATGTGCCCATGCCGTCCGGCGCATATTCAAAGTAAATTGCGTCCTCCGGGTCGTCAATGGTTGCAGAATAAACACCTGTTTTTCTGAAGCTGATGCAGTCGTAAATGCCTGTGCCCGTACCGCCAAGCTGGTTGATAGTATACATATTTATTACTATGTTTCTGTCATCGTTTGTGGCAATATTGCTGTTTGGGTCATAGGCATACTCATTTGGAGTTCCCGACAGGGTAACACGATAGTCGCCATCAAGCCCGTCAATCCTTGCGATGCCGTTTTTGTCAAACTTAGCCGTATGCACGCTAAAGCCGTCATTCCAATAAGCAAACATTTCCATTCTTGGCTTATAGGAAATGCCGTCTGCCATTAGGGTAACGGTAAAGTCATCCGTTGGGTCGTCATTCATAACAGGTGGGACATATCCGCCCTCTCCCTCATTACCGCCACCGCCGTTGCCGCCTGTGCCCGGGGTGTTTCCGTAGTTGTATTCTCCATTACAAGCAACCATGGAAAAAAGCATAATGGCAACGAGAAGAAATGAAATAATTTTCTTAAGTGTTTTCATATTTGCTCCTTTCCTTGGTTATTTTCGTAATTGGTTCTTTTTCTTTATCCTTAGCTTTCTTACAAATACATCAGCTACAAATATCACAATTGCAGCAAGCAAAAGCGGGATAACGTAGCTAACCTTGTAGGTGGTAAGGCTATCCGGGTCGTTTTCCATATTTGGAAGCCCGTCTACTGCCACCTCGCCATTATCACGCATAAACTCGTACAATGTAAACCTATCGAAGGTTGCAAATGCATTGTATTCCGGCAAATAAGGAATATCGAAGGACGTGGCTGTATTATAGCTAACATCATCGTAGCTATAGGTAGCATCAATCCAGTATGTGCCAACCATATTGGTTGTCATTGCGTATGAAAATTTCTTTGAGTCAAAGGTAAGATTCCTTGTAACGGTTCTGCCATCCGGTGTGGTGATTCTTAGAGTTGTTGTTGCCAACGGATTCAAAACGCTTGGAATCAAATCGATGGTTGCATTAAACTCATTATAAATTACATCAAGTGTAAATGGGTGGTCAACACGTTTGGTTGGCGTACTGCTAATGAGCATATTGGAAACAAATTTTTCTTTAACATCATCTGTCCAATTTCTTGTCCAGCTGCCACTTAAGCTACTGGTAAAGGATGAAACCTTACCGTTTCCGTGCATCCTGTATGCGTAAAGCGGTATTGTCTGCTGTGACTCGTTTGCTCTCTTATAGGTAACTGTAAGAGGAACGACAGCATCGTATTTTTCAAGTGAAACGATATACTGTGAGGCATTTGGAAATTCAAAGAAGCCCTGTACCATATCATCGTCATACTTGGCAATGTTTACAATTCCTTCTTTTATGATAACTGTGTCGGAAATATCCTCTGCAATTTTACCAAAGACAGCGTCGTATACGTCCTCCGGACGCTTAATTTCATAGTAGTTTCCACCTGTGCCGGCATTTACAACGCCCTTAAGTGTAACGCTGCCGCTTGCTCCGTCTGCCGGGAAATATGTGTTGATGGCAGAGATAGTTGCACCCTCGTTATAAAGGTCCTTTGCTATCTTTTGCGCATCGTACTCGTTTGTAAAGCTAAAGCCGTCAGAGATAATCATAATATGATTTTCCTCGTACTTTAGGTCCTTGATTGTTGTAAGTGCGTCGTCAAGGGCAAGACCAAGGTCTGTGCCATGCTCGGTTGTAAGGCTGTTGATTGTATTAATGTAGCTTTCCTTACACTCCTTGACCATTTTCGGCTGAAGAACATCCACCTCGCCGGAAAAGATAATAACGCTGACATAATCCTCGTCATCAAGAACGGAAAGCAAATTGATAGCAGAGGACTTTGCCGTTGTGAACTTAGACGCCATAAACATACTATGAGAAACGTCAAGCACAATGGTATAAAATCTGCCTGCCCTGTTTGCGCTACCATAGCTTACAGGCAAAAGCTCTGCAAACTTTACAAAGGTTGGGTCATCTCTGTTATCCTGTATGCCAAGGTCGCCCATTGTGATAAGGCTCTTTCCATACTGAGAAACAACCATATCAAGAGAATCAATAAAGGCATTGGAGTTTCTGATATTTCTTATATCAACATTGGAAAGAACAACCTCATCGTATTGGGAAAGCGCCTCTATTGTAAACGGGGCGTTATCCTTTGGAGAGTTGACAATATATGCCTCAACCTCTGCCTTGCCGCCATAAAGCCCCTTTATCATATCTACCTCAGAGGCAATACCTGTGACAAGTAGAATTTTTTGCTTGCCGGCAATCTTCTGGGAGAAGGAACGGGTGTTATTATGCTCAGAGATGTCGCCCTCTGCAACAATTTTTACCTGATATTCGTATGTGCCCTCCTCGGTTGGAAGCTCCATTGTAATTGTATTAAGACCGGAATATGCCTTAAATACTGTGTAGTTTAGTCTTTCAAGCTCGCCCGGCTCCTCGCCCTCTATCTTAGGACGTCTGTATAGCTCAAGCATAATTTCTGTGTCTATAGATGACTGAACAAGGAACTTTGCCTCGTTTTTACTGCCTGTATATGTGGACTCGCACTGCTCTGTTTCCATAAGCTGAACCTCAACCTGTCCCTCCTTTACGGAGTTATCAAGAAAGATTGCGTCAACTCTAACGCCGTTTTCAGTAAGGCGCTCAACGGTAGAGGCAAGAGAACCTGAGGAGTTGTTTGCAGTATCATTACCGTCTGTAATAAGGATAATACGCTTTAGCGACTCTCCGTCAAACAGAGCCTCGGTAAAGCTAAGCGCCCCTACTATATCGGTTTGAGAGGTATCAACCTGTGCCTCCTTAACACTAACCACCCTTCTGCCAGGAGAGGTGGTAATGGCGCAGTTTCTGCCAAAGCATACAACGCCTAGGGTTGTATTTACCGGCAGATTTTCCTGTATTTCCTTAATATGCTCGTCAATCTTGTCAAGATTTTCGTTTGAGGAATAAGAAACGTCGGCAACCACATAAAGGGTTGTCTTTGTAAGCACGCTTGTTGATGCAAGACCGGCGGCAGCAAGTGCCACAAGCACAATAATAACAATGTGGGAAACAACTGAAACAGTCCATGTAACTGCCTTGTTGTCCTTGTTTCTGATTATAAAGAATGGCAAAAGCACACAAAGCGCCAAAGGAATAATCAGAAGAAGCAGGTAGGGATTATCGAAGCTGATATTTCTCATAGCAATATACCCCCCAATCTGCCAAGAATAGTAAAAGCAAGGTAACAAAGAGGACAACTATTGGGTCAAATTCTCCATCCATGCTTGCATATGTACGCTCGCCAGCCAGGGAGAAATCCGACTCCTGCACTGTTGGCTTGCTTTCCTCAGGGTGTGCGCCTGAGTAAATATATCCTGTCTTTTCCTCGCCGTTTACAGTCATACCAACCACGTATGTGCCAACCTCGTCAAGCTTAATGGTTGCCATAGCTCCGGAGGTATCAAGGAAAATATCCTTACCCGATGGAGAGGTTGCCTTTAGGTTAGTTACGTTTGACACTACGTTAACAATAGCATCCTCGCCAACTGTGTAGTTGGTTTCATCAATTACATCCGGGAAGGAATATTCAAGCAGGTTACGCATAAGGATGACAAAATCGGTTGTAAGGGCAATATCAGACCTGTTTAGGTTAAAGCCAAACACAACCTGTCTGTTGCCAAGGCCGTTAGCGCCTGCAAAAATAAGCGGATTTGAATTATATGAGTAAAGTGTGTAGAAGCTTAAGTACATACCGCTGTATTTTACATAGTCGGTAATGTAAATATCGCTTTCTCCCACACCCTCAAGAAGCTTTCTTACGCTGGATGAGGTGGATTTCGACTTGTCAATGGTATCGCCGTTTGGTATTTCTACCTTACCTCTTACGCCAAAGCCGGAGTTTTCCACACTCTTGTCAGAGCCAATAAGCCAAACTGCCCCGTCCGGCAAGGTTGACGGTGTCCAGCCGTCAAAGATATAAAGTCCATACTGCTCTGTTGTTTCCTCGTAAACGGATGGGGACACAACTCTTATTTCAGAGTCAACAAGTGAGTCAATAACCGCTTCAAGGAAGAAGCCTGACTTACTAACAATAAGCACGCTATAGGATTTATCGCTCTTTGGGTTGTAGCGAATTTCCCGGTTGTCAGCCATATAGCCGTCCTCATTTTCAATAAGGATTTTAAAGCTCTTTAGGCTTGGGCATGGACACTCAAGGGAGATTTTTGTTTCCTCAGCACCCTTTACACTAAACTCCTTAGTGGTAGCAAGGGTATCCTCAAGATAGATAGCTACCCTAAGGCTTGCATCGCTTATATGAGAAATAACGGACGCATCAACCTTAAGCTTGCCTCCTGTGTGAGAGTATTCCACGTTTGAGATTGAATAGTTTTCCAACCTCTCATTACCCACGTCGATAATTTCAATATTTTGGTGGGTTTCGTAGCTTTTGTCTGTAACAAGATACACAAGGGTTGATGTATTTTCATCAAAGACACCCTGTGCAGTTGAGATAAGACTTGATTTTTCGGCAGTTGTATGGCTTGCGTTTATTTGGTAAACCATATCCTTTGCTGCCTTTTTGTCCTTGATATTTTCAAAAACCTTTACTGATTCATCAGAAACAGTAACAAGTGTGTAGGAGCTACCACCGCTGGCTCTGTCTATAACACCACAAATCTCGTCCTGCGCCCACTCAAAGCGGGTCTTGTCGCCCTCCTTCATATTCATACTACCGGATGCGTCAAGGACAAAGCAGTAGTCGTTTGCTGCGTTTGGTAGAGTTATTACAGGGTGGGCAACCGCCAAGGACACAACAAGCACCATAAGAAGCTGCAAAATAAGGCTGATAAGTCCTGTTATACCGCTAAGTGGGTTTTTACGCTTCAAAAACCTGTCGCTAAGGTGCCAAATATAGTTAGAGTTTACGGTTTGCTCTGTAAACTTGCTTTGTAAAATGTAAATTATGATGATTACCGGAATGCCAATAAGTCCAAGTAATCCCAAGGGGAACAAAAATCTCATTTCAGTACCCCCACATCTGTCATATCGCCAAAGAACACGTCAAAAAGACCACGAAAGGCCGGGACCATTAGGTATCTGCCCCCACGTGCTTCGCAATATTCCTTTATTCGGTTAGTTACATACTTAAGGGCTTCCTTGTATGCATTAACACGGTCCTTATCTATTCTCTTACGGAAAAAGTTTGCTTGGTTTTCAGAGTCAAAAAGATGCATTTTTCCTCTTATTTGAGGATTAAGCTCATCTCTTGAAAGCACCTGAATGCAAAGCATATCCCTTTTCTGCTCGGCAAACCTGTCTATTGCCTGCTCGTAGTCGTCATCTGTCAAAAAGTCGGAAATGAGGATTGAGTAGCCGTCTCCCATACCAACACGAGAGGGTACAATGGCCTCGCTAATTCGAGCGTCGCCATCAAATTCAATCTCGTTAAGCCTGTTTATGGAGCTAAGGAATGCATCCTTGCCTACCATACCGGCAATAACCTCATCTATCACATTTCCATGAATTGCGTATATGGAAACCTTGTCCATTTCGTTTATGGAAAGATATGCAAAGGTGGCAGCAAGCCTTATGGCTTGAATTGCCTTTTCCTCATCGGCGTGAGCCATAGAACGGCTTGCGTCAATGTAAATCCTTGTGTGCATTTGTCTTTCATCAAGATAGAGCTTTTGATAAAGCTTATCAAATCTTGCATAAACATTCCAGTCAATCTTTGAAATATCGTCGCCTGCTTGGTAATCACGATAATCAGAAAATTCACAGGAGGAGCCAAAGGTCTTTGCCTTGTGGTTTCCACCGAACATACCGGCAATATTGTTTTCAAGTAATGTTTGCAGAGCCTCTATTTCCGAAAGAAGCGCTTCATCTATTACTATATTTTTCATCGGTTAGCGACCTTTTCTTGTTTCCTTTATAATCATTGAAATTACGTTATCAACGGTAAGCTTTTCGTTAACTGCTGTGTAGTTTACCTTGATTCTGTGTCTTAGAACCGATGGCGCAAGTGCGTCAATGTCGTCAAGAGCAACATTGTATCTGCCCTCCATAAGTGCTCTTACCTTTGCTGCGGTAATAAGACCCTGTGCAGCACGAGGAGATGCACCGTATTTTACGTACTTCTTTGTTACAGCACAGCTATCATCAAGCTCAGGATGGGTGTTTGAAACAAGGTCGGTTGCATAGTCAAGCACCTCATCAATAACAGGAACTGTGGACGCAAGCTGTCTCATTTCAAGGATAATATCGCCGTCAACAACTGTTTCAGCAGTTTCCATCATTGTCTTCTGTGTCATTCTGACAATATCGGAAAGCTCACTCTTGCCGGGGAACTTAACGATGAGCTTGAACATAAAGCGGTCCATCTGCGCCTCCGGAAGTGGGTATGTACCGTCCTGCTCAATTGGGTTCTCTGTTGCGAGAACAAAGAACGGCTCTTTAATTTCGTAGGTTTGCTTTGCAATTGTTACCTTATGCTCCTGCATAACCTCAAGCATGGCAGATTGAGTCTTTGGAGTAGCACGGTTTATTTCGTCAGCCAAAACAAGATTTGCAAAGATTGGACCCGGATTAAACTTTGTGTTAAGTCTGCCGTTTTCGTCCTTTTCAATTACATTTGTACCTGTAACGTCGGATGGCATAAGGTCCGGGGTAAACTGGATTCTTGAAAATGGAAGCCCAAGAACTCTGCCAAGGGAACGAACAAGACGGGTCTTTCCAACGCCCGGTACACCCTCAAGCAAAACGTTACCTCCTGCAACGATTGCAATAATAACGTGGTTTACAATGTCCTCTTGTCCAACAACGTCCTTACGGATTTCCTCTTTTACCTTTTTTACCTTTTCACTGAAATTTTTAACCCTTTCCATTTCAAGGGCTTGGTTTTCAACATTACTCATTTCTTTGTTCCTCTCATTCTTCGTTTTCTTCCGGCTCCTTAGGGAAACCGTCCTGCAGGATTGAAAAATATTTTTCAAGCGCAGCCTTTTCCTCCTCAGTATACACACCGGCCTCGGTTTTACCGAACATAATCGCGTAGTATCTGGAGAGTATTGTGCCATATTCTACAAATTCGCCTGTATTAGGGTCAAAAACTAAATCGTCGCTACCAAAGGTAGGGCCACCACCGATGGCACCACCGCCGCCACCGCCCTCACCATCTGTACCGGAATCCACAGATGATTGAATAAGTGTTGGTCTTTCGAATTTTGGTAGTGTATAATCAAACAAATCGCAAATTCTTGTTATTGCGTATTCGCCTGTGTCCGTGTTGGTTTTATGCTGCGAAAGCGCCTTGAATATAATGCTATTATAAGCAAGCATTGTGTCATCAAGCGCCCTTTCAGCTTCCTGATAGCCTAATGTGGCAGCCTGCTCAGCAAGGGTTGCAAGCCCTAAAATCTTTGTGCCGAGCTTATCGTCTACCTCGTTTGCGCTAGCCAACCTTATAAGTATAAGCGTTAGCTCATCATCATCGCTAAGCCCGGATTTCGGCAAGGCAGAGAGAATTTTGCTTGATGTATCATTTAAGATATTCTTCAAAAAGCTAACCTTGTCCTCATCAGTTGGTGTCTCTCCCTCAAGAGAGATATATATAAATAACGCACGGAAGTCTGCTGCTGCGTCAGTATACTTATCCCACTCGTCAAGCCTTGGCCAATCATAGTAATTAAGCGCCTTGGCAAGCGCCCTGGCAGCTTGAGTGTTATACGCCCACAGCTCCTCCATCAGCTCAAGTGCAGCTGAGGAGTTGCCTGTTTCTTCAAAAATTGTATCAACAGCAAGCTTTAAGCAAATATCTCTTTCCTTTTCGGTAGTGGAAAGCTTAAGTCCTAAAATAAGGTCAGAAACCGCATTTTTTACATTTCCCTTGTAAGGCTCTTGCATTGTAGACGCCTCTATGTATAGCACAAGCTCATTAAGGGCAGCCTCCTGCATTGAGGTAAGCTCAAAGGGCACCTCCGGCTCCGGTAGCTCCTCCTCCACAGTCGGTGTGTAAACAATAGCTGTAACAAGCATTGCCACGCCTATAATAAAGCACAAGATGTACGCCCAAAGCCATTTAAGGTCAAGACTTTTGCCCTTAGCGTTTTTCAAGGCAACCCTTGCGTCCTGCCTTTGAAGCTCATAAATTGCGCCCTGGCTATCCTTGTGAACAAGCATTGTTTGCACCTTTTCCTGCAAGCCAAACTGCTTGTCAAGGCTTTTTGCCAGCTTTTTGTCGTTCCCTCTAACGAGAAAAAATGTACCAACCGAGACAAGCACCAGCCCGCCCCCGCCAAGAAGCCAAGGTAAATATGCCTCAAGGGCTATGACCTGCAGCTTTGTAAGCAACAAAAGCAAGCCAGCCACAATGCCACCGGCGCCAAAGCCAGCCAACAGTGACTTTGAAATAGAGACTATTAACGCCCTGCTCCTAAACCTTTCAAAAATTTTCATAAAATCTCCGATGATAAAAATTAATATTAATATTATAGCAAATTGATATACCAAAGTCAATAAATTTTCCCATTTGAAAATCCTATAGCTCTTATTTTACAAAATGTTCATTTTTTCGATTGTTAAAAAATTCAAAAAAAGCTGGGGGGAGTGTCGATAAAGTCAATTTATAACCCATTTTAGATTAAGTATTAAAAACAAAAAAATGGCCCTTTCGACAAGGGTCACTTTTTGATTTTATCCAAGTAAGGTATCGCTAATCAGCATAACCGAAAATCCGACCAAAAGCGCAATTGTTGCCCCCTTTTCGTTTCCGTGGGCATGGGTTTCCGGTATCATTTCATCACTAATTACATATAGCATTGTACCACCTGCAAACGCAAGAGCAAATGGTAAAATTGCAGATGCAATTGAAACAGCAAAGTAGCCGACAAACGTTCCGACAACCTCAATAAGTCCTGTCATAGCAGCTATAAGGAAGGTTTTTGCCGGCTTAACTCCCGAAGAAAGCATTGGCCCGATAATAACCATACCCTCCGGTATGTTTTGCAAGGCTATACCGCCTGCTATAAGCAACGCTTCCGTATTGTTACCCGTACCAAAGCCAACGCCCGCTGCAATACCCTCCGGAAGGTTATGTATTGCAATAGCTATAACGAAAAGCATAACCTTGCCAAGCCTTGTGCTGTTATGCTGCTCCTCGTCATTTCCTGTCATTTTGTGCAGGTGCGGCACCAGCCTGTCCACAAGCATCATACATCCGGCGCCTGCAAAGATACCGGCTATTGTAATGACAAGTCCATATTCCTTGCCGTGCTCTATGGCAGGAAGAATTAAGCCGAAAACGGCAGCTGCCAGCATAACACCTGCGGCAAAGGATAGAACTATGTCTGAAAATTTATGAGAAAAGCCCTTAAAAATAAAACCGATAAGTGCGCCTATAACCGTCGCGCCGCCAACACCAAGGGCAGTCAATGCTACTATTTCCATTTTTTACTCCTTTTTTTCTAATTTTGTGGGGTGGAGTGTCTGTTTTTCCCATTTTTATTAGTCTTTTACTTTCAAGCTTATTATACCACAAAGCCAAGAAAATGTAAACAATAAAATCGAAAAAGCAGACTAGTTTAGTCTGCTTTTTTTCTTAATTATTCCTCTGAGGCAATAACGTTAAATGAAACGGAGCCACGGCTGCTTGTCTTATTTGCAATGGAAAGCGCATCTCCGTTTGCAACAGCAACGCCTGTGTCGTTTTTAGTGTCTTCTCTTTCGTTGAATGAAAATGTAATATCGCCGGAGGTTACAACAGCGTTGCCATCCTCGCCACAGTATGTAAAGTAGTAGGTTGCCTCGCCAGCTATTGTAATGGTTGCTCCATTATAAAGCTCAATTGCGTCATCCTGTGCACCGGTAAAGAGCTTCAGGCTCATTTCAACTGTGTCCTTTTCCATAGCCTGATTTACACCTGTTCTCTTGGTGGTTGTGGACACTGAAATTCTTATAACATCGCCCTCTTTTACGGTAATGTATGCTGCTTTTTTACCTCTTGTGCTATTTACAAGCTCGTATGTGGTTTGGTTGTATAGACCTATATCGTTTTTCTCACTATCAGAGTAAGCCATCAAAACGCCGTCTTTTTCTACTGTATATTCGTAGTAAATGCTCTGCTCAGGATAAACCTGCTCTGTATAAGTATTTCCAAGCTGTGCCGCGTGTGGATTTTCCTGTGTTCCGGGCACGGTTTCAAACGCAAGTGTTACCAAAATGTCGCTATCAGAGATGTTTTCAACCTGGAAAAGTGTAACGGCAGTAGCCTCTGTCGATTCAATAAGAACTCTGATTTCGCCATCTGCATCAGGCAAATATTCTTGATTTTTGTAAATAACCTTAAGTCCTGCATTGTTTAGAACAAGGTATCTTGCTGTGCCCTTGGTTGAGAAGTAGCTAACCCCGTTTGCAGAAATTGTTACAGATGCAAGCTCGCCTGTTTCTGCGTTTTCAGATGGGTAAGGCTTTTCAAGGGTGCCATTTGGGGTGTTGTCAATTACATCAAATTCAAAGGCCTTTTTGCTTTGAGTAACATTTATGTTTGAATAGTTTTGGCTTGAGTACCAGTTTTCCGGAAGAACGTTAAATACAACAAGATATTCTCCCTCCTCCGCCTGACAAGTAGCAACACCCTGTGCGTTTGTTGTAAGGGTATGCTTTACCTCGCCATCTAGGCTAAGAGTAAACTCGATATCTCCAACGCCTGTGCCATCCTCTGCCTTTACAGTAAATGTAAGGTCAACCTTTTGTGCCTCAAGCGGCTGCCTACAGATATCACAAATTTTATCATTGTTTACGTCCTCATGTGAGCAAGGCTCAATAGTAGCCTGACACACATCGCACACGCTGTCACCATCATCATCAACATGCTCTGTGCATGGGTCACTACCACCACCGCAAGCAGCTAAGCACAAAACGGTCAAGATAGCAATAAGTGAAAGTAAAAATAATCTAAAGCTTTTCATATTTGCTCCTTATATTTAATTAACAAGGGTATTTTACCATATTTATTTTAATTTTGCAAGTAAAATAAGCTATCTTGATTTTCCTTTTTAATTATGGTAATATAGCCATGAGGTGATTTAATGATAAAATGCTTTGATAATGGTATGATTTCATCAAACGTTTACGTCGTTTGGGACAAGGGGCAGGGTATGATTATCGACTGTGGTGCGCCCTGCGACGACATACTTTCCTTTGTAAATGAAAACCAAATTAAAATAAGGTATATTGTATTGACCCACGGACACCACGACCATGTGTGTCAGCTTGCAAATTATGTAAAAGCCTTCCCCTCCGCTTCTGTAATTTGTCACAGCGAGGAAATAAAGGTACTGACTGATAGTGAGGCAAACGTTTCCTTGCTTTTCGGCTCACCCTGTGTCTATAATTATGACTATACAACAGTAAAAGAGGGAGATGCTTTAGCGATTGGAGACCTTAATTTTCAGGTACTGCTTACCCCTGGGCACACCCCCGGGAGCATATGCCTTCTAGAGGAAGAAAAAAAGGTGCTTTTTACAGGAGATGTGCTTTTTGAAAACGGCTACGGCAGGACTGACTTCAAGTATGGAAGCTCCGAGGAGCTTATGTGCTCCCTAAGGCGGCTTTTCAAGCTTGACAAGGATATAATCTTTTATTCAGGTCATGGTCCTTCAGCAAGGCTTGGTTACTAAAACAAAAGGAACGGAAAAACCGTTCCTTTTTTATTTAATTATACTGTGCAAGCGTTTTTTCTAGATGCTCCTTAGTCATTTTAACAACCCTTTGTGGGAAGGTGACCCTTAGCTTATCTGCAAAGGAGCAAGCCCAAGCAATAAACATAGGACTGACCTGCACCTCAACGGTGCAATTTACCATGCCGGACTCAGTTTTTGTCATTCTCACTCTATCCCCAAACTCGTCAAAAACAACATCTGTAAGGCTTGGGTCTATAAGAAAGCTAACCCTTTCCACCTTACCGGAATACATTTTCATTTGCTGAAGCTTGTAGGTGGCAAGGTCGATTTTTTCAATATCCTTGTTTGGTGTAATATACTGGTCCTCAAGAATCTTCACCCTATCCATACGGTCAACACGATAATTAACAAGGCTCTTATGCTTGTCGTCGTAGCACAAGAGGTAGTATTGCCCACGGTTTAGAACCGTTGCCACAGGGTTTACAACATACCACTTATCCCTTGTGGGGTCTGTTTTTTCCTTGCGATACACCTTTTCTCTGTTTATGTTGTAGTCAAAGTAGTAAAAGCCAATTTTCTTATTTTCCGCCCTTGCGTCAACTATAGTCATTATCGAATAGTAAATACTCTCGTTTTTGCTTTTAACTGTGCTAAATCTTGTTATATTGCGCTTAATAACCGCGCCACGCTTGCTTCCTGCAAGCTCCGCAATTTTGGTAAGAAGCTCCTCTGTTTTCTTTTCCGTAACAAAGCTGGCAGCCTGTACTGCGTCCATTAAAATTCTGATTTCCGGCAAATTAAAGGAACGGTCATCAACATAGTACATATTGCTCCTGCCCCTTTGCTTCTCTACGCTATACCCGTTTTCAATAAGCAAATCAATATCAGTGTACAAGATTTTTCTGTCCACCAAAATCCCTTCCTGCCCCAGCTTTTCTATAATTTCGTTGGTGCTCATCGGATGCTTTTCATCTGTATCACGCTTTAGCAGCTCCCAAAGCTTTAGCAGCTTGATTTTTCTTGAGTTTTCCAAATTCATAAGGCTCAGCTCCTTTTTGTAGTTTACTTAATTGTACCATATTTAACCCACTTTTTCAATAGGCTCCTGTTCCGTTTTTGGTACATATTTCTTTTTTCGTCATATATTGACATATTTCTACATATTTGATAAAATATCATTGACATATCAACTTTCAAGGTGAGCTATGGAAATCTTCAAATTCAGACCCTTGGCGCTTGGTTGCACAGGATTTCTTATTTCTTTAGCCATGCTTTATTATGTAGATTCTTTTCTCAAATTGGCATTTTTAGCTTTGTCCATCATAGGTCTTGGCGTGGTTATTGCATTTTACTGCATAAAAAGAAATAAGGCTGCGGAAAATGCCCTTGTTTTCTTGGTGCCTCTTTTAATATTCTTTATTCTTGCCTCCCTCCTTTCCTATTTTACATTTGCCCCACTCCGTGAGCAGGATAAGTATGCCGGAGAATATGATAGAAAGCTTGAAGGCTATGTTACCGAGGTTATTGAGCAAGATATAGAGGGTAGCGTTTATATTGCTAAGCTTGAGAAAATTGACGGCGATGATGTTTCGTTTAACGTTGCGCTATATACTCCCGACAGGTGTCTTGACTATGGCTATTATTTTGAGGCAACAGGTCAGCTAACCAGATTTTATGATACAACAAGCCCCTATATGGAGTATGGCGTGATTTACTTTGCTGATACGCTATCCTGCTTCCCCATCGACAAAGAGCCAAACGCGCCGCTTTCCTTTTTCAAGGACTTGAATGAAAGCCTTTGCAAAAGATTTCAAAACACGCTAAACAGCGACACGTCCTCCCTCTTTTCTGCGCTTTTGTTAGGAAACAAGTCAGAGCTTAGCAGCGATGTGCGTAACAGCTTTTCCGACCTTGGACTTTCCCACGTGCTTGCCCTTAGTGGCTTGCATCTTTCTATTTTGGTGGCTGTTCTTTCCTATGTTTTGGACCTGCTTTACATTCCACGAGTTTTGAAGGATATAATTATTGTCATATCCATAGCCTTCTTTATGGCGCTAACCGGCTTTTCAAGCTCGGTTTTAAGGGCTGGCATTATGTTAATCCTTTTCTTTGGCGCACATATTTTCGCCTGCGAGTCCGACAGGGTAACAAACCTGTTTATATCGGTTACTGCAATTTGCATTTTCTCCCCGTTTGCCGTGTTTTCTGTTTCCCTACGTCTTTCATTTCTTGCTATGCTTGGCTGTCTCCTAGGCTCCAATCTGACACGCAAGGCAACTATGCTAAGGGTGTTTAAGATAAAGCCGCTTTACCACGGCATTGTTACAATTATTGTAACGTTGATCATTATGTTTTTCACTCTACCTGTTTTGTGTAGCGACTTTGGCAGAATCGCATTACTTTCACCCTTGACTAATCTAATTTTAGTGCCTTTCTTCAATTTTCTTATTTATCTTTCACTTGTTTATATTTTTATTTGCTATGTACCGTTTTTAGGTCCCTTCCTTGCCGATATACTAGATTGGCTTGTGGAAATGCTTTACCGGGTTATAAACTGGGCAAGCGATATACCAAATATAACTCTACACATAAAAACACCTGTGCAGCTTGCCGGCGCTATCATTGCTTTTATCTCTGTTGTTCTTATGATAATTTTTTCAAAGCAGTACATAAAGCACTTTTTGGTAGCTTCTGTAATCGGCGTTATCATTTTAGGTCTTGGCACAGGGGCAAGATATATGAAGAAGGATGACGGCATTACCTTCGGCACTCTCGGCTACACAAGAAACGATATTTTCTATGTGGAGTCAAGCGAGGGTATTGTGTTTTTCGATATGACAACCGCCCCATATCTTTCTCTTTCAAATGAGATAATTTACAAAAGCTGGGAGCTGGATCATCAGTCAATCGATTACTACATTGTAACGGAATATTATGAAAACACGCCAAACAGCATATCCCAGCTCCTTGATGTCATAGATATTGAGTGCTTATATCTTGCCACACCTCTTACAATTAAAGAATCGGAAAGCTACGAGCTTATTGCAGAAATTGCAACAAATCACGGCACAAGCGTGCTGTTGCTTGAGGAAAATGTTTCCTTTCTAAGCATGGATGTATCCTTTGTCTACGAGGATGGAATTTATGGCTCGGAAAGCAGAATGAGTGCAATTAGCGTTCTTGCCGACGGCAAACGCATAACCTATCTTGGTGCTTCGGCTTTTTGTGGAAACGACAAGAGACCAGCTGAAATGTGCTACTATTCTAACGCCATTATTTTTGGCAGTCACGGTCCTACAAGCAAGGAGCTTTATAGGTTTGATGCCCCACACCTTGAAAATGTTATTTTTCTCGGCAAATCTCGTGACTATTGTGATTATAAGCTTTTCAAGAGGCTTGAGCCTATTGCAAACAAGACAAGGGAGCACAGGGTTTCCATAAAATGCAGCTCTTGACTTTTTACATTTATACTAGTAAAATATAGTTAGAATATATTTTGGAGGATTTTATGCAATCACTTCGACAGCTTTATAAAATTGGCAGAGGCCCATCAAGCTCACACACTATGGGTCCTGAAAAGGCTATTAAAATGATAAAGGAGGAGTTTTCAGAGGCTGACCGCTTTGAGGTTACTCTCTTTGGCTCACTCGCCCTTACGGGAAAGGGACACGGCACAGACAGAATCATTGAGGAAACTCTTGCGCCAACCCCCTGTAAAATAACCTTTGATAAAAAATCCCCCTGTGATTTTCACCCTAACACAATGGATGTTACAGCCTATAAAAACGACACTCCCCTGGGCAAAAGGCGTGTTTATAGTGTTGGTGGCGGTAGTGTGCTTTTCGAGGGAGAGGACTCAAAAATAAGCGACGAGGTACAGGTTTATCCCCATAATTCCTATAAGGAAATTGCTGATTATTGCGCTAAAAACAACATAAGAATTTGGCAATATGTTGAAGAATTTGAGGGCAAGGAAATCTTTGATTATCTTGCGAAAATTTGGGAGGCTATGAAAAACTCCATACGCCTTGGTCTTACCACAACCGGTGTTTTACCCGGCGGGCTTGACACCCACAGAAGGGCACAAATTCTATATAATCAAAGGCACATTGATGAGTCGGCGCAGACCCAGGAAAACCGTCTTGTTTGCTCCTACGCATTTGCTGTAAGCGAGCAAAATGCATCCGGTGGAACTATTGTTACTGCCCCAACCTGTGGTGCTTGCGGCGTTGTACCATCTGTTCTTATGTACTATCAGGAAAAGAAGGGCTTCGATGACACAAAAATTCTCCGTGCCCTTGCAACCGGCGGCATTATTGGTAATCTTATAAAGAAAAATGCATCTATAAGTGGTGCTGAATGTGGCTGTCAAGCAGAGATTGGCTCTGCCTGCTCAATGGCTGCCGGCGCTCTTGCAGAGCTATTTGATATGGGTCTTGGACAAATTGAGTACGCCTCTGAGGTGGCAATGGAGCATCACCTTGGTCTTACCTGCGACCCTATTGGCGGTCTTGTTCAAATCCCTTGCATTGAAAGAAACGCAGTTGCGGCAATGCGTGCAATTAACGCACTTTCCTTGGCAAACTTTCTTACCGATTCAAGAAAAATCAGTCTTGATATGGTTATTAAGGTCATGTACGAAACCGGAAAAAATCTTTTAAGTGATTATCGTGAAACCTCCTCCGGTGGTCTTGCAAAGCACTACGCACGCCAAGACAATGAATAGTAAGTTTTTAGATAGGATTTCCCGCCTTGAATCATTGGCAAAAAAGGACCTGCACACCCTTGCCCTTGATCTATACCACAAGGGGAAAATTGAAATAGAGCTTGCCGAGGAGCTTGGCGCCTATGAGGATATAAAGGTAGCCTTGCTATCTTGTAATGCTGACTTTATAAAAATCACAAATAGTGAGCTTGAAAATATTTGCAAAACACTTGATTTTATCGAGGAACTAATAAATGAATAAGAAAAATAAGGCCTTTAGCTATGTGATGATTGTGCTTGTTTATCTTTTTGCACTTATCGTTGGTGCCGGGATTTATCTTAGCCTTTTTGAATCACTTGATATGTGGCTTTCTCTGTTAATTGCAGACACAGGTGCCACCGTTTTAGTATTTATCTTTAGCTTGATTTTCAAAAACGCATCTGTTTACGACCCCTATTGGAGCGTTGCACCTATATTTATCTTAGGGCTTATGCTAATAGGACAAGCTATCACACCATTCAAGATTGCTCTTTTCGCGGTGGTAGCCATTTGGGGCGTGCGCTTAACCGCAAACTGGGCATATTGCTTTGGAGATTTGACCTGCCAGGACTGGCGATATACCATGCTCAAGGAGCAGACAGGGAAATTCTACCCTATAATCAATTTTGTAGGCATACATCTTGTACCGACCATTGTTGTTTATGCATGCATACTTCCTGCCTGTTACGTGGCTACAAGCAACCAGCTTAGCGAAAATCCTGTTGCTTATATTTTCCTTGGCGTTTCCCTGCTTGCTGTTATTTTACAAGGCACAGCTGACTATCAAATGCAAAAATACAGAAAGAATAAGACTACTCCTTTTATACGAAATGGTCTATGGAAATACTCACGCCATCCAAACTATCTTGGAGAAATACTTATGTGGTGGGGCATTGGTGGCGCGTGCGCCGTCTATAATCCTTCAATGTGGTTTTTACTTTCCGGCGCACTAATCAACACTCTGCTCTTTGCCCTTGTAAGCATACCAATGGCAGAAAAAAGGCAAGGCAAAAAGGAAGGCTTCTTGCAGTACAAGAGGGAAACGAACTACCTTTTACCATTCAAAATCAAAAATTAAAAAGGTGCAAAATGCACCTTTTTTTATATCTTAAATAGCTTTATAGACTTAATTGCCGTACCCTCCGGATACTCCTTTACCTGTCCCAAGGCAAAAAAACCGTCCTTATCGTAAATTCTTAAAAATTCAGACACAGGGTAGGATGTTTTTATCTTTTTTTGATAAATTTCACAGCCACTTCTAAATAATCTTGCATAAAAATCCGGCAAAACTACCCTTTGTGCCTCCATAAAAAGCTCCTCCGTCGGGATAAGAAGCTCTTGTCTTTGCTCTCCTGTCATATTTTCAAGCTCTTCTATGGTATAGGCATTTTCTATATTAAAGCTGCCTGTTTTGGTTCTTCTCAGCTGACTCATTGCAGCGCCACAGCCAAGCTTTTTACCAATATCAGCGCAAAGGGTTCTTATGTATGTTCCCTTTGAGCATGCAACCTTTAGGGTGTATATGCCCTCGCCTTCATTTACTACATTTGGCTCGATTGAAAAAATTTCGACCGTGCGCCCCTGTCTTTCAACGGTTATGCCCTGCCTTGCCAAGTCAACAAGCTTTTTACCGTTTACCTTAAGGGCACTATACATAGGTGGCACCTGCTCTATTTTGCCAACAAAGCATTTGCAGGCATCAAAAAACTGCTCCTTTGTTGGGATGTTTTCAGATGTGCTTAGCACATTTCCCGTTATATCCTCTGTGTCAGTTTCAATGCCTAGCCTTATTTCAGCAATATATTCCTTGTTTTCGGAAAGCAGGTATTCAGCCGCCTTGGCAGCTCTACCAACAAGCACAGGCAAAATCCCTGTTGCAAGGGGGTCAAGTGTGCCTGTGTGGCCAACCTTTTTTGTGCCAAACAAGCGTCTTATCTTAAAAACAATATCGTGGGAGGTTACTCCGCCGTGCTTATCCACAAGGATAACTCCCGAAAGCTCCTTTTCCATCAGCCTCTTGCCTCGTACTCTTTGATTGCTTGTCCAAAAAGCTCCTTAACCATAGCTACCGCGCACTGTCCGTTTTCCGCATAAAGCGTAGCGCCGGCGGCACGGGTGTGTCCCCCACCACCGATTTTTTGGCACACTGCAGACACATCAATTTCCGTGTTGGCGCGTGATGACAAGGAATATTTGCCCTTTTCCTTAGTTTCCTTCAGAGAAACGGCAACTAAAACGCCATCAACACTTCTCAAATAGCTGACAATATCTCCAATGTCGGCATCGCAAATGCCGTTCTTTTCCTTCATTTCGTTGGTAAAAAGAACAAGGGATAGCTTGCCGTCAAAGCAAAGCTCCATATGCTCATATGTAAGCCTTTGCGCCCTTATTTCCTCAATGGTTTTAGAGTCAAAAATAATCCTGTTTATTTCTGCGTGGTCTATACCGTGGCTAACCACCTCTGATGCAGTTTTTAGTGTTTCAGGAGTGGCGTTTGAAAACCTAAAGCATCCTGTATCTCCACTCATACCCGCATATACACATTCAAAGAAAACAGAGGGGAGAGTGTCGATAATTCCCATATTTTTTGCAATATCATAAATGTTTTCTGCGTTTGATGCAAGAAAATTCTCGTAATAATCAGAAAAGCGGGTGCACATTTTGTGGTGGTCTATTGTAAGCTCTACTCTGTCTGCAAGAAATTCAAGCTCGCCAAGCTGAGTTGGAGACGCAACATCCACAGCCACATATCTTTGGTAGTCCCTTTCCTTATATTCAAGGCTATTGCCACCTGTTAAAAAGCCAAGCTTTTTTGCAGGAATATCACAGCAAGCAACCTCAACCTGTGAGCCACATGTCTCAAGAACACACTTTAGCGCAAAGGCACTGCCCAAGGTATCAGGGTCCGGATTTCTGTGACAAAGAATAAGGGTGCTTTTAGGCTCTTTTAAAAGAGCCACAGCCTCTTTTATGTCAAGCTTGTTCATCATCGTCGTCCTTTATATCAAGTGTTTTTAGAATAGATGAAATGTTTGCACCGTATTCCGCTGAGCCGTCATACTCAAAAAATAGCTCCGGTGTAATTCTTAAATTAATTCTTTTTGCAAGCTCGGAACGAAAAAAGCCACTTGCACTTTTTAGCCCCTTCAAAACCTCTGCCTTGTCCCCTCCTAAAACGGAAAAGTAGATTTTTGCAAATTTAAGGTCACCAGAAACCTGTGCAGCCGTGATTGAAACAAGCGCACCGGCAATTCTTGGGTCCTTTGTATCTCTAATTATTTGAGCCATTTCCTCTTTAACTGCATCGTTAATTCGGTCTCTTCTGTATTTTCCCATATGCTCTCCTTTTAGGATAAAAATATTTTTCCTTTATAGTATACCATAATTGGGACATAATTTCAAAGAATTTTTTTATCTTTAGTTGAATTTAAGTCTTTATAATGGTACAATTAATAAAAGGCTTATTTTAGGAGGACTTATGGGACCGTTTGAAATTATTATGATTATACTTGGGGCGCTTGCCCTAATTCTTCTCGGGGTGCTTATTTTCTTGACTCTTAAGGGCAAGGGACAGGCTGTTGATAGTGCCACAATAAAAAAAGCAGTTGACGAAAGCCTATTGCCTATGACAAAGATTATCAGCGACAGTGTGGAAAGGACAAACAGGTTCTACATCGAGTCGGTTGAAGCAAGGCTGGGTCAAATAAGGGATGAGATGGAAAAGCTAAACATGTCCAGCTCTAAAAGCTATGTTGATCTTATTGAAAAGCTGCAAGCCTCTCTTAATGATATGACCAAGGCTGTAAGAGAGGAAAACGAAAAGGGCATTTCCAATTTGAACGCCAAGTTTGACGAGTTTTCCAAAAACATGTCAGAAAAATATGCTCTTATTGATACAAACGTTGCCAAGGCACTTACCGATTTACGCAGAGAAAACACAGAAAAGCTTGACTCTATCCAAAAAACAGTTGACGAAAAGCTGCAAAAAACCATTGACGAAAGGCTTAAGACCTCATTTGACAATGTGGTTACTCAAATCGGACAGGTTAACAATGCTATCGGCTCCTTGCGTGCCGTTGCAGATGATGTCGGCTCGCTTAAAAACATACTTACAAATGTTAAAACCAAGGGTATTGTGGGCGAGGTTATTCTTGACAGCATTATCGGAGAAATCTTGTCTCCCGACCAATACGATAAAAACGTTTCAACAAATAAAAGCTCTCCTCGTGATATGGTTGAATTTGCTATCAAGATACCAAGCGGAGACAGCTTCATTTATTTACCTATCGACTCCAAGTTTCCTCTCGAATACTACAACAAGCTAAAGGACGCTGTTTCAGCCGGTGACAAGGTTCTGGTTGAAGGTGCAAGAAAGGAGCTGGGACGCCAAATCAAGAATGAAGCAAAAACAATAAAGAAATATATTGACGTACCAAACACCACTGACTTTGCTATTCTGTTTTTACCTACCGAAAGCCTTTACATTGAGGCAATCGAAATGGGTCTTTTTGAGGAATGCCAAAGAGAATATCACGTAAATATAGCAGGACCTACCACTCTTTCCGCTATTATCAATGCGCTCAGACTTGGCTTTAGCTCCCTTGAAATTCAAAAGCGAAGCGGTGAGGTGTTCAAGCTTCTCGGCGCAGTTAAAACGGAATTCAACAAGTTTGCAAGCGCACTTTCGGATGCTCAAACTAAAATCAGCAAGGCAAGTGACGATCTTGACGAGCTTGTAGGAAAAAGAACCAGGGCAATGCAACGAAAATTAAAGGAAATCGGCGAGCTTCCGGATGCTGAGGCAAAGGATGTCTTTGACGGCGAATAACAAAAAAGGGCTATTTTCAAAGAATAGCCCTTTTATTTATATAATAACTTGATATTTTTATGACTTTGTGATATGATTTACATATACTTGTTACAAAAGGGGGCTTATTATGAGCAACATTGAAGGCATTGCTAAGAGCATTGCAAAAACCTATAACGAGGCAGGCTTTCCGCTTTTCGATAAGGGCCTTTGCCTACCCGACAAGAATGAAATTATTGAAATTATAAAGGATATACAAAAGCTTTTCTTCCCCTCTTACTTTGCTTCTATTGCAAAAAAGGACGAGGTTGGCTTTGCCGAGGAGCTTTTAAGCTCTATTTATTACAGAATAAAAAAGCAGATTGAGCTTTCTCTAAAGTGCCCGGAAAAAGGCGAAAAATCAAAGGCTATTGCCGACAAATTTATTTCCAGCTTACCGGAAATACACGCGCTTTTGGTAAAGGATGTTTACGCAACCCTTGAGGGGGATCCTGCCGCATCAAGCAAGGAGGAAATTATCTTTTCCTACCCCGGATTTTATGCGATTTTCGTATACAGGGTAGCACATTTGCTCTATTCCGAGGGCGTTAGCTACATGCCTCGTATTATGACAGAGCATGCCCATTCCATGACAGGTATTGATATAAACCCGGGTGCAACTATTGGAGAATATTTCTTTATAGACCACGGTACAGGCATTGTTATCGGCGAAACCACCACTATTGGAAATCACGTCAAGCTATATCAGGGCGTTACCCTTGGTGCTCTTTCTCCAAGAAAGGGACAGAGCCTTGCAGGCATCAAGCGCCATCCAACCGTGTGCGACAATGTTACTATTTACTCCGGCGCATCAATACTTGGTGGAGAAACTGTAATTGGCGAGGGTGCTGTTATTGGTGGTAACTGCTTTATTACCGAAAGCGTTGAGCCCGGCTGCAGGGTTTATGTGAAAAAGCCGGAGCATATTGTTAAAAACTAAGAAACGGAAAAAACAAAATGGATGTAAAAATTAAGATAACGACCTCACAGGCAGATTACAAGGGCAAGTCTATTTTTGACCGTGCTGCCGATGAGCTTATGATTACCGAAAGCTTTTCCGAGGGTACGGACGGCGATGTTATAGAAACCACCCTCTTTGGCAAGCTTCTTTGTCAGGGCAAGACATGCGTCCTTGAATATGACGAGGATGGCGAGGGCATGGGTGGTGTACATACACAGGTAAAATTTGATATAAATACACCTAAGGAGCTTAGCATTGTGCGCACCGGCGCGATTGATGCTTTTATGTATTTTGAGGAGGGAAAACGCCATGTTTGTGTATACAACACAGGCATTATGCCCTTTGAAATTTGCATCTTTGCAAAGCAGGTTGATAACCGTCTTTTAGACACAGGGTCCCTGGAAATTATATATCTTATTGAAATCAAGGGTGCTTGTGCACAAAGAACTGTTTTTAAAATGGAAGTTAAAAAAATATGACCGAGCAGGAATTTAGAAACGAGCTAAAATCACTAAACGGCGGCTACCTTTTTTATGGGGATGAGGACTACTTAAAATATTCTTATTCCAAAGAGGCGCAGCGGGCTGTGCTTGACGGCTCATTTGATGACTTTAACCATATTGTGCTTTATGCCGAGGAGTTTACCTCTGCCGTGTTAGAGGACGCAATCTGCTCCCTACCTATGATGGCAGACAAAAAGCTGGTTGAGGTCCGCGGTGTTGACTTCAATGCTCTTAAAAAGGACGAGCTGCAGGGTCTTGAAATTGCCCTTTCTCAGCTAAAGGACAACGACCATACTGTGCTTATTATCCGCGCAGACAGTGATTATTTTAATGTGGGCAGGCTACCAAAGCAGCCCTCCGAGCTTTTTAAGATGGTAACAAAATACCTTACACCTGTGGAGCTTTCCTTTCCGTCTGCATCAAGGCTGAAAAGCTGGATTTTAAGACACTTTTCCCAAGAGAAGATTGAGCTTGACCCGTCACTTTGCGACAAGCTGGTTGAGGTTTGCGGCCACGATATGTGGGCGCTTTCCAACGAGATACATAAGCTTTGCGCCTTTGCAAAAATGAACGAAAGAACCGCCATAACAGGCGAGGATATTGAAAATGTTTGCTGTCAAACCATCGAGTATGGGGATTTTCAGCTTACCAATGCGCTTTTAGACAAAAATCGTGCCCTTGCCTTTGAAACACTTTACAGGCAAAAATCCTCTCACGAGCCAGCGCCTTCTATTCTTGCATCTGTTATGCGTATGTATACGGAGCTGTTTTTGGTAAAAAGGCTTTTTGATATGGGTCAGAATAAGGCACAAATTTCCAAGGCAACCGGCATACATGAGTTTAAGGTGGGCAGATATATTACTGCCGTTAGCAAGGAAAGCCCCAAAAGGCTTGAAAGGGCTATTGAGCTTTGCCGAGAGGCTGACATAAAGTCAAAGTCCTCCTCTAACGTGGTTTCATATATTGCCGTTGAAAGGTTGATATCTGAGCTTTGTGCTCTGTTTTGTAGATAAAATGAAGATAAAATATCCTATTATTGTTGAGGGCAAGTACGATAAGATTAAGCTTGACTCCCTGTTTGAGGCGACGGTGATTACAACCGGTGGCTTTAAGGTGTTTAACGACAAGGAAAAATCCTTACTTCTTCGCAGGCTTGCCGAAAAATCTCCACTTATTTTGCTGACGGACTCTGACGGTGGTGGTCACCTTATTAGGTCCTACATAAAAAGGGTTGTACCGAGCCAGCAACTTATCAACCTTTATATACCAAGAGTTGAGGGCAAGGAAAAAAGAAAGACCTCCCCATCTAAGGAAGGTATTTTAGGGGTTGAGGGCATTTCTAAGGAGGTGCTGACTAACCTGCTTGCACCGTTTTCCACCGAGGCAGAATGCAAGGCAACCGGAGGAATAACCAAGGCAGATTTGTACGCGCTTGGGCTTAGTGGCAGGGCTGATAGCAAGGATGCACGCACACAGCTTTTAAGAAAGCTTGATTTGCCGGAATCTATGACACCAAACGCCATGCTATGCGCGCTTAATATTCTCTATTCTAAAGAGGAATTTTTAGAAATAATAAAAAAATAGCGACACGTGTCGCTATTTTTTATTTCCATTTTTATCAAAGGTCTTTTTTAGAGCTATCTCCGTTGGGATTATAGGCACAATAAGACCCGCAACACCGAGCAGGCAAAGAAGCCCGCAGATATCATCAAAGCGCTCGTAAAAAAACATATATACAAGTATAGAGGTAGCGGTAAATAGGACTAAAAGCACAAGACCCAAAACAGCCCAAATTCTACCTATATATTTATGGGCAAAATCCCAAGTGTCTTGATTTTTCATTGAATAATCTGTTCTGTAGCCATAAATACTATTTATGCTTCTCGGTGGCTTCTTTATAAAGATAATTCCAATAACAAGCATAGTTATGGGTATCAAAACGCACACAAGCGTCATATAAACTAAATATCCCATATTCTCCCCCCCTCTTTTTATTTATTATAAGTCTTTATATCTTGGTTGTAAAGAAAAAGTATAAATTTTTCCAAAAAAATCATTGACAATCAAAACTCACTATGCTATAATAATTCACGCATTGGGGATTTGTGTAAAGGTAGCACAGCAGACTCTGACTCTGTATGTCTGGGTTCGAATCCTAGATCCCCAGCCATAAAACGAAAAAGACACCAAACGGTGTCTTTTTTTGTTTTATCTATGGTTTGGGGATCTGTTTTCGAACCAGCTCCAAAATTGCTCGGCGATTTTGGATTGGGTGCGCAAGTGCGACAAAAGTCATCGGGGAGCTTGCTCACCAGAGGCTTGTCGCAACTCATTGCCAATGGCAATGCATCCTAGATCCCCAGCCAAAAGAAAGAACCGACCACAAGGGTCGGTTCTTTCTTTTGTGGTTGGCGACCGTTTTAGATGACATGGCTAAAACGTAGATATTTCAAGGATTTTGAGGACTATTTAACTGTTTTTCAACCCGCTTTCCAATGATAAAAACGATTTTATCGTATTTTTTTATTTTTCCATCTGACCGAAATAGATGACTATATTAGTTGATACATACGTATCTTTTTGATGCCAAAATTCACATTACTCAAGAATTTTAAGCATATCCGGCGCAATTAATTCGACGCTATATCTAACCATACCTTCGTTCTTACCGTTTTTTCCAAACAAATCCGAAATTATACCTTTATTTACTACAGTCATTCCTTTAATAGTTTTTCCGTTTTGCACTTTTCTTTTAATCACTATGGTGTCATTTTCGTAATTCTCCAAAAATTTTACAGCAACAACTGTTTTTCCTTTGTCTTTTGCTGTTAATAATTGTGCGTATTTGTAATTTCCGTTATCGTTCACCAAATCGCAAGCTACTGCGTTGAAGTCAAGCTGTCCTCTTCCTATGCTGACAAAAGGCACTGTATTTCCACTTGTTTGACTTATTTTTACTATGTTCCATTCCATATAAAAATTCTCCTTTTTATTTTTTGTTTTATTATATCACTGATTTTCACTGTTGTCAATAGTTTTTAAAAATAAAAAGAATTTGCATTGGAAAATTGCAAATCCTTTTTTTAATTATTCAATTTTCACCAAGCCACATAAAATAATCCTCTAACCGCTTTTTGTTCTTATCAAAATCAAGCATTTCTATCTGTTTCTCGTTTATCTCATACGCTTTTCGGATAAAACCGTAAGCGTATTGATCGTCCTCGTTTTTCGGGGGATTTTTGAGAAAAGACAGCTTACATCGCAACAAAGTTAATTTTACTTGATAGTATGGTTTTAGATTTGGCATTTTCGTTCTCCTTTCGGGTGGTAAACACATTATACCGAAAGAAAACGAGAATACAAGAAAAGTTTTTGAAAATTATTTTTTGAGAGTATTATAACATAAAACCTTTTACTTTTCAAAATTTACAATAAAAAAATGCGTTTTGCTACGACCGAAGATCGAAAAGCTTGCTTTTCAGGCAAAGGTCGCGGGTATCTTCGCCACAGGCGAATACCCTAGTTCCGCTGCCAAAAAATTCGACAAGTTTCGGCTTGTCGAATTTTTTATCCAAGCCGCAGGCTTGGCATATCATCACCGCGCGAAGCGTGGTGCATATCATCAGCCCTTTTGGGGCTGTATCTCATCACGCTTTAGCGTGCATCTCATCCGCCTTGACGAGCATATCTCGTCAAGGCGAGTATATCATCAGCCGCAGGCTGCATCCTCTTTCGCAATGATGATATACAACGGCAAGCCGTTGGTGATATACAATTCCTGCGGAATTGATGATATCCACGGCTATGCCGTGATTGAGTACGGGAGTTCGAATCCTTACTGTAAACCGCAAAAAATATCTTTTTCGTAGCCTTTATACATAAAGGACTCAGTTGAACCATCTCGGTTCTACTGAGTCCTTTTTTGTGGCTGGGGGGTCTGTCTTTGAACCAGCTCCAAAATTGCTCGGCGATTTTGGATTGGGGGATGGTTTTGAGCGCTCTTAGGGAGAGATAAAGCGAGAAACAAGGAGTGGCAGTCGTCCAAGAAAACGAGCAATACTACTATTGCGCTGTTTAATTGGCTAACGACAACAGGGCTACCTTGGGTAGCGCTCTTTTGCCCATAAGGCGTTGTCTGCTTCACGGATAAGGCGTTGGCAAAAGCCTCGCCTATGGCGAGAATTCTAGCTTGGATTTTTCTATTTTTCGCCATGCTTTTTGAGTTTTGCCCTTTAATTGTCCGAAAAGTCGCCCGGGTTTTGGGTGTTTTGTGGGTTTTTGTCGGTTTTTCTTTACATTTTGGGAAAAATGTAGTATATTAATATTATAGGGGGGTGAGACTTTTGGACAATATGATTTACAATCCTTTAGAGGAATATGAAAACAAGTTTTGCGCCCTGCATTTGCAAAACACCACCAGCTTTTTCGATGAGCTTGTTACAAGGTCCGGCGTTGATATTGAGGCTAACCGAAAAACGGTTAATGAATATGTAGCACTTGGTGACACCCTAAAGAAGCTAAAAAGAAAGCTGGGGCTATGGAAATTTTTAAGGGTTATACTCTTTATCACGCTTATACTTATCCCTCTTGCTATTTTGAAGGTTAACCCCTTGATAAAAAAGCTACAGGGAGAGATTGAATCCTTTGAGGCAACAAGGCAACAGCTGCTCAATCTTGCCGGCGCGCAAATGCAACCGCTAAACGAGCTGTTTACAGACAGGGACTGCATAAATATAATTGAGTCCACTATTCCTCTTATTGACTTTGCCCCTTATTTTTCTGTGGAGCAAGAGGTCGATATGATAAAGAATTACGACTTTTTGGACTACAACGACAGCGCACAATCTGCAATTGATGTTTTGGCAGGCAGGTATAACGGAAATCCCTTTTTGTTTGAAAACAAATTTATACATAAAATGGGCACAGAAACCTATCACGGCTACAAGACTATTTTCTGGACAGAAAGCGTCCGTGGTCGTGACGGCAAGCGATATACCGTTACAAGGTCACAGACCCTGCATGCATCTGTAACTAAGCCCAAGCCCTTTTACCACACGCAGGTTGTGCTTGACTACTGCTCTCTCGGCGGAGATGATTTGCGCTTTACCAGAGATGCCACTAATCTTGACAGAAAGAGCGACAAGGAGATTGAAAGGTATATAAAGCGCGGGGAGAAAAAGCTGCAGCGTCTTAACGACGAGGCTGTTGAGCAAAACTCTAACTTTACCACCATGTCAAACTCTGACTTTGAGGTGCTTTTTTATGCACTTGACAGAACCAACGAGGTGCAATTTAGGCTTTTGTTTACGCCTCTTGCCCAAACTAATATGGTTGATTTAATTCGCTCCCAGACGGGCTATGGCGATGACTTTACCTTTATCAAGGAAAACAAAACCAACCGAATTATTACACAGCACAGCCAAGGCAGACCTATTAACCTTTTGCCACAGAGCTATATGTCCTACTCCTATGACACCATTAGAAGCAGCTTTATTGAGGGCAACAAGGAATACTTTAAGGCTGTATATTTTGACCTGGCACCAATTTTGGCAATTCCTGTTTATCAAGAAAGGCCTGTCCATTCACTTATGCCTATTCCGGACTACAAGCAAACATATTCCTCTAAGGAATGTGAGGCGCTTGCAAACTGCATAGATGCAAGATATGTGGTGCATCCCGACACAAAGACGCAGGCTATACTTAAGTCAAGCTTTGTTGAGGCAAACGGAGAGACGGACACGGTGCGTATTTCTGCATTTTCATATGATATCATTCCACGCATTGACTACATATCTGTTTATGGTGGCGACGGGCGCTTTCATAGTGTTGGTGTACCTTGGGATGAGTATATTCCGCTTGAAGCACACAATGATTTTTTCGTAGGGCCATATGACGAAAGCCGCAGCAGTGGCGTTATTGCCGCGCGAAAGAATTTGTGCATATATCGATAATACATAAAAGGAGAAAATAAAAATGGCAAACGAACTTGACGAGCTTGAACCCGAAATAAGAGAAGAAGGACTTGACACAAATGTTATCGCCAAAAAAATCCCTGCAACTGTAGGCTTTGGCTCTACATTATTTGAAATTTTGTTGTGGATTTGCGGTATTATTCCAGGCGTTATTTTCCTATTTATGAAGATAAACGCAAAAAAGCATTTTGATCAGCTACAGCAAAAAATCCAAAGAAATGCTTCTCAAATTGACAATTATCTTGAGCAACGTGTAGTTGTTCTCCAAAACTGCGCGCGTCTTCTTGACAAGGCTATTGACCTTGACAAGTCCACCTTTGAAAACATTGCAAGGTATAGATCCGGCAGCGGCGACTCTGACGTGGCAAGAAATGAAATTGGCGCACAGGTTGACACTATTTCCAGAGATATCAACATAGCTATGGAAAACTATCCTGATTTGCAAGCCCACAGAGAGATTGCTGATGCTATGCAGCAAAATATGTACCTACAAAGAGAAATCACTGCTGCAAGAGAGCTTTACAACGACACAATCGACCAGTGGAACCGTGATATTTTTGCTTGGCCAACCAAGAAAATCGTAGCTGCTAAAAACGGCTACACCACAAGGATTCCATTTATCGCTTCTCAGGAAATGAAGGCAAGAGCTAAGGGTGTATTCTTTTAATTGACAAACAAAAAGCCGACCGTTTGGTCGGCTTTTTTATTAGTCTGAGATTTTTTCAACAGTAAGGGTAAAATCCTTAAGGTTTATTGTAAGCTTATACGTGCCGGAGCCATCAACATACTCATCAAGGGCGGTAACATCTTGCTCGTCTATGATAGATAGCTTATATTTCATACCAAGCTCAGGGTACAGCCTTGGCAGGCTAACATATGGATCATTGCGCTCTGCCACGGCAACAAAGGTGTATTCAAACAAGTATGGGGTGCTTGCACTTACAGGGCTTAGCTCATTGTTTTCCAAAAAGCCAACCTGACAATAGTACTCTGCTGTGTCCGGATTTAATAGCTCTACCCTAACCTGATAGGTTTTTGCGTTTAGGTAAATCTTATAAAGTCCACCGACGCTTGCATGATAGCCATTGGGAGATTGGTCATTCCAATATAGGACCTTGTCCATAGCCTCGTCCTCTACTGTGATATTGTAGCGACTGGCATGGGAGGCGCTGAAAAAGCCAACCACGGCATCTCTTGGAATTTCCTTTTCTATATAAAACTCGTTTGTTTCCTCATTAAACGCCATTTCTGTGTATGTATAATTAGACAAGCCCATATGAACATAGATTTCACAGCTTGTTATGGTTTCGTACACAGGTGTATCAATATCGGACACCTTAACCATATCAATTGCCATGGTTTCGACATCCAAAATCAAGTCGTATACACCCTGCTCTATGATATTTAGCTGCAAGGGGTTGCCACCATCGTCATACTCAACAGCGGCATATTGGCTATCTCCCTCGTCGCTGAGTGAGGCAAAGATTTGCCCCAAGAGGTCACCCTCCTTATAGTAAATAACCTGGAAAAAGTCGCCCTCATACAGGTAAAGGTTGTGGTAAATCCTTTTGCTTTCATCATCCTTATCTAAGGTAAAGGGTCTGTCAATTGAGTAATTGCCATTAACCTCGGTAACAAGGCTGACGGAGTTGGATTTGTAATAGGTTTCGCCCTCTACATATCCGCCGTCCTCCGGCTGTGGCACAAACACGTCCAAATCGGTTTCGTTATCAATTTGCGGTGGGTCGTCATCATTGTTGCCACCGCCACCTGTACCGCCAAGGTCGCCCAAAAGCATATCACAGCCTGCAAATGTAAATATGAATATGAGTGTCAGTAGTGTTATAAGAAAGAATAAAATAAGTCTTTTCATACCTTTTCTCCTTTAGTTTACCTTGTACGTTGCTACCTTAATTATACCACCTAAGGCTGCTAAAAGCAAGTTTTTATTTATGTCGCTTTGTTGACAAGTCGGTGGTTTTTATTGTAATATATAATCAGATACTAAAGGGGGTGCTTTTATGGATGAGATAAAATATGGCAAGCTGACGCTTTCACTTGTTGACGGGGCTTATAATGTTATTGATTGTGAAAAGGATGCTGAGGTGGTTGTTATCCCTAGCTCTATTGACGGCATTTTTGTAAAATCCATTGGAGAAAGCGCATTTAAGGACTGCAAGGCGCTAAAATCTGTTACGCTCCCTGATTATAGCAGCAGATTTGCAAGCGATGAGGAGTATATTATACAAAAAGCGTTTGCTGATTTGGAAGAGGAGCTGCCAAGGATTGAGGACTATGCCTTTTGGGGCTGTACATCTCTTACTGAAATAACTGTTCCAGAATGCTTTTCATCTATCGGCTGGAGCGCCTTTAATGGCTGTACCGCCCTTTCTAAGGTGGTTATGCATGGGGACCCGTTTCTTTATTCCTGCGTTTTTTCTGACTGTGTTTCCTTAAAGGAAATTACCCCCTGCTCCACAATTAGCCAAGGATCATTTAGTGGCTGTAACAGTCTTACCCACTTACCATTAAAAGAAAATGCCACAACCATTGAGGAGGATGCATTTGAAAATTGCGACGGACTTATAGATATTGTTATACCGAAAAACATAACAAGGATAGAGTCCCTTGCCTTTCGTGGCTGCGCAAATCTAAAATCCGTTACCTTTGAAAAGCCCTTGGGCTGGGTCAGCTACTGTAGCTATAACGAAAAGGAATACAAGCTTGACCTTAGTAGCCCACAAAAGAACGCAAAAATGCTTTCCTGCATGGATTTTGACGACGGAGTGCTATACTGGGAAAGAAAGAAATAAGCAAAAAAGCCGACCTTGTGTCGGCTTTTTTATTATTTTGCTTTCGTTAAATAAATTTTTCTTTATGCTCCTTGAATTGATCCAAAATATCGCACTCACTAACTACAAAGTCCACCGCGTCAAGGGTGCAAAGGCTATTCATACACGGCTCTGCCACCTTATTCGAATCGATCATCAAAATGCTTTTCTTTGATTGCGACATCATCACTCTGCGGACTGAATTTTCTGCTATGGCGTTATCGGTCAACACACCGTCCAATGTTAGCGTTCTTACTGAAAAAAAGCACACATCAGCATTAAAGGAGCGTAAAAATTCCTCGGCGTAACTACCGATATATACATAAGAGCCTAAAGCCAGTTCCCCCACCTGTTACAAAGGTTTTTATGTTGGTTTTAGCAAGCACTAACGGTGCCTTTGCGCTGTTTGTAACAACGACTACGGATTTTTTGTCACCAAGCTGCTGTAAAAGAGCAAGGGATGTTTATGATGCTGCTGTAAAAACAGGTGTATCAAGAATTTAAGAAAGCTTTATAAAGATAAAAAAGCCACAGATTTCTGTGGCTTTTTTCTTATTATTCTGCGTTGTTTATACAAGACTCGGGAACTATGATCTTAAACACCATTGATGCTACTTGCTCGGTAGTTAGGTTTATTACCTTGTTTGAGCTCGTTGAATGTCCTACTTGAGAAATATTAAAGCCCCTTTCTGTATATGAGCCCCACCAATCCTCATCAATCACAATTCTCAACACTGTTACATTGTCGGGTCTTGAGCCTGTATAGTTCCAGCCCTCAGGACGGTACTGCCAGCCCTCGGCAATTTCGATTATTGTGCCAACGGGAAGCTCCTGTCTTGTAAACTTCTTTGTTGCCATAAATCCACCGTACCAGCCGTTTGTTCCACTGTTAAGATTGCCGTTTGAGGAGGAATTATAAAAGCTTGACGATACAAGTCCCATTTGTGTAGCGGTAAGCTGAACGTATCCCTCCGGAATTACGCCTGCGTTTGCAGAATCATCTCCACCTGTGCCGGCATCCTTTACGGGATATGAAGAATTGGTTACTGCGTACGGCGTATTGATTGCATCGTTAACGCTTGCTATAATAGCTTCAAGCTCATAGCTGTCTATGTCATTTGGTCTTGTTGTGGAATTATCAATAGAAAGTCCTGTAAGTGCCTTTACAAATGTCATTGCCGCAATATATCTGCCAACGCCATAGGAAAGATGATAGCCGTCACGGGTGGTGTCCCCGATAAACGAGGTTCTTACGTTTTGAACAGCTGTTCCCGACGGGATTACTATTTCAATTTTATCATTTGTTAAAATTTTGGTTTGAACCGCATTAACAATAGCATTATACATTGTCATTTGGTCACTGTTGTATTTAGGAAAGTCTTGATGTGTGGAGCCAACCTTGTACGCCCAAGTCATATGCCACACAAGACGGGCATCGGGGCAAAGGGGCTCAACTATGCTTATAAGCTCACTAAGGTCGTCGTAGGTGTCGGCAATTCCACTATAGCCGCTTGCTTGCTGGAAGGTTATAAAATCCCAATCGTCGCTTTCTACTGCATATTTAATGGATTTATTACCCTGGGCTACCCATGTGCCTGCTGTGTTGATCTTGTAGTCATAGGCGTAATTGTTGTTTTTTGCATTGTTAAGATGGGTCGCAAGAGTGCATCCGCCAATATAAAGCTTGCCCACTGTAACCTTCTTCACACCCGCATCCTTGGCAACCTGATAAACAAAATCTGTTGTATCGTCAGAAAAGCTGTTGCCGATTGCAAGGATCTTAAGATGCTCATCCTTGTTCCAATCCTGAGTTGGGTCGGGTTCGGGCTCGGGTTCGGGTTCAGGCTCTTGAGTGCCACCACCGATTTCCGGGTCGTTGCTTTCGCCACCACCGATATCGGTATTTGTGTCCAGGCTTGAGTCCTTGCTCGGAGTGCTGTCCGGTGTGCTTTCATAAGTGCTACCGCTTCCTGTGTCGGTATTTACCCCCGGTGCTTCCGGAACTGTTCCACAGCTTACAATAAACGCCATTATTACGCATAAAGCCACGAAAAATATAATTAGCTTCTTATTCATTTTCTTCTCCTTTATATAGGCTAATCTACACAAACAGTATAACATCTAAAAAGCCCCTTGTCAATAACAGAGCCTGGGCAAGCTATGCCTGATACCGAGCTTACATCAAAAAACCCATATGGCTTTGTTTCCATATGGGTTTATTTTTCCTTAATTCAGCATAAAGCTTGCAAACGGCTTGCAGGTGGAATCCTTGCCGATGAATACCATAAACTCGCCCTTTTCGGCAACGAATTTAAGGTCGCGATTCCAATATTTAAGCATTTCTTCGGTAATTTCAAAGCTAACTGTCTTTTCCTCGCCTACATCAAGGGTTATCTTTTCAAAGCCCTTAAGCTCCTTTACAGGACGAACACAAGAGCCCTTTACATCTCTTATGTAAAGCTGTACTGCTTCCTTTGCCTTGTACTTTCCTGTGTTTTTAACCTTAACGCTTGCCACAAGGGTATCACCTTTGTTCATTGTGTCGCTGCTGAGAGTAAAGTCGCTATACTCAAAGCTTGTATAGGATAAGCCGTAGCCAAATGGATAAAGCGGGCTGTTTGGCATATCAAGATAACAGGATGTAAAGCGAACAAACTTCTTATCATCCGCCTCTGCCTTTGGTCTGCCTGTGGTGTAGTGATTATAATAAATAGGACACTGACCGAGGGTGCGTGGGAAGGTCATTGTGATTTTTCCGGAAGGAACAGAATCGCCAAAGAGCAAGCTTGCACAGGCGTTTCCACCCTCTGTGCCCGGCATCCACATATTTAGTATTGCGGGAGCTTTTTCGTCAAGTCTGCTAATAGCAAGTGGTCTACCTGTAAAGAGAGCCACAGCCACGTTTTTGTTAGCCTCTAAAATTCTGTCAAGAAGCTTATACTGTATTTCCGGTAAATCTATACTTGTACGGCAGTTGCCCTCGCCTGAATATTCCTGATCCTCGCCTAAGCAAAGGACAACGCACTCGCTTTCCCTTGCAAGCTGACAAGCCTCGTCAAAGAGGGACTCATCATCTGCGTCGTATTCAATAGCACAGCCCTTAGCATATTTTACCTTGTTTCCAAGAAGGCTCTTTAAGCCCTCAAGCACGCTAACGGTTTCCTCAATTTTACCGCCACAATGCCAGCTACCGTGGATAGCTCCTGTTGCGCCAAGTGGGCCTATTACTGCCACACTACCAGCTTCCTTGCTAAACGGCAAAATTCCCTCGTTTTTCAAGAGAACTGCGCTCTCAACAGCGCCTCTCTTTGCAATAGCGCGATGCTCCTTTGAAAGCTGAACTGCTTTTGCTTCCTCAACATTTACGCTACGGTATGGGTTATCCAAAATTCCAAGCTCTTCCTTCAAATCAAGGATTCTCAAAACTGCCTTGTCAACCTGCTCGACGGTTACCTTACCCTCGTTAATAAGCTCTTCAAGATGCTCTACATAGCAGCTTGACATCATTTCGATATCACAGCCTGCATCCATAGCAAGGAAGGCAGCCTCCTTTTTATCCTCGCAAGCACCGTGTGCAATCATCTCCTCGTATGCTCCATAGTCGCTTATTACAACTCCGTCAAAGCCCCACTCATCACGCAGAATTTCCTTTACAAGGTGCTTATTTCCTACACAGGGTACGCCGTCTACTATATTAAAGGCAGTCATAACCATTTTAACTCCGGCATCAACTGCGCTCTTGTAGGCAGGCAAATAATACTCGCGCAGGGTGCGCTCGCTTATATCAACAGTATTATAGTCACGTCCTGCCTCTGCTGCACCGTATGCGGCAAAGTGCTTAACGCAAGCGGCAATATTGTACTTGCCCATATCGCCCTGATAGCCCTCAACGGTGGCTTTTGCAATTTCTCCGTTAAGGTATGGGTCCTCTCCGCTTGATTCCATAACGCGGCCCCAGCGTGGGTCACGCACAAGGTCAACCATTGGCGCAAAGGTAACGCACATTCCGTCAAGGGCTGCCTCCTTAGCTGCCATAGCAGCAAGCTCCTTAGCCAAAGCTCTGTCAAAGGACGCGGCAACACCAAGATTGATTGGATAGAGGGTGCGATGGCCGTGGATAACGTCCTGCATTATCATAAGAGGTATTTTATACTTGCTGTTTTTGAGATAGTTGGACTCAGCATCTATCATAGTTTCAGCGCCAACAAGGTTAAGAGATGTGCCAACATCATAAACCATATCCTTTTTAAGCTTTACTGCGCTGTTTGGTCCTGTTATAATTTCGTATTTACTTTCCTTGGTTGTCAAAAATGCGGCAGTTGTAATCTGCTGCAGATGATAAATCTTCTGCTCAAGGGTCATATTTGCCAGAATTTCTTTTGTTCTTTTGCTCATTTCAGATGCCTCTTTTGGTTCTTTCAATCCTGTTATTTTATCATAATATAAATTTAGAATATTGGATATCCTGCCTTTTCGTGTGCCTCAAAAAGCTCATCGCAGAGGGACACAATCTCGTCCGGAGAAAGCTGTGCGCCTGTGTGTGGGTCCATCATCGCCGCTTGGTAAATCTTTTCCTTGCTCATTGTATGGGCGGCATCAATTGTAAGCATTTGGGTATAGATATTGGTGCTATTCATTGCTGCAAGCTGAAGCGGAAGCTCGCCTACAAAGGTAGGAGTTACTCCATTACCGTCAACCAAGCAAGGTACCTCTACACAAGCATCGTATGGAAGATTGGTTATAAGTCCGCGGTTTAGAACGTTTCCGCCTATCTTATATGGAGTGTTTGTGTATATTGCCTCCATAATGTGAGATGCGTATTCCTTTGAGCGTGTATGCTCAATTTTCGCTCCGGACATTAGCTCCTCATATTGCTTTTGCCAGCCTGCGATTTGGTTGATACAGCGTCGTGGATATTCATCAAGAGGAATGTTGAACCTTTCAATCAAGTCCTCTCTGCCTGCCTTTATGTAGAATGCATTATATTCTGCATTATGCTCACTTGATTCCGTGCAGTAGTAGCCAAGCTTATCAATATAGTCATAGCGTACCATATCGCCATGCTTTTGGCTTGCATTTTTTTCCTTTGCACGCTTTTTTATCTCCGGATAAAGGTCATTTCCGTCCTTATCTGTTATTTCAAGAAGCCATGCCATATGATTAATTCCCGCTATTTTTTCAAGTCTGCCCTCTAGCTTATCCTCCATATCCAAGCCTTTAAGCAAGCCCTCTGAGCAAACCTGCACGCTGTGGCAAAGTCCGATTGTTTTCACCTTTGTATATCTAAGCATATAGCCTGTAAGCATAGCCATAGGATTTGTGTAATTAAGGAACCAGGCATTTGGACATACCTCCTCCATATCTCTTGCAAAATCCTTTAATACGTGTATGGTACGAAGGGCACGGAAAATTCCGCCTATACCCAAGGTGTCTCCAATAGTCTGGCGAAGCCCATATTTCTTTGGAATTTCAAAGTCAATAATTGTGCATGGGTCATATAAGCCTACTTGTATTGCGTTGATTACAAAATCAGCTTCTCTTAACGCTTCCCTTCTTTGCTCCACGCCAAGATATTTTTTGACTGTTGCTCGTCCCTCATTTATAGATTCGTTCATTTTAGAAATAAGAATGTATGACTCATTAAGCCTGTCGGAATCTATATCGTAAAGCGCAATTTCAACATCGTGAAACGCCTCGCACAGCATTGTGTCGCCAAGTACATTTTTTGAAAAAACAGTACTTCCGGCACCCATAAAGGTTACTTTCATAGTTGTTCTCCTTAAAATTACAAATATTGTAATTTTATATTACCATATTCAAAATACTATTTCAAGATATTTTAGTATATTTTGGCATACAATTTGGCATACGTGGCATACCATTTTAGTACCACAAGTAACCTTTTGAATTTGTACCAAATCAAGCCAAAAAGAACGCTTTTCAAAACTGATTTTTAGTAGCAAAAGATTCTAAAGGTTGTTTTGGGGCAAAAACAACTTGATTATTGCCTTTTCAAGCTTTGAATTTAAACTATTAGTTAATTTTAAAACTACTTGTTTATAAAATATCTCCTTTTCTTATTTTATAATAATGGTATAAATCTTAACTATTAGTTTAAAGAGGTACAGTATGCAACGTGAAGCTTTAGGAAAGCGCATTCGTGAAGCCAGAAAACAAAAATCGCTTACTCAGCAACAATTAGCTGAAGCACTTGGTATTACTGATGTTTATGTAAGTGAAATCGAACGTGGAAATAAAATGCCAAGTATTCCGTTATTTATTGACATTGTAGAAGTCCTTGACATTTCAGCCGACTACCTTTTGAGAGATAATATTTCTTCCGGAAAACCATACGTCTATAATGAATTTACAGAACGACTTGACCGACTAACCCCAAAGCAAAGAAAAGCCGCTTTAGATTTACTAGACGTATTTATTAAAAATTTAAAATAAGGTGCTATTTAGCACCTTTTTATTTGGATTTTTTTACTTAACTACAAAATTCGACAAACTTCTCGCTTTTATTGTGATAAAATAAGCTAACAGTTAAAATTTTAACCAAAAAGGAGTTGTAAAATGAAGAGCTTTGTAATTGTCAAAAAGTTTGATAGCTTAGGTAGGGTTGTTATTCCAAAGGATGTGCGCAAGCACTATGGGTTTGAGGATAACTGTATGGTTCAAGTTATTCCACAAGAAAACGGCGTATTGATTGTTTTAGAGAAAGCAAACAAAAACAAAAGCACCAAGTAAACGAATCTACGCCTTAGGTACGTGGGTATAGTCTTGGTGCTAGAAAACAAGAAAAAGCCGACACGGGGGTCGGCTTTTTTTGATTATTTTGTTTCCGGGCGCATGGTTGGAAAGAGCAAAACGTCTCTTATGGATGCGCTATCGGTGAGGAGCATAACAAGGCGGTCGATGCCAAAGCCCAGGCCACCTGTTGGTGGCATACCGTACTCGAGGGCATCTATGTAGTCGTAGTCTACCTCTGCCTTGGAGTCCGGCTCTTCCTTAAGCTTTTCTGCTACCTGCTTTTCAAAGCGCTCCTTTTGGTCGATTGGATCATTTAGCTCACTAAATGCGTTACCGTATTCGGTTGCATTGATAAAGTACTCAAATCTTTCTGTAAAGGCTGGATTTGTTGGCTTTCTCTTTGCAAGTGGGCTGTTTTCAACCGGGTAATCGTAAATGAAGGTTGGCTGAATAAGCTTTTCCTCAACATACGCGTCAAAGATTTCAATAAGCACTCTGCCCTTGGTTGCATCCTCAGCAACCTCAACGTGGAGCTGCTTTGCAGCCTCTCTTGCAGCAGCATCATCAGCCCAGTCGTTATAATCAACGCCTGCGTACTTCTTTACTGCCTCTGCCATGGTAAGTCTTTCCCACTTGCCCATATCAATCTCCACGCCCTGGAATGTTATCTTTTCAGAGCCACAGATTTTAACAGCAAGCATTTTGTACATTTCCTCAACAAGGTTCATCATATCCTTGTAGTCAGCAAATGCCTCATAAAGCTCGATAGTGGTAAATTCCGGGTTGTGCTTTGTATCCATACCCTCGTTTCTGAAGATTCTACCAACCTCGTAAACCTTGTTCATACCTCCAACGATAAGGCGCTTTAGGTATAGCTCGGTTTCGATACGAAGGGTCATATCAATATCAAGGGTGTTGTGGTGTGTCTTGAATGGTCTTGCGGAAGCGCCGATTTCCATTGGAACAAGGATAGGTGTGTCAACCTCTAAAAAGCCCTTGTTATCAAGGAAGCTTCTTATTTCCTTAAGGATTTGGGAGCGCTTTACAAATGTGTCCTTAACCTCAGGGTTAACAATAAGGTCAACGTATCTTTGTCTATATCTTTGCTCAAGATTGGTAAGACCGTGATACTTTTCCGGTAGTGGATGAAGGGACTTTGCAAGAAGGATAGCGCTTTTTGCGTGAACGGAGATTTCCCCTGTTCTTGTTCTAAAAAGCACGCCCTCAATACCGATAATATCGCCGATATCCCACTTTTTGAATGCTGCATAATCCTCATCACCAATATCGTTTCTGGAAACGTAAAGCTGAACCTTGCCCTCTCCGTCAAGAAGATGTGCAAAGGACGCCTTACCCATTATACGACGGGACATCATTCTGCCTGCAACTCTAACTACAATTTCCTCGCCCTCGGCAAGGGTAGCTTCCTTCTCTTCGAAAAGCTTTATTGCCTCTACGCTTGAATGTGTAACATCAAACTTTGTGATTTCAAAGGGATTCTTACCCTCGTCACAAAGAGCCTTTAGCTTTTCGCGTCTTATAATCATCTGCTCGCTAAGGTCTTGAACCTCAGCAGCCTCATTATTTACAATGTCTGCCATTTTAATTCCTCAAATTATCTCTTTGTTCTTTCGAGGGCAACAATTGTTGCTTCCTCCTCGCCCTTTGGCTTAACGATTGTTACAGTTTCACCCTTCTTGTGGCCGATAAGTGCCATACCGATTGGAGAATGGTCGGAGATTTTTCTGTTAAGAGAATCAACCTCGTTAGAGCCAACAATGTAGTAGGTAATTTCCTTGCCGTCCTTATATCTGATTGTAACTGTGGAGCCGATGTTAACAATATTCTTGTTAATCTCGCCCTCGTCAACTACAACACCGTTTTTAATAAGCTCCTCAAGCTCGAAAATACGGCTTTCAACCTTAGCCTGCTGGTCTCTTGCCTCATCATATTCACTGTTTTCTGAAAGGTCACCGAAGGCTCTTGCCTCCTTAAGCATTTCCTTAACCTCGGCTCTTCTTGTAACCTTTAAATATTCAAGCTCGTCAATTAATTTTTGAAAGCCCTCTTTAGTGTATTTTGTCTTCTGCTCTGCCATAATAATCTCCTTATTTCTTAAGCGCATCAAGGGCAGCCTTTAGCTGATTGTCCTCTGCGTCTGTTATTTCAAAATAATTTTTGTCTATAAGTGACTCATCAAGCTCCACTATTACGTCGGGCACGATGCCAACGCCATCATAATTTTCCGATTTTGGTGGGCTATATAAATATGTTGTAAATCTAAGGCCTGTGCCGTCCTCAAGCTCAATTAGGCTTTGGACAGAGCCCTTGCCATAGGTTGTTGTGCCAACAATAATTGCCTTTTCGTAATCACGAAGCGCGCAGGTAAACAGCTCTGCTGCGCTGGCTGTGTTACCGTCAGTCAAAACCGCCATTGGAACATCAATACAGCTGTCGTCTGAAACATATTTTTCAAGCACTATGCCGTCCTTGTCGGTAACATATACCACGTCTCCCCTTGGTAGAAGGAAGTCAAGCATTTCAACAACCGATTCAAGAGTGCCACCCGGGTTTGACCTCATATCAAACACAAGAGAGGTACAGCCCTGGTCGTTAAGAAGAGTGTTTACCGCATTCTTAAACTGGTTAGGTGTGGAGTTATTAAACTCTATAATGCGAACAACGCCAACTTTCGGGTCAGCCTCGTGCTTGTGGAAATAAACGGTTTCGGTTTCAACCCTGCGTCTTGTAGCGACAAAAGTCATGGTCTGACCGTCTCTTAAAACGGTAAGCTCCACGTTTGTTCCCTCTTTACCCGCAACACGATTGATAGCCTCGTAATAGCCAAGCTCGATAACGCTCTGTCCGTCAACATGTGTAATAATGTCGCCCGCCTTAACTCCCGCATCAAGCGCCGGAGAGTCCTTCATAACCGTCAAAACCTTGATGCACATTGTGTCAGGGTCAAGTCTAACATAAACTCCAATACCAACGGTGTTACCCTGTGTTTGGCTTGTCAAGGCAGCAAAGTCGTCCGCTGTGTAAAACTCACCATGCTTGTCGCCAACACCGGCAATAAAGCCGTTTGCAACCATATGGGTGATTTTATCATTGTCCATTTCGTTTGCCTTAACATAGTAGGCACGGTACCATTTCTCAAGCTCACAGAGCTTAAGATACATATCATAGTTGCGCTGGTCCTCTGGCAAGGTGTTGTAATACTCAATAATTTCGCTAAGAGCATCAACACCCTCGTATGCTGCGGCAAGGTCCTTACCGTGCTCCTTCTCCATTTCTGCCTTTTCAAAATTGAAAACAAGCATCATTGCGCCAATGGTCATTGAAACAGCCACAACTACTGCAATTGCACCATAAAGTAGTGCATATTTTACACTTAATTGCTTATTCATTTTTTCTCCTTTTTTGCTTTGTTTAACAAGGAGGTCGTTTCTTAGAATTTTACAGGCTTAGATGTTAGGTAACGCTTAACCATAAGTGCAACCTTGAATGTGATTGCGTGGTCAAATTGACGAAGGTCAAGGCCTGTTAGCTTTCTTATCTTTTCAAGCCTGTACACAAGTGTGTTTCTGTGTACAAAAAGCTTTCTTGAGGTTTCGGACACGTTTAGGTTGTTATCAAAGAAAACCTGAATTGTTTGAAGAGTTTCCTTGTCAAGTGTGTCAAGAGAGCCGTGCTTAAATACCTCAGAAAGGAACATTTCGCAAAGGGTTGTCGGAAGCTGGTAAATAAGACGACCAATGCCAAGGTTTTCGTAGCTGATGATTTCCTTCTCGCTTTCAAACACCTTGCCAACCTCAATAGCAATCTGTGATTCCTTATATGATCTTGCAAGGTCCTTTACGTTTTCTACAATAGTACCTATACCGATACCAACCTTGCAGTAAAACTCGGAGCTTACTGTGTCAGCAATGTTCTGAGCAATTTGCTCAACATCAAGCGTGCTTGCCTCTCCCTCTAAGTCCTTAACTACAACTATATCCTGCTCGCCTGTGCTGATAACAAAGTCCTTGGACTTGTCTGGGAACATATTTTGGATAATATCGAAGGGGAGAAGGTCAGTCCTTGTATAGAATCTAACAAGCAATACGGCACGTGGCTCGTTACCATCAAAATGAAGCTCCTTACTCTTTGCGTAAATGTCGCTTGGTAGGATGTTATCCATAATGATATTTTTGATAAATGAGCTTTTGTCGCATTTTTCGTCATAAAAGCTTTTGATGTTTGCAAGAGTGATAGTAAGAATAGATGCATACTTTTCTGCTGTCTTATCCTCGCCCTCTACAAAAACCATAAACTCCGGCTTTGCATTAGTGCCAATGTGCTGGTATGTATAGCCATCTGCAACGATTTTCTCTGTTGTAAACGCCATCTCCTCCTTCACCTTAGCTCTTACCTCGCCAATAACTGAAAGCTCGCTACATGCAACAACAACGCCACCGTCGTCTATAACTCCGATAACCCTGTCTACTGCATCGTGCATTTGATGAATTACGCCCTGGAACAATCTGTTTGACATATTTACCTCCGAACAAAATTGTCGTTTTTGTGCAATTTGTGCACTTAGTATATCTATATTACACTATTTTTACAAAGTTTTCAATAGGAAATTCAATATTTTTTTGTGAATATTGCTATTTTTATTGTTAAATTGCCCAAAAATCACAGCTCGTTTTCGTACACAATGCACGCAAGAGCGAAGGCAGATGCGGTTTCACACCTTAATATTCTTTTGCCAAGACCCACGCTTCTTATGCCTGCGTCCTTTATTTTATTAGCCTCTGTAACGCTAAAGCCACCCTCACTGCCTATAATTATGGCAATGGTGGATTTGTCCTCTGCACCCCTTAGTGCGCTCTTTATCGTTGAGCCGTCCTCTGCCTCGTAGCAGAAAAGTGGCAGGCTGCATTTTTTTGCCTCATCTATCATTTGGTCAAATGTCAAAGCCGGAAAGACCTGCGGAATTATACCTCTGCCGCTTTGCTTAGCCCCTGCCTCAGCAATTTTTTGCCAGCGTTCAATTTTCTTTGGCTCGTCCTTTTTATCCAGCTTGGCAATACAGCGCTCGGACTTAAAGGGCACAATTTTTGTTGCACCACACTCCACAGCCTTTTGGATAATAATCTCCATTTTTTCGCCCTTGGCAAGGGCTTGATATAAAACGATTTCGTTTTCCGGCTCGGTGTCGCACTTAACCTCGCTATCCACCCTGGCAAGCACCTCTTTATCGTCAAAAAACTCCAAAAGCGTACACATGTAAAGGTTTTTTTGCATATCGCATATTTCAACACCCTCGCCAACAGCCATACGAAGTGCCCTTGCTATATGGTGGGCATCCTCGCCTACTATGTGGATTAGCTTTTCGTTTTCCTTTATTTCAATTTGCTCTTTTCTTATAAAAAATCTTGGCATTTTATAAACCTCGTTTTTTCTTTATACTATTATATATTAGCACCCAGCATATTTTTTGTCAAGAAAAAGGTAGGCTATCGCATAAAATCCTTCATTAATTATATAGGATAAGGCGCAAAAAATCAGCAAAAGCAGGAGCTTTTGACCTCTTTTGTTTTAGTTTTGGGACAGTTTGTCCCTTTTTTTATGAAATTCTATTGACAAGGGCTTTTTAGGGTGCTATAATAAATGGGACAAAGTGTCCCAATGTGCGCACAAGGTGGGACACAAATTTACACCGAAGCAGAATTAAGCGTTTTATGGCTACTCTGCTTTGAAAAAAGGAAGGTATTTATTATGGCAAACGTAAAGGTTGATATTATTATTTCTATTAAGCAATGTATTGAAAACTATTTTGATACATATAATTCTTCTCCATCTGTCCGTGAGATTTCCGCAAGCACAGGTGTTTCAAAAAGCACGGTGCAGAGATATCTTGACGCTATGGAGCGTGCCGGCATTATAACAAAAAGCGACCTTGGCTTTGAAACGCCTTACATCTCAAAGACCGAGCGCGAAATGGTTTCCGTGGCTAAGATAGGCACTATCCCCTGTGGACCGCTTGATGACCGTGAGGAATATATTGACGGCTATGTTAGATTGCCTAAGTCCTTTGTTGGTAAGGGAAGCTTTTTTATCCTTACTGCTGACGGAAATTCCATGATTGACGCAGGCATTGACGACGGAGATATGGTTATTATAAGAAAGCAGGACTACGCAAGGCGCGGGGATATTGTTGTTGCTCTTGCCGATGGTCAAAGCACACTAAAGCGCTACTATCCGGAGCCTGAAAACAAGAGAATTGTTTTGCACCCCGAAAACGAGGAGATGGACGATATTATCGTTTCAAGCTGTCTTATACAGGGCGTTGCAACAAAGGTAATAAAGTCCCTTTGAGGTTAAAATGGCAGAGCATTTTATAAGAGTCAATTTAGAGGTAGATGCTCGCTTTCTGAAAAATGGCAAATTGCGCCCAAGGCGCATAATTTACAAGGACAAAGCCTTTGAGATAACCAAGGTTTTAGACACAAGAAGCTACTGCCCCAGGGTTGTGACCTGCGTTGCTCCGATTGAATATTCGGTGCTGGTTGAGGGGGTAGAAAAAAAGATTTATTTTGAGGCTTACACCAATAGCTGGTTCTCAATAAAAGAGGAAATTTAGACACTCCACGGGGGATTTTATGAAAAAGCGTGCAATTTTACATAGCGATGCAAACTGCTTTTACGCATCCTGTGAAATAGTGTTAAATCCCGAGCTTAGAGATAAGGCTGTTGCTGTTTGTGGCTCTACCGAGGAAAGGCACGGTATTGTTTTGGCAAAAAGTGAGCTTGCAAAAAAGGCGGGCATCACAACAGGTATGCCAAACTGGGAGGCTAAGAAAAAATGCCCCGAGCTTATTATTGTGCCACCGAGATTTGAATACTACAAGGAATTTTCAAGGCTACTGCACAAAATATACGAGGACTACACCGACCTTATTGAGCCTTATGGGCTTGATGAGTGCTGGCTTGATGTTACAGACAGCCTTATGTCCCCTATGGAGATTGCCAGTAAGATAAGGCAGCGTGTAAAGGACGAGCTTGGGCTTACTGTCAGCATAGGTGTTTCATTTAACAAGGTTTTTGCAAAATTAGGCAGTGACTTGAAAAAGCCAGATGCTATAACCGAGATAACCGAGGACAACTTTAAGGAGAAAATTTGGACACTCCCCTGCTCGGATTTGCTTTATTGTGGCAGGCAAACAACTATGCGGCTTGAGGAGATTGGTGTTACAACCATCGGTCAGCTGGCTAAGGTGCCAAGGGACTTTTTAGAAAGGCGTCTTGGTAAAAACGGCGGTATGCTTTGGGATTTTGCAAACGGGCTTGATATGTCCCCTGTTGCCCACATGGACGAAAAAGCTCCACCTAAATCTATCGGTCACGGCATTACCTGTGTGGAAAACCTTGTAAACAATGACGAGGCTGAAAAGGTTATTGTTTCCTTGGCTATTGATGTTGGCTACAAGCTGCGAAAGGAGGGGCTTTGCGCCCGTGGCGTTGCCATCACTGTAAAGAACGAGTTTTTAAGCTCGGCTTCTGCGCAAGCAAGGCTACCAAAGCCTGTGCAGGACGAGGTCAGCTTAGCAAAAGCCGGTTTTAGCCTTTTTAAGGAAATTTATAATTGGGAAAGCAAGGTCAGGGCTATAACAATTACTGCCATTGACCTAATTGACGAGGACCTACCCCAGCAAAGAGATTTATTTTACGACTACGACAAGGCAGAAAAGAAAAAGAAGCTTTTTTCCGTTGTTGACGAGATAAAAAACACCTACGGCAAGGGCTCTATTAAGCCTGCAACCGTGCTTGACGAAAAAAAGATGCCCCCACCTAAGGCAAACGACGGTGCGGTGGATTTTGAAATAAAGCTACCCGGACCTATGAAGAAGCAACAGTCTTAGCTTATTATAAGAGGTAAAAATGGAAATTAAGGAAATTGGGCATTTAAGGACACAATTTAAGACAAAGTTTGGTGTACCAAGGCAAAGCGGAACTGTAAAAAGCAGCCTAGCTACACTTGTTTTTTCTCCGGAATACAGGGTAAAGGAGGCCTTGCGCGGGCTTGAGGAATTTTCCCACATTTGGGTAATTTGGGGCTTTAACAAGGCAGAATACAAGGAGTTTTCTCCGACTGTACGTCCGCCAAGACTGGGTGGCAACACCCGTGTGGGGGTTTTTGCCTCTCGCTCTCCCTTTAGACCAAATAGTCTGGGGCTTTCTCTTTTGAAGCTTGATGCCATTGAAAAAACGGAAAACCAGGGATATGTTTTGCATCTAAGCGGCGCTGATATGATGGACGGGACTCCTGTTTACGATATAAAGCCATATTTACCACAGTTTGAAAGCATAGAAAACGCAAGCGGTGGCTTTTCTGCCTCACTTGATGATTACATACTAAATGTAAACATACCAAAAGAGCTTTGTCATAAGCTGACAGAATGCCAGCTCCTTTGTCTTAAGGAAGCACTTAGTCAAGACCCAAGACCCTCTTATATAGACACGCCCTCCCGCGTTTTTGGGTTTCCCTTTGAAAATTTCGAGGTAAAGTTTAAGGTTGAGGGCAAGGAGCTTTTTGTAATTAGCATTGAATGAAAAAAGAGGCATCTCTTGCCTCTTTTTGTTTTGGAACAAATTACTTGTGCATTAAAAATTAAGCTGTCTGCCCCATGACCATTGCTTACAAGCTTAAGGATAAGCCTCCCTTGTGAAAGGGAGGTGGCATTTTCGTGGAGAAAATGACGGAGTGATTGTAAATCTTGCTCAAAGCAATCCCTCAGTCAGCCTTGCTGACAGCTCCCTTTCACAAGGGAGCCTTTAGATTAAGAAGGCTCAACTCCGATTTTTATTTTTCGCTCACGTTCAAAGCCTACATAGAGCCATGCAAAGTTTTATATTAGAAAAAAGGAACAGATATGCTCTGTTCCTTTTTGCTTTTATAAAAATGTAAATGCAAGCCAAGCAAGACCGAAGGCAACGCAAAGTATGCCTATCATTATAAGCATTGGCACAACCATCATTTTAACGGCTGACCAATAGGTAATCCACTTATCCTTAAAGGTGGATTTGCCTGTGTTGTAGTTAGGCTTTTTTGCGTTTGGCAGGTTTGACATATCTGCAATTGTCCTGCCGTCGTCAATATATACAACCTTTTCCTTTTTCTTTTTTTCGTTTGGCTTCTTGCTCATTTTTACCTCACATAGATTTTGGAGTTTTAGCCCTCTTGCTCCTCTAAAAGGTGGCAAGCTGCAAAGTGTCCGTCGCCATACTCCTTATACTCAGGTGGAATATGCTTGCATATTTCCTTTGCGTAAGGACAACGGGTATGGAAGCGACAGCCCTTTGGTGGGTTTGCAGGTGATGGAATATCGCCTGTCAGAACCATACGGTTCATTTTTATGTCAGGATTTGGATTTGGTATTGCTGAAAACAGCGCCCTTGTATATGGGTGAAGCGGGTTTTCAAAGATATCATCCTTTTTACCAAACTCTACCATTGCGCCAAGGTACATAACGCCGATTTTATCGGAGATGTACTTAACTACCGATAGGTCGTGGGAAATAAAGAGATATGTAAGTCCCATATTCCTTTGTAGGTCCTTAAGCAGGTTAATAATCTGCGCCTGGATAGACACGTCAAGCGCCGAAACAGGCTCGTCACAAATAACAAGCTTAGGATTTACGGAAAGCGCTCTTGCAATACAAATTCTCTGACGCTGACCACCGGAAAACTCGTGCGGGTATCTTTCGTAGTAGTAATCACGAAGACCACACTTGTCCATAAGGTCAAGCACATAGTCCTTTCTTTCGCCGGCCGGTACAATCTTGTGCACCTCAACAGGCTCGGAAAGAATGCCGCCTACTGTGCTTCTTGGTGGAAGTGATGAGTAGGGGTCTTGGAAAATAATCTGCATTTGACGGCGTAGCTCTCTCATCTTAGAGGACTTAACATTTGTAATATCCTGTCCGTTAAAGATGATTTGACCACCGTTTGATGGGTGAAGCTTCAAAATAGTTCTACCCATTGTTGTCTTACCACAGCCGCTTTCTCCAACTATACCAAGGGTTTCGCCCGGGTAAAGCTTAAAGGAAACATCGTCAACTGCAATAAGCTCCTGCTGTACCTTGCCAAAAAGGCTTTTCTTTATTGGGAAAGCCTTTCTCAAATGCCTTACCTCAAGGAGTGCCTCAGGGTCGTAGGGCTGGGCAAAGTCGTACTCTGCCTGCGCCTTCTTTCTTGCGCGATATTCAGCCTCGATAGCTGCATCATCATACTCTACCACCGGCTCGCTTACCTCTGTTGGCTCGCTTACCTCGGTTGGCTCAAGCACGGAATCGTTTTCTACGTAATCAGCCATTTGCGCCTTCCTCCTTTGCTTCATTATAGAGGTGGCACGCTACATAGTGTGTAGGGCTAACCTGTATCATGTCCGGATAGTCCCCGGAGCATGCGCCTGTACACTTACTGCATCTTTCCTTAAAGTAGCAGTGAGATGGCATATTAATTGGGTTTGGTACGTTACCCGGAATATTAAATAGGGTATCGGTGTTAGATTCAAGGGTTGGCTTGGATTTTTGTAGACCTATGGTATATGGGTGCATAGGATTATGGAAAATCTCTCTAACTGTGCCCTTTTCTATTACTCTACCTGCGTACATTACAACCACGTAGTCTGCCATTTCGGCAATAATACCAAGGTCGTGAGTGATAAGCAAAATAGAGCCGTCAATTTTTGTTTTAATATCACGGAGCAAATCAAGAATCTGCGCCTGAATTGTAACATCAAGTGCAGTTGTTGGCTCGTCTGCGATAACAAGCCTTGGGTTGCAGGCAAGAGCCATGGCAATCATAACTCTCTGACGCATACCGCCCGAAAGCTCGTGTGGGAATGATTTGTAAACACGCTCCGGTGCTGCAATGCCAACAAGGTTAAGCATTTCCATAGACTTTGCCTTAGCCATTTCCTTTGTTGCGCCCTTAACGTGGATAAATGTAACCTCGTCAAGCTGCTCACCAATAGTGAAAATTGGATTTAGTGAGGTCATTGGCTCTTGGAAAATCATTGAAATTTCCTTGCCGCGGATTCTATGAATCTCATTTATTGGCATCTTTGCAATATCATAGCACTTCTTGCCTACCTCTTGACCGTTTTCGTCAAAAAGCGGCTCGCTTGATGCAAAGCGAATGTTACCTTGACAAATCTGTCCCTGCGGACCTTGGATAAGACGCATAACTGACATACTTGTTACGCTCTTTCCGCATCCGCTTTCTCCAACAACACCTACAATGGAGTGCTTTGGAACGTTGTAGGAAACGCCGTTTACCGCCTTAACAACGCCCTGGTCAGTAAAGAAGTATGTATGAAGGTCATCAATCTCCAAAATGTTTTCCGGGTCGTTCATTTCGGTGAGGAATTCCTCCTCCTTCGCACGTCTGTTCTTATACTTTTCAAGTGTTTTTACGGTTTTTGCGTTTTCCTTAGCTATTCTGCGGATTTCCTTAGCTGAGAGATAATGGTTAGATTTCTTTTCTGCCATAATTACCTCCTTGCCTTAGGGTCAAGGGCATCACGAAGACCGTCGCCAACGAAGTTGAAGCCCAATACCGCAATAACGATACAGATACCTGCCGGTACCCAAACAAGTGGGTAGTGCTTTAGCACGTCTGTATTTGATGAAATAATGTTAATCATTGTACCCCAAGCAGAGTTCGGCGGTCTTACACCAAGGTTCAAGTATGAAAGAGTTGCCTCGTAAAGAATCATACTACCAAGGCTAAGGCTCATTTGAACAATCAGCTGTGGCATAACGTTTGGAATCAGGTGCTTGAAGATTTTTCTTCCGGCAGAATAACCCATTGCCTCTGCGGCAACCATATATTCCTGCTCACGCAGTGACAAAATCTGTCCTCTTACAAGGCGAGCTGTGCCCGGCCATGAAATGAGGGAAAGGATTGTCATAAGAAGGTAAATTCTTGACTCGCTCTCTGCAAAGCCCTGAGAGTCAAGAATGAAGCCTACGATAAGCAAAATCGGAATGCCCGGTAGACACATAAGTATATCGCAAAGACGCATTATAACGTTGTCAACCCAGCCGCCGAAGTAGCCTGCTATACCGCCTATGATTACACCGAGAATGGTAATAAGGAATACCGCAAGGAAGGATACAATAAGAGATACTCTGCCACCGTACATAAGTCGGGCAAGCACGTCATATCCCTCAATATCTGTGCCAAGTGGGTGTGATGGCGATGCCGGAGCAAGGGTGTTATAGAAGCTTTGGCTCTCTGTTGATTGTCTTACCTCATAGGTTTGTCCGTTTACAACAAAGGTAAAGGTGGACTCTGCATACTCGGTAACAGGAGAGGAGTCAGGCTCTGACATGCCCCATTGTGTGTAAAATAGTGGTCCTACAAAGCTAAATAGGAATAGTCCAATAACCATAATAAGACCAATAATGCTAAGCTTGGAACGGAAGAAACGGCGCACAACCATCATAGTTGGGGACATAAGCTTTACATTTTTATCGTGTGGCTCGTCATCCTCTACTGCCGGTGGGTCGCTTTCGTTCATTTTGTCGGCTATTTCATTTGCCTCTTCTATGATTTCGGCATCGTCCTTTTCGCATGAGTCGATGTAAGCGCCAAGAACCTCTGCCTCTGCCTCGGAAAAGGCGTTTGCTTGCTTATCTGCCTTAATATCCTCTGCCATTTGGCTTGACTCAGCCTCGGGGTCAATAGCATCTCTTTTATCTGCTATGATATCATCGGCAATCCTGTCAATATCAGTCTGGTCAAGAACCTGCGCCTTGTCAGACTTAATATCCTCTATGATATCAAAAACCTCATAAAGGTCCATATCATCTGCTTTTTCGTTTTTGCCTGCTATGTAAGCTTTGAATATGCCCTTTTTGTCAGTTGGGCGAAGGCTCAATAAAACTCTTTTCTTCATCTTATCTTACCCCCTTACTCCAGCTTAACCCTTGGGTCAACTATTGCGTACATAAGGTCTGAAAGTAAAACGCCTATAACGCTAAGGAGCGCCAAGAACATATTGTAGCCCATGATAAACGGAATATCACCCTCGTTCATTGCGGCAAGGGCAACATTACCAATACCATCAAGACCAAACACCTGCTCTGTAATAATCGCACCTGAGAAAAGTGATGGCAAAAGTCCTGCCATGGTGGTTACAAGAGGAATCAAGGTGTTACGGAAGGCATGCTTGTTTATAACCTTGCTTTCCTTAAGTCCCTTTGCACGGGCGGTTCTGATATAATCCGAGTTCATAACCTCAAGCATATTTGTTCTTGTCATTCTCATTCTTGGTCCTATGCTTAGGATAACTATTGTAAGAATTGGAAGAATCATATGCTGAACATACTCAATAAGTAGGGCAAATCCAACCGAGGAGCTACCTGCCTCTACCATACCCGTTGGTGGTAGCCAGCCTAAATTATAGGCGAAGATGTTTTTAAGCATCTGCCCAAAGAAGAAGGATGGCAGTGATATACCTACCATTACAAGGAAGGTGGTTAGATAGTCTCTGAAGGAATACTGGTGGGTAGCTGCCGTTATACCAAGAGGTATGGCAATCATAAATTCAAATACAGTAGCAATAAGCGCAACTGCAAAGGATACACCCATTTTGCTTGCTATAACCTGTGTTACAGGCAAGCCATACTTGAAGCTTGTACCGAAGTCAAACTTGCAAATATTGAGTAACCAGTTTAGATAACCCTGTATAATACCGAGAAAGCTATCATCACCAATACCATAGGTGGCATAAAGCGCATCCACGGTTTCCTGTGGAATGGTTGCACCACCCTGGTTCATTTGGTTGATTTTATTCTCAATAAAGTCTACAGGCATAAGTCTTATGAGCACGTAGATTATAAGTGATACGCCCAGCAAAATAAGAACTGAAAGAGCAAGTCTTTTTAGTATATATTTTGCCATTTTATTATTTTACTCCAATCAATTATTTCGCAAAGTCAATTTCCCAAATTCTGTCAAGTGGAGAAGAATATGGGTTAACCTCAGCAGGAAGAGTTGATGCGTCAATTACATTTGTGTTGAACGCATATACAACGCTTCTTTGATATACAGGAAGCTCAATTGCAAGGTCAAGAATCTTGCTCATTGCCTGCTCGTATAGTGCTGTTCTTTCGTCCTGGTCAAGAGTTTCTCTTGCCTGGTCGATAAGCTTGCTTAGCTGATCAAGAATATCCTTTTCAGCCTTTGTACCGGAGTTTTTAATTGCCGGATAGCCCCAAGCAAGTGTGCTTGTTGCTGTGGAGTTTTTGTGGTAAACCTGATATAGGTCAGGGTCAATTGTTGAGCCCCAAGCTGCTGCCCAAACTGCAAGTGAGCCTGTTGCAAGCTTTGTAAGAGCCTGTGTATCAGCAACTACTGTAATCTCCCAGCCCATATCGTTAAGAAGTGCTGCCGCATCTCTGAATACTGTGTAGGTTGGGTGGTCTGTAAGGTTGGAGCCTGCAATTGTAAATGTAAGCTTAAGTGATGGGTCGCCTGCGCTAACGCCGGCAGCTCTCATATACTTAGAAATGTTGTCTCTTGCTGTTTGCTCATTCCAGGATTCGTTAAGCTGTGGATAGTCGTGACCGTTATCCTTGCTATAAATCGGATTGCCGCTTGCATCGTAGCCAACAACCGGGTGTGCCCAGCTAACCTGTGACATTGGCCAGTAAATCTGCTCTGCTGTACCATCACGATAGTAACCAACAGCAAGTGCTGTGTTCATAGCACACATAATTGCCTTTCTAAGGTTAAGGTTTGAAACCTCCTTAGCATTAACGCCTATGTAACCATAACCAAGCTGATTTGTGATAATTCTATCAAAGCTGCCTGTTGCCTTTAGTCTGTCAAGCTCTGCATAGTTGTCGTCTGTAAGCTGTGGGGAAATGTAGTGTACGCTACCTCTTTCAAGCATACCGATTGCGTCTGTTGCAGGAATAACCTGGTAACGAACCTTTTCAATCTTTGCATTCTTGATTGGGTCTGATGCTGCATTATCGTCAACTGTTGTAAAGTTTTCGTTTCTCTTGAAGTAAACTACCTTATCAACAAAGAATGTGCTGGATGTTGGGTCGCCGTTTGAACGGTCTGTTGCCTGATAAGCGCCTGCGCCCATAGGAACTCTAATGTTTCTTGGGGATTGGATAACGCCTGTCATAAAGCTGTATGTACCAAATTCAACGCCGAACTTGTTGTTCTTAATATCAACGCCAACGCTGGAGCCCTCTCCATAATAGTGCTGTGGTGCAACTGTGAATGAGAAATTCCAGTGTGCCTTAGGGTCTTGACCGTTGATTGTGATTTGAAGAACGTCATAGCCGTCGGTTGGAACGCCGTTTGCGTCTCTGCCGTCAGCTGTTGCAATCTTATACTCGTTGCCGTTTACTGTGATTGTTGTGCCGGCAAGGCTTGTGTGTGCCAAGGACTTAATACCCTCAATGCTTGGAACCTTAAGAGAGCCGTCGTCCTTCATACCCTCGTGGAGGATAACCTCCTTAGCCTCTGCTGTAAATTCTGTGTGTAGCTTCTGAGCTGTTGCCCAGTATTGAAGAATTTGGTCAAACTTTGATTGTGTTGTTACGGTATATACAAAGTTGATTGCTTCTTCCTTATTTGTGATTGTATCTGTGTCGTAGTTAAGCTCTACCTTAACAATCTTGGACTTGTCGCCCTGTGGCTCTACTGTGCCGTCAGCATTTGCCTTGTCAGCATATGTAAGCTTTACAAAGCCCTCGTGATACATATAGCAAACGATTTCATTCTTGAACTCTTCTCTTTCCTTATATGCACCCTCGGTGTATGCGCTTTGAGCAGTTGTGTAGTCTGTTTCAAGCTCTTCTCTGAAGTACTTAAGAGCAAGCTCGTAGTCCTCAAGAAGCTTGTCGTTTGTAACTGTTTGTCCCTTGTCTACTGCAATAGTGCCCTTATAGCCATCGGAAAGAATGTGATTCTTAATAGCCTCTCTCATTTGAGCGTCTGTTGCGTTGTAGCCGGAGTTTGTTCTGAAGTTTTGAATGTATACAGCCAAAAGCTCGTTAATACGGAGCTGAGCCTTTCTTTGCGCGTTTGATGTAATTTGCTCATCGTTGTTTGTTGTGCCGGATGAGATTGTCTGTGTTCTGTAAGCTGAAAGACCCTTAATGTCTGTTGAGTACATTGTGTTTGAGCCTGTATATACAGGGTCAAGGTAAACATAGAGGTTGAAAAGAACGTCCTCTATTGTTAGTGGGTGTCCGTCAGAGAAAAGAATATTCTTCTTAAGAACAAATGTGTAGGTTGTTTCTGTTTTTGCAGAATTTGCTTCAAAGGCAAAATCCTTTGTTGCTACTGCCTGGTCATCACCATAAGCGTAGGTAACCTTACCGTCGGAGCCAATCTTGGATGTAAGCATACCGATTTGGGTCATACCAACGATGGTGTTGTCTGGTCCTGTGGTTGCGTAGAATGGGTTGAAAAGACCATCAAGCTCCTCAGACTGAATAACGAATGCGTCTGCTCCGCCTGAGCCACCACAGCCAGAGAATGCTGTCATCATGCCTGCAAGCATAACAAGGCAAAGCACGATACATAAAATTCTCTTTTTCATGTTTGTTTCTCCTTAATCTATGTAAGTTAAATTTATTTGACTAAATTATTTGAGGGTAATAATAACCCTGTTGCCATCACTGCCGACCTCTGTATCAAAGCCCTCGACGGTGTACTCATCAGTAACCTCCTCAAGGGTGATATCATAGCTTACGCTTTCAAGTGCTGTGCCGTTGTCTACACCGCACAAAAGACCAACGCTATGGTCAGTTGTCATAGCAAAGTTTGCGCCCAGATAAATGCTGAGCTTGCTTTCTGTAATGCTAACGCCATCAAGCTCGCTATCAGCCTCAACTGTACCCGCAAGCAAGCCGAAGCAGGTTGCCGGCAATCGTGTGCCGCCGCCTATATATGCGTTAACCTTATCAAAGGTAATATTTTCAATTTCTGCGCCCTTAAGAGTGCCGAAAAGACCAAACGCCTGTGTGCTTGTACCGTTTTGCTCAATATAAACACCGGAGATTGTGTGTCCGTTACCGATGATTTTACCTGTGAAGGTGTTATTTGCAAATGGCCATACAATGCTTTCAACCTCGCCGTCCTCGTTTACAGGGGCAAAGTCAAGGTCGGAAAGAATTTCGTAAATGCCGTTTGTGTTCCAAATCTCGCTAAGCTGCTGTGGCTTTGTGATTTTGTACCACTCGCCATCCTTGTAGCTTGCGTATACCACCATTGTTTCGTTCTCGTAGCTTGCGCTATCAAGGCTGTAGGTGCCTGTGTGGGCAAAGGTGGCTTCTGTAATTTCGTTTTCGCCTATATATGCCTTTACAAAGGTTTTATAGTCAATCTTTGGGAAGGTGTATAGGTTTTGTGTGCCCTTATCCATATCCCAAGCCGGAACATTGATTGTAAGAGCGCCCTCCTTAGTTGGGTCAAAATATTTTGTGTCTATTAGCTCCTTGCTTTCGTAGTCACGGAACTCAATCCTAAACTCCGGTATCCAGCCTGCGTATAGTGTAAGCACAGGGGTGTAAGAGGAATGCTCCTCATTTGGATTAACCTCGAAGGGGGTATTAAAGTCCCATTTACCGCTATAGGTATATGCAGGGGTGCGCTTGGATACAGAGGCAACCTCGCCATAATAGTCAAGTGCCTCGCCCTTGTCGTTAACCACAGCTGTCCTCTCGGTGAACCAACCAGCAAAGAAATAGCCACTTTGCTTAGCGGTTTTTCTGTCAATATCAACTCTGTGCTGGCTGTCAGTTGGAACAACATATATTTCCTTCATTCCGTTTTCGTTAAGTGGAAGGGAGGAAATGTTATAGGAGTCCACAACAACAGTTGAGTTGGTACCGAAGGAGCCACCGTTAGCATCAAATTTTACGCTGACATTATAGCCGTCTCTGTCGTTTTTATCGTATGCGCTTTCATTACAGGAGCATACAACAATAACGCAAGCGAGCACAAGCATAAGAAGCGTAAGCAGCTTAATTTTCCTGTTCATTTGTAGTTTTATCCTTTTCTTGTTTTCGACGCACAGGGGCGCGCACGCCCCTTATGCGACTAACTTATTTTACTTTCTTGTAAATAATCTTACAATAGCCTTTCTCTTAATAAAGGCAAGCACACCTGCGCCGATTATGCCTATACCGAGAAGAACTGACTCAACAATCACAACAACCATCAGCGGGTCAACTGTTGTATCAGCAATCGGCTCCTCAATCTCCGGCTCTTGATTGTCGCCTGACTCAAACGCCTTAATTCTCTGCTCGGCAGTAAGAAGCTCGCCATAGTTAGTAACAAGCGCCTGCTGCTCAAGTGTTGCAATCTTGTCATATGCCAAGCGTGCTGCAACAACTAAAGGCTTGTCGGAAAGCATAACCTTATCCGGTAGCCTGTCAATTGCCTCAATTGCAGCAATTGTAATCTTGTCCGGTGCAACTGAGCCATCAATTACGGTTGTAAAGTACTGACCCATAATGAATGAATCATACTCCTGACCGTTTGATGGTCTAATCATAATAAGCTCCGGGTTGCCGTGGCCTATCATGTTTACAAAGTTACCACCATAGTACATTGAGTAGTAGTTTGCGGATTGCGGATAAATGCCCTGTGTAGTGTAAACCATTGGGTTGAACATAAAGTATGGTACAACGCCAAGGCCCGGAGTTGTTTTCAAGTTGCCCTCTTCATCGTAATACTCGTAGCCTGCTGTGTCGCCTGAGCTTGCAGGAATATTGAATACGGTAAAGTAGCTTTGGTCGAACTCCTCCTCAAGGGTAGGTGCTGTGTAGCTATTAAAGATAACGGTGATTAGCTCATCACAATCATAGAATGCCTTGTGGCCGATTGCGTTAACGGTGTATGGGAGCTTAACCCTAACAATGTCGTGACCGGCAAAGGCGTATGCTGTGATTCTAACTGTGCCGTCCGCAACCTCAACAAAGCTATCATCTACGCTTGCGTAGGTAATAAGCTCAAGTCCGTTTGGAACGTCGGCATAGATTGAACCGTTAATTACATGAACTGTTTCACTAATATCAAAGTCGTAAACGATAACAGGATATTCTTTACCGTTAAACTCCATTGTTTCTGTAATGTAAAGGGCGTCAATTCTGCAAAGTGCAAATGGGTTGTCGCCGATTACTGAAAGAACCTTGTTTTCGCCAAGGTCAAGGTCGAAGTCGGTCATTGTTTCCTTCATAAACGCCTCATTGCCGATTTCCACAGCAGATGAAAGCTTTGCACCCCTTAAATCTGTAAGGGCAAAGGCATATGCGCCGATTTTCTTAACCTTTTCAAGATTTGTAACTGTTGAAAGCTTTTCGCAGTATGCAAATACACCCTCGCCAAGGTCGGTGCCGTTTACACCAAGTGAGATTTCTTCAAGCTTTGTACAGCCTGCAAATGCGTAGTTGTCTATATACTCAATATTGCTTGGTAGACAAACAAGCTGTACAGCTGTTTCTCCAAATGATTCAAGACCGATTCTTGTAACAGATTCGGAAAGATTGATGCCGCTTAGCTTGTAGCACTTTGCAAATGCTCTTTCCGGAATTTCTGTAAGCGTGCAATCCTGACTCATTAGAACATCAATTAGCTCCGGACAAAGAGCAAAGGCATATGCGCCAAGGCTCTCAAGCCTTTCAAATGCAATGTGACTAAGCTTTGTTGCGTAAATGTGGCTAACGCTGTAGCCCTTTTCGTCAACACCGATGCCGGCGCCCTCAGCAGATGATGCGGTTTGATATTCATCACCGGAGAATGCGTATTCCCCAACAGTAATTACGTTTTCAAGTTCAATGCTTTCAAGCTTATAGCAGTTATAGAATGCCATTCTGCCAATTTTTGCACCGCTATCAAGTGTAACTGCCTTAAGCTCACTTGAGCCATAGAATGCGCTATCGCCGATTACTGCATTTTTACCGATTGTCAGGCTCTTAAGTGCAGATGGGATATGTGGATAGTAAACCTTTGTTGTGTAATTATCATCCTTGATATAAACCGGTACCTTGTTTGACCAGCTTGTCATAAATGCGCCATCGCCAATTACAACGTCGTCGCCAATTACAACCGTGTGGAGCTTATCGCACTCGTAGAATGCGCCGTTTCCGACAACCATACCGTTTGGAATTGTTACCACTGTAAGGTCTGTATATGCAAATGCGTTTTCGCCAATCTTATCAAGTCCGTCAAGTGCCGGCAAGGTGGAAATTGCTGTGTTGTAGAACGCATAGCTACCAATTTCACTAAGCTTGCCAAGTGTTACGCTTGTAAGAGCTGAACAGCCATAGAAGGCATAGTCCTTAACCATTGTAACGCCGGTTGCCTTGATAGATGTTATATTTTTGTTGCTTGCAAATGCACCGTTTCCGATTGCTGTAATGCTTGCATCGGAAACTACAATGCTACCCCTTTCGGTTGGAGCAGCAAGAAGAAGTGTTTTGCCGTCCTTAGTAAGGAGATACTTACCGTCAGCGCTTACCTTATATACTGTGTTTGCGCTATCAAGCTTAAACTGGCTGATTTTTGTTCCTGCAAACGCAAGCTCGCCAATGTAGCCAACGTCCTTACCGATTGTCAAATTCTCAAGGCTGGAGCAGTTCATAAACGCACCCTCAGGAATAACGCTTGCGTTAGCCTTTACGGTGGTTAGTGATGAGCAGTCTGAGAACACGTATGTACCAAGCTTAGCCTTCTCTGCGCCGATGCTTACTGTGGTAAGCTTACGACAGTATGCAAAGGCGGATGCGCCGATGGATTGAAGCTTGTCTGACATTTCAACCTTTTCAAGGTTAGGGTTAGATGCAAAGCAGAAGTCACCAATAGCGCAAGCCTTGTCAAGCTTTAATGTACCCTTAAGGTTACAGCCCTCAAATGCGCCGTAGTTAATGAGCTGAACATTCTCAATGCCGGTTACCTTTTCAAGCTTTGTACAGCCTGCAAATGCGCCGTATTCGATGTTCTCGATTGTGGAAGGAAGCACAACCTCCTTAAGGGCTGTGAGCCTTGCAAATGCGTATGCATCAATTGTCTTAATTCCCTCAGGAATAATAATCTTTGTAATTGTATCGTTGCCGATTGGGCTTTGCTTTGTTCTGCTGCTGTCGTCCTCTAAATACTCAGCCTCGGTCTTTGGCACCCACTCATAATTTGAGAATGCAAATGCGCCGATTTTAGTAAGAAGAAGGTCAGCAGGAATTTCAACAAGACCACCGTTTCCATAGTAGTGTGTAAGGGTTGGTGCTGTTCTTACAAACGGATCCTTAACCTCTACGCTAAGTGTTTCTGTGTAGAAGGTAGATGAGCCATCAAGCTTTAGGCTGATTGTAATGTTAGAAAAGCCCTCTTCGTTTGCTGTAATAACACCGTTTTGGTCAACGGAAACAACCTTGTCATTACCCGTTGCAAATACTATCTCGGTATCGTCAGGGAAGTATGCCTTTAGGCTATACAGAAGCTGAATTGACTCAGATGGGAACATCTTAACAGAATGTGCCTCGGTTGCGCCGAAGAATTTTGTTATACCGGTTTCGCCAATATCCTTGTCGTTGCTATCCATAATATCAAAGGCAAACAAGGTTTTGTAGCCCTTTATTGCAAATACCTCTGCAACAGGCTTATCAAAGTATTGGAAGCCCTCGTCGTTTTCCCCAAGGACATTTACTGTCATATACGCCTTCTTGGTTGGGTCGTTGGGGTGCTTAGCCTCAATGGTTGCCCTACCCTGCTTCAAAGCAACCAGCTTGTTATTTACAATCTTAACAACCCTCTCGTCAGAGGATGTGAATACAAGAAGCTCGCCCCACTTTTCGTTCTCCTCCTCGTTTGGATAAACGCTAAGCTTCATTGTGTAAAGCTCATTAGGGCTAAGGGTAATGCCTGTATTCGGATTGCCCTCCTCGTCAGTGCCGAGGTCGAAGAAGAAGTCAACAAACTCATCCGGCAAGCCGATTTCGTAGGTTGCGTGGTTAAGTGCATAGTCATAAACGCTGACAACAAAGGAGTTCTTTGCGTGGGCGCTGTTCTTTAGGTCATAAATGTAATCTGTAAGCTCGTATTCAACATAGGTTGTGCCGTTTCTTACAGAGTAAATTGGAGTCATATAGCTCTCAAACGGTATAAGCTCGTATGACATTTGGTTATTTTCATCAACTGTTGATTTGATATAACCGGGCTGCATGCTCATTGCGTAGTGGTTGTCGTAAACAGCCAAGGATGCAAACAGTCTCATTCTGTCCTTATCGCTATCGTATTCTGAACGGAATGTGCAGTCTGTTACAGCAGGAGCCTCAAAGTCTGTGGTGAATGGGAATTCAAACACATTCTTTTCATTTGTTTCAAGTCCACCGTTGCCGTAGTCCATATAAGCCACAAGCCTTACTGTGTACTTGGTGTTATTCTTTAGGTTATGCTCTGCCACATCAAACTCAACCTCTACATTTGCAGGGTAAAGATATGAGCCACCGTCGCCATAGGACTTACGAACATCGTCATCAACAACCTCGTGTATAACCTCGCCCGTTGCGTCATCGGTAATTGTAACAACAACCTTTTCCGCGTTACGAAGCATACCTGTCCAAATAAATCTTAGGCTATGGATTGTCGCAATATCCTGGTCTGCCTCTGTTGCGTAGTCAGAAACAGAAACGTTGGAAAGTGCAATATAATCTCTGCTTGCAGAAATAATCTGATTTGCAGGGTTTTGCTGGAAGTAGTAGGAGCCGAGGTATGAAATGTAGTCGCTGAACATACCGCCGATCGGACGTGTTGCGTAAGCATCCGGAAGAGTCTTATCAAGTGTTGGGATAGAGTCATTAAGCTCGTCCTTGTTTGTCTCGAAATAATCAAGGTCAAGGATTGGAGCCTCTGTCCAGTCGCCATAGAATGCAAGGTAAGGAACAGAAAGGTCTTCCTTTGTATCGCCTGTTGCATCAAGCTCTACAAAGCCCTCAATATACATACCGTTTTCAAAGGACTCGTCAAGGTACTTTTTATCCTCGTCGCTCAATGTGATTGTAACCTTAATCTTTGCGGTTTTGCCAGCCTCAACTGTAATGGTGTCCCCGTTTTGTGTGCCGTTTTCAACGGTAAAGGAAACGGTTGCGCCCTCAAGGAGATAGCCCTCCTCGGTAACGGTTGTTTCGCCCTTGTGTGTTCTGACATCACTAACGCCCTCGGTCATTGCGAAGGTGGAAAGAATGTAGGACGCCGGGGCTGTGCCGAAGTTGTAAACGGAGAAATTAAGCTCATAAACGCCAGTCTTTTCTGCGTCGTCCCCAATTTCAAGCTTGGACTTATCCATAACGGAGCCGTCCTTGTTATATGTAAGGATAATTGCCTTTGTTTCAGTTGCGCTTTCAAGGTTTGCAAGACCTGCACCCTGCTTTCTGACTGCGTATGGCAAGCCGTTTTTGTTATAAACAATATCGGCAGTTGACATAAGGAGCTGGTTAACAAGAGCTGTAACCTTTACAGGGTCGTTTTTAATTTCCGGGAACTTGTCAATAACATACTGGCGAAGAAGAATAATAACGCCGGCTGTGTTAGGACAAGCCATTGATGTACCGGAAAGACGGTCATAGCCACCACCGGTAATAGCAGAAAGAATGTTTCCGCCGTGTGCTGTAAGCTCAGGCTTAATGCCAAGGCTTGGAGATGGACCCCAGGATGAGAAGTCGGACATAAACGGACCGGAGGTTTGATCTCTGCTGATCTTGATTGTGCCACGCTTTGCGGCAGCAAGCACCTCTCCGTCCTCCTGTGAAATTGAGCAAACAGGAATCTTAACCGTACCAACATTCATACGGATATCACCGGAAATGTTGTTGTATACGATAACGCCGAGTGCGCCTGCCTTTTCAGCAGCCTGTGCCTTTTCCTCAAAGGTTGTATCTCCACGCTTTACCAAGGCGATTTTGCCCTTAACGTCGATGCCTGTGTACTCGGCATCACGGCCAACGCCCGGAATAAGCACGTATTCAATTTCTATGTCGTTAACGCCCTCCTTAAGAAGACCGTCAACAAAGTATCTTTCCTCTGCTGAGCTATCGCTGGACTCAGTAAAGTAAACTATCTTGCCATTGTAAAGAATGTATGGTGTCTTAATACCGTTGATAGATGCGATGGAAAGCGCACCCTCGTAGGTAGACGGAGAGCCAACGGTAGCTGTGTCCGGATTTGAGGTAAGACCAAGGTTACCGTTCTTTTCAGAGCCGTAGGATGATGTAAAGCTGTTTGATGCAGCAACCACCAAGCTAATGCCCTGCGCACGGATTTTTTCATATACGCCGGAAATCTTTTCCTCGTCACTCTCACGGCTAAAACCACAAGCAGTACCAAGTGACATATTAATTACGTCAACGCCGAGAATTACGCAGTCCTCAAGTGCGGAAAGAATCCAGGAGGCAATTGCAGAATCCTTAGTGTCGGAGAAGATTTTCATAGCAACAAGCTGTGCGTTTGGCGCAACGCCTGTAATTGTGTCGTCCTTACCAACAATAACACCGGAAACGTGAGTACCGTGGTTATTATGTAGTGAGTAAACGTCCGGGTCTCTGTCTGCATAGTCAAAGGAGAATGGCACCTTTTCATTTACATAAACGTCGTCCTCTGTAAGGCCGGGAAGCAAGGTGCTTGCCTTTGTTGAGCCAACAAGCTGCGCAACCATAGCCTTTGTCAAGCCAAGCTTTGTCTTGTCAGCGGTAAAGTTGCTAACAGAGAATGCGGAGTGTGTATAGTCAAGACCTGTGTCAAGCACGGCAACAACCATACCTGTACCGTCATAGCCATACTTTTCAATATACTCCTTGCTGTTGAAAATACCGGTTTCGTTAACATTAACCTTATTTTCAACAAGCTGAGTTTCAGCCTTTTTATAAACCTCACAAACAATTGGGGTAACATCCTTGTCAAGGGACATAGACATTGTCTTAAAGTCCCCAGCCTTGATAATAACCTCAAAGCCTGTTAGGATAGCAGAATAGTCAGCACCGGTTTTTACCTCAATGCCCTGCTCCTTAAAGGTAGCTAAAATTTGCTCCTTTTCAGAGGCGATTTCTGCCCTAACCTGATTTGCCCTTTCTGAAAATGCAAACTCAGTAAAGCTCATTTCCTTATTTGTTTCGTTATATTCATCAAGAAGCGCAGGATTTGACAGGCTGATAATTACAGATATCTCGTCTGTATCCTTTACTCCGGATGGAAGCTCATAAACAACTGAGCTATCAAAATACTGATTCCTGTTAGTGATAAGAGAATCAGTAAACTGCCTAATGTACTGAGCGTCGTATGCATAGCTCTTTCCAAGTGACGGAATGATTACAGAAAGCAGTAAAATTGTCGCCAAAATTAGCGAGATGACAACCGATGTCACCCTTACAATGACTTTGTTTTTCATGTGTAATTTTTGCCTTTCTTTTTTCTTATATACGTGTGTGATTATATAAAAGTGATAAACATACGGGACTATTTTAACACACAATATTATAAATTTCAAGCATCTTTTATCAGTTTAACAAATTAAAGTGGTAAACCAATTCCTTATATATAATGTTGGAAAAGTGGGCTGGTGTCAATAACCACAGGAGCTAAGAGCCTCTTTCCCATGACAAATTTTAGTTATAATATTTTTTTAGAAATCACAAAAAATTTACAATTTAGCAACTTTTTATTGGCTCATTTTTTTGTGTCTTATTGACTTTAGTTTTATGTTGTGTTAAAATGCTAACAGAAAACAACCGAGGAAGGGTGTAATATATGACGAAGGCAAAAATTGTCCATTTAGTCTATGAAATTGTCCTTGGTCTTCTGGCAATAGCAGTTGGTATTTGCTTTATTGTGTCCTGTATTTCTATTTATCAAGGTGGAGACAGCCCCTTTACAAGAGATAGCATTAGCGCACATTTTCAAGCAATATCCATTCCTGTTTACATTTTCCTTGCTCTTATCGTTGGCGGTGTTGTGCTTAACCTCGCCTGCCCTAAGGAGAAAAAAAGGAATGTCGGCACAGTTGACAAGGCTTTAGTATTAGAAAATCTTTACAAGCGCTTCCCTCTTTGCCAAGCAAGTGAGGAAAAGCAACAGCAGATAAGAAGACAGCACTACATAAGAATGACCTTGAGTATCGTCTTTGCTGTATCTCTTATTGCTTCTATCATCTTCTGTCTTGCTTATTTGCTTGACCCAAACAGCATTACAGAAAGTCCAAACGAAACAGTTATCAAGGGCGTTTTGGCAATGCTGATTTATCTCATCGTTCCAATCGTTCTTTCGATAGTTATGGTTTTTGTGTTCAAGTCCAGCTATGAAAAGGAGCTTGCGTTCCTAAAATCGGCTATGGTTGAGTCAAAAAAAGCCGACCCTGTGTCTAAAATTGCATCTTCTAAGGAAGAAGGCAGGAGCATTTTCGGCAGGGCTAAGGCGTTTTTTGAAAAGCACAGAAAAATCATTATTTTAGTCCTTCAATTAGTTGTGCTTACCGTTGCCCTTGTGCTTCTTATCACAGGTATTATAAACGGTGGCGTACAATCTGTTCTTGCCAAGGCAAACAAGCTTTGTCAAGAGTGTATCGGTATAGGTTAAGGGGGTAAATATGGAAGACGAAAAGATTGTTTCCCCTCTTGAACAAGAGCCTACTGATGCTACCGCAGTTTCTGCAGAAAACACAGAGGAAAAAATAGAAAAAACAGACACTCCCCCAAAGAAAAAGAGAAAATCCTTTAAGGAGTGGCTTATTTCAATCAAGCCCTCAAAGAGAAAGCTTATCCAGCTTTATGCTGCTGTTTTGACTAACGCACATCTTAAGGGCTTTGTTACAGGCAAGTTCTTTGTTGGCAACACCAAGGGCGTTTGTGCCCCCGGTCTTAACTGCTACTCTTGTCCCGGCGCTGTGGCTGCCTGCCCTCTTGGCTCACTTCAGGCTGAGCTTAATGCGGCAAACAAGTCAATGGCGTTTTATGTAGTTGCTATTATTATGCTTTATGGTCTTATACTTGGTAGGACCATCTGTGGCTGGCTCTGTCCCTTTGGACTTATACAGGAGCTTTTCCACAAGATAAAGACACCTAAGCTAAAGAAAAATAAGCTTACAAGGATTCTTTCATATCTTAAGTATCCTATCCTTATTTTCTTTGTGGTCGTTATCCCTATTGCCTACGGGCTTAGGAACGTGCCGCTGCCTGCCTTTTGTAAGTATATTTGTCCTGCGGGCACCCTTGAGGGCGCTGTGGCTCTGCTTTCAAACCAGGTAAACGAAAGCCAGCTTGCAAACCTTGGCCCACTTTTCACTTGGAAGTTTGCCCTTATGGTTAGCTTTATTGTTGGCTCAATCTTTATTTTCAGATTTTTCTGCCGTTTCTTCTGCCCTCTTGGCGCAATTTACGGCTTCTTTAACAAATTCTGCCTGCTTGGCGTTAAGGTTGACAAGCCTAAGTGTACAAACTGCGGTCTTTGTGTTTCAAAGTGCCAAATGGACATTAAGCACGTTGGCGACCACGAGTGTATTAGCTGTGGAGAATGTATTGACGTTTGTCCAACCAAGGCAATTACCTTTAAGGGCTCTAAGTTCTTTTTGCCACCTGACGAGATTGACACAAGCGGTATGAGCGAGGATGAGGCTAAGGTAGCCAAGGAAGAAAACGAAATCAAGCGTGAAAAAACCAAAAAGCGCGCTAAGGTATTTAAGATTATTATCGCATCCGTTATGGCTGTGGTAATGGCAGGCGCACTTATTTACTACAACTTTATTTATGAGGGTATGCCTACTGCCCAGCTTGGTACTGATGTTGGCGACCAAGCGCCGTCTATGTCCCTTGACGCAATTGATGAGGGTGGATATTTGTCCCCTGACTCACAGGAAAAGGACAAGGCACAGGGCTTTGTTGAAAATGAAAACGGATATCTCTCATTTGACCCAACAAAAACAGGCAAGCTTACAATTATCAACTTCTGGGGCGTTTGGTGCTCCGGCTGTGTTGCCGAGCTTCCCGACTTTAATAGGATTGCAGAGGACTACAAGGGCCAGGTTGTTGTTGTGGCTATCCACACAAGCGATGCCTTTACTGCAGAAAACGATGCTCCAAATTACATAAAGGACCATGTGGTTGGTGGAGAGAAAATCTATCTTGACTCCGAGATGATTTTCTTGGTTGACAAGGAAAGCAGTGTTCCCGGTGTTGACCAATACTACACGGATTTAGGCGGTCTTGGTAGCTATCCGATGACGGTTATTGTTGACGAAAACGGCGTTATCGTTGCCCGCTTTGACTCCTCCGTCCACTATGACGACCTTAAAGCTGTTATCGAAGCAAGCAATTAATAAAAGCATAAAAAAACAGACACTTCCCTCGGGGGAGTGTCTGTTTTTTGTTATTTTGATAAATTATTTTTCTACTCTTTCAATGGTAACACCGGTATTGTCACCAATAACCTTTAGCTTGAAATAACCGTCCTTTTTGTCGAAAACGATTGTGTTATCTGTAACTGTGCCGTCAGTGGTTGAAACCGTAACACCGTTATCTTTACTTACAACAATTTTGTAGTTTTCTGCATCCGGCACATAGAACCAATACTCACCCTTTGCCATATCAGAGATACGTGAGCTAAGAATCATTATGGCATTGCTCTTAAAGGTGCCGGGCTTGCTGTTTGTAACTACAGACTCACCCTCGTTTGACTGGTTTTTCTCAAAAACAACTGCAGATGCGCTTTTGTCCTCGCATAAAGCGTAGGCATAATATTTGCCGTTTGGAAGGCTAACTGTCGCCTTGCCGTTTTCATCTGTCGTTCCTTCGCAAAGATAAGTAAAGCTATCGCTAAAGAATCTAACAATCACGCCCGCAACAGGTGCGTCATCCGTGTCCTTTGCAAAAACTGCATAATCAATATTCTCTGTTGTTTCCTCGAAAACCGCATTAAAGGCAAAGCCCTCAATATTTGTAACTATGTTACCGTTTGTGCCGTTTTTAAGCACAAACGCATCGTTTGGATGCTCTACCACAATGTAGTATTCGCCCGGGTCAACAACTACGGTTGCAACACCATTTTCGTCGCTTTCGCCCTGGCCGACAAGAACAGAGCCTTCAGCGCTCGAATAAATAAAGAACTTAACGCCACTATACTTTACTGTGCCGTCCTCGTTAGCTACGCTAAAGGTGTACTTGCTCTTTAGCTCAACTGTAACGGTAATTTCTGTTTTGCCCTCGTCGAAATAAATATACTCGCTTGAGTAAACGGAGTTTTCCGGTGCTGAGTTAATAAGCACTCTTGGGCTAACAAGAGCCTCCTTAACGGAATATGTCTTTATGCCGTTTGCGTCTGTAACCCCTGCTCTTAGACAGCTACCTGCACCCTCGCCGTGGCAAACCTGCAAATTAACACCCTCGATTGGGTTGCCAAGCTGGTCAACAACTGTAACAGTATAAGTAATGCTAGTGTCGGTGTTACCACCGTTTGTTTCGCCTGTTCCCGTGCCTGTGCCTGTTTCTGCCGGTGGGTTTTCATCTCCGCCACCGCCACAAGCCACAAGGCAAACGCCAAGGCACAAAACAAGCATCATTATGCTTAAAATCAATAAAAATCTTTTCATTTTATAACCTCGTATGTAAATGTAACTGTCTTATTTCCTGCTACTGTAATGCTAAAGCTGTCCGCACCGGAAATTGTAAGTGTAATTTTGCCATCAACCGGTGTTATCTCGTTGCCACCGTATGTAAGGGTAACGCCCTCAACAGCTTCCAAGGTAAGCTTACCGCCGGCGCTTACGCTAAAGAATGCGCTTTCATCCTTAAGAAGCACGCTGTAGGTTGGTATATTGCCCTCATCATCAGCTGTAACGGGAGCTATGCTGATTGGCAGCTGACTTGTACCGATTGTACCCTTTTCAAGATAACAGCAGGCAAAGAGCCATGCGTTTTTATCAACTATACCTAGAATTGGCTTTTCGGTAACTGTGCCGTCCGGCGCTTCCTCATATACACTGAAAATATTATTCTCGCCTGTGAACCAGCCATAGTACGCGCCGGCCTTTTCGATAACATACTTCAGCTCATCAGTAAGCGGACAAATGCCTGCCTTATCGCACTTTTCCGCATAAGCCAAAATAAGATCGTTATAGCGCTCCTTTAAGATAATTTCGCCATCTGCATTTTTTTCAATACAAGCTATGCTTGTTTTGTCACAAATTTCCTTAAAGGATGCAAGATATGGGCTTGCTGTGGAGATTCTGATATAAACAACAGGTCCGTTTTCATCTCCTATGTGATAGTAGCCGTCCTGTCCCTTAACAACAGTAAGGCTCTTATCGGTTATGTCAATGTCCTTAATAAGGTAGTTTAGAAGATCGTAAACATAAGGGTCCCTTGATACCTCTGTTGCCTGCTTTTCATCATATGGAACATCAACAGTTGCATCCTTAGTCCTTTCAATGGTAACGATAGCGCCGGTGCTGTTGTCATCGGGTAAAACGCAAAGCACAAGACTGGTTGTGCCTGTTTCTCCTGTGCCTATGCCACCGTTTTTAACCTCAATTTCAAAGGAGCCGTCCTGTTCTCTGCCAACTGCGTGTTGGGCTTGAACAAAGTGAGTACCGCCACGATATTCAAGTGTGCCGCCCTGACAGGTGAATTTGTAAAAGCCACTCTTTTCCGGCACGAAAATCAAATATGTGTTACCCTCAAGCTCCACATAGGTTGCACCAACGGTAACAAGTGGGGCTTTTACATCCTCAAAGCCGTCCTCTGTGGGGGCTGTAATATCAATGCCACCCTCGGGTGCGTTATATACAACAACCTCCCTTGATAAAATTTCGTCTGTAAAGTGACAGCTTGTCTTGTCGTAGTTGATTTCCCCATCTGCTGTGGAAATTTTGAAGGTATAGCTTGCCTTAGGTAGAGTTACGGAGCAAACACCCTGCTCGTTTGCCTTTAGAAACTTAACAAAGGTCTCCGTGCCGTCCTCTGCCGGCTGGTAAATCTCTACATAAATAGTCTTGTCGGGCACATTGCCAAAGGCATCCTTTACTGTAACAGTATAGGTTGGGTCCTGGTCGCCGCCGCAGGATGCGAGGCATAGAACGAATAAAACACCCGCAAGAAGCATTAATATAATTTTTTTCATAAAATCCTCTTTTGTAAATGCCACGGCAAAGGCGCCGTGGCATTTTTGAAACTAATTACTCGCCGAGATAGTCATAATAATAGCAAACCTTTGTCCAAGAGCCGTTTACCTGGAAGGAGAACTTGTCAACAAGCTTTTGCAAAATGGATGCAAGCTCCTCGTCAACAGCAACACAGCCTTTAAGCTCAGGATGATCATTATCGTCTATAAGCTTATCGAGGTATGCGCTAATATCATCGGTCAAATCCTGTCCTCTACCGTGGTAAATGCCGTTTTGAAGGTCATCAAATTGATAGAACTCATACCAGTAGTCGTAGTCTGCGCCCCATGTTTCCTTAAGCTCATCAAGGGTATTGTTTGCAAGAATAGTCAAGCCCTCGTTATCTATTTCGGTTTTACTGAAATCGAAGGCGCCATTTTCAATCATGCCCTTAATTGTGTTAGATGGGAAAATGTTTGTTCCGTAGATAAAGTCTGCGTAGATTATGGAGCCAAGCTCGCCATTTGGAAGCTTATGGCAGTAGTAGCCATATCTTTCATCGCTCTCATCGGTGCAAAGCTCAACATTAATGCCGCCAACAATATAGTCACCAACACTGCCATCCTGTGTTTCCTCGTAGGTGAAGAAGCCCGGAGATGCAGCCTTGAAATGTGCAAAGCTATGTCCAACAAATTTTACGTTAATGCTAAATGAGCCTGTTTGATATACATCGTAGTAAGCAAAATCAATGTAGTAGGTTTTGCCTGCCTCAAGCTCAGCAACCATAGAAACGTTGGTAAAGTCTCTCTCGTATGTGCCATCCGGCTTCTGAACCAAAAGCTCGGTGCAATATCTTTCGCCCTGGTCGCCGTCCAAATAAAGAACTCTGTCGCCAAGCTCAATCCAATTTTCGTGGCTGCCTGTGAAAATCCAGCCAACAACCTCGTTTACACTGCTTGATGTGAAGCGATATACACCAGAAACGGTTGGTGTAAATGCATACATATAGCCTCTTGGCATAATAACTCTGTCATAGGAGAAGTAGTAATCCTCAGAAACAAGAATGTTGTTTTCAGGATTTACCTCGTCAATAACAGGTGTAAAGTCAATCTTTGGTGCAGAGAATGTTGCAAGACCGGAAATAATGTCACCAAGCTCCTTTGCAGGATTGCCCTCGCTATCCTTGCCGTAAACCTCATAGTAGGAGCAGAGCTGGAGCCACTTGTTTGCGTGGTAATCGCCAAAGCCGTATTGCTTTGCAAACTCGTCAAGAAGAGTCTTTAGCTCCTCTGTAACGCTGCAATAACCGTAAATTTTTGCGTTTGAAGCGTAGTTACAGTATTGGATAAATGCGTCAAACTTGTTTTCGCCGTTAACCATAAACACGCCGGCGTCGCTTGCTTCCTCATATGTTTCATAAAGCTTTTCAGAAACGCTGAAGCTGTTTGAAAGGTTGGAGTAGTTAAGTAGGCTTGCCATAAGGATAGGTCCATCCTCTGTGCCTACGTGATAGTAGCCGTCGCTACCAAGAACAACAGTTGCGTAGCTTGTAAAGTCGCTGTTTGTTGCGTTTGGATTTGTTGCAGCATCTCTTGGGATATATGCCTCAATGTCAAGATCCTCGGCATTTACAATTTCAAAGCCTCTTAGGTGAACTGCGTCCTCTCCGTTTTCGCCGGATAGGTCCTTAAGGTATAGGAGAACAACGTCATAAACCCCATCCTCGCTTGCAACCCATGGGCAACAGCCAACCCACTCGGTATTTTTAGATGAAATTGTATAAATATCCTCCTCGTTTACAAGAACGTAGAAGGTGTCGTAAAGCGCTTGCATAGATGCAAAATACTCAAACTTAATAGCCTCGCCTGCCTTAAGCTCTACCTTTGCGTGCAGGATAGAATAAGATGAATCCTTGCCTGTGTTAGAGGTTGTAGCAACGCTTTCGCCTTCTCTGTCGATAATGATAAACGGCCAAGCATATTCAGCATCACTGCCTGTTTCAGCCTCGAAGGTGAATTTGTCCTTTTGGTCCTCGTTCTTTACAAGCACGTCCTCAAGCTGCTGATAGTGGTCCTCAGGAAGCTCAATGTCAGGCTTTTCTGTAGGAACAAGGTTTTTAAGATCCTCTTCTGTTTCAATAAGCATCTGCTTATATTCATCACTTGTGTAGTAGTCAAAAATTGTGTTGAAGTGTCTTTCAGATGGAATTGCGCCCAGGTAAATCATTGTTATAACGCCGTAGCGGTCAACAATAACTGTAACCGGGTTACCCCAAGAGTCGCCATATGGAGCAGCAAACGCCTCCTCAACCGGGTTTGTTTGGCTATCCTTAGCAACCGGGAAGGAGAGCTTTAGATCCTCCTTATCGTTCGCATCAGCTACCGGGTAGTAAGCATAATATCTGTCCTTAAATTCATCAACGAAGCTCTTAACATCAAAAACGTCCTCTTGAGAGTTACCGTTAATTGCAATAAGTCCAAGCTTATCCTTGTATGTGTTGTATGCGTTTTCCATATGTGGAAACTCGCCAATGCAGTAGGTACAGGTTGTGTACCAGAAGTTAAGAACTGCTGCCTTCTTGTCCTTTAGAACCTCAGAAAGCTTCCAGGTCTTTCCATCAATGGTTGTAAGCTCAAAGTCACGCATAATGTCGCCAACCTTGTATTCAACCCCGTCAAGGTCCATGTTGTCAATAACCTTGGAGGTAAGTACAATTGGGTTGCCGTTTGCAGATACCTTATAGCCAGCCTCGTTTACAACATATCCCTCAGGAACGTTGGAAAGCTTTGCTGTGTATGTGCCTGCATTACAGGAAATTGAAGCTATACCTGTGGAATTTGTTCTCTGACCTCTTGCAGCAAGGTCGCCATTTGCGTCGTAAATCTCAACCAAAACGTCCTTAAGAGGCATGCCGCCAATAGACTTAACCTCAAAGGTATAGGTTGTAGGTGTGCCGGCAGGTGGCTCGCCCGAGTTACCGCCATCTCCGTTGTCCCCGTCACCACCGCAGGAAACAAGCTGGAAAGCAACGCTAAACAAAAGTAGCATTGCAATTAGCAGTGAAACCACTCTTTTCATTTTCATAAATTTAATTCTCCTAAATATATTATTTACGTATTAAAATAAAATAGTCGCATATTATAATATCATAAAAAATAAAAGTTGTCAAGTTTTTGCCTACACTTGTCTACCACTTGTGGACACGGCAAGTTAAAAAATGCCCACCCTGTGTCTATAATCTTACAAGCTTTACCCTTTTAATTCATTAAAATTTAACAAAAATACATAATTTCAAACAAAAAAGAGCAAGGCAAGTGCCTCGCTCTTTTGTTTTTTACTCGCCGATGTAGGTGGCAAAGAGGCTTTCAAATTCAGCCTCGGTCATAGGTCCAACGTGGACAAGGGCAACAATGCCGTTTTGGTCAATAACCACGGTGGCAGGCGCGCCCCAGTTGCCTGAGTGGCCCTGGGCAAAAAGGCTTTCTACCTCTAGGTCTGCCTTGCAAAGCGGAATTGAAAGTGCTGGGTCGAAATTGTCCTTAAAGGATGAAAAATTGTTGTCTGTGGTGTTAAGACCTAAAACAAGTGCGTTTTCCTTGTTATCAAGATAAACCTTGTTTAATGCAGGAAATTCCTGCTTACAGGGCATACAGGTTGAATACCAGAAGTTTAGAAGCACCATTTTCTTGCTTTCCAGCACCTGTGAAAGGGTGTAACTGTTTCCGTCAAGGTCGGTAAATGTAAAATCGTACATTACATCTCCAACTGACAGGCTATTTGGTAGCTCCTCGTAATTTTTGATTATTTCTGTATTAACACTAATTTTGGTTGCTTCCTCTGTTAGCTCTACCGTGCTATTTGACACTACATATCCAAGGGGTAGATCGGAAATTTTTGCAAGCACCTTGCCACTAAGTGGCTTTGAGGTAGCCTTGTTTTCTGTGGATATTTCCTTATAATCTAAAAACGCGCCGTTTTCGTCAACAAATTCTATGACTGCGCCGGAAAGCACCTTGCCATTTGCAGTCTCAAGCTCTACGGTGTAGGATTTTTCCTGTGGTGCGCCACCGTCACAGGACACAAGAACAAAAAGTGATGCAATAACAAGCGCAAGAGAAAGTAAAACAGTAAGCTTTTTCATTTTTACACCTTACCCTTCAATTTTTTTCTTGCCTTTGAGCCTTTTTTGAAAAGCCTTAAAGCAATAAAGTATGCAAGCGGAGAGTGTGTGATTTTATCCTTTGTAGAAATTTGCGCCCTTGGAACATAGTGCTTTGCTGTGTCAAGATAAACAACAGCCTTGCCCGTTTCGCGGAAGAAATTTACCACGTAGGAGTCCTTTTTATCGTAATTAACGTACACAGGGTCCTCTTCTTTTGTAATTTTCACAAGCGCGCTGTCTATATCCTCAAGGTTGCTTGCAATTAGCCCTGTTGCCATGTATCCATAGTCGTCGCTTGGCTTTGAAGCCTGTAATTTTTCCTGCTTATACTTGTCCAAAATCAATGGATAAAGGGATTTTAAGCCTTGACCCTTTGCGTGGGAATAGTGCGCTCTTGCCATAATGCCACGCCAAGCACATATGCCGTTTTTATGGCTGTCATTTTCTGTGTGCGCTTCCATAATATTTAGTGTTGAGGTCATATGGGCAATTTTGGAAGCAAGACTGTCAAAGCCCTCTGCCATCACGCCCTGACCCGCATGTGTGCGATAGAAATAGTAGCCTGTATGCACATTTTTTATATGCTTTGCATTTTTGTAGGCAAAGAATGTAATAAGCGCATCCTCGGAATATGTATAGCGGGACATAATTGCGTTGGTTTTTTCAATTTCTGCCTTAGCCCTTAGCAAAAGCTCTCTTTTGAAAAGCTTGTTCCAAAGCACGAATACTGAATGGAATTTACCCTCGGCGCTGAAATAAAAATCAAGCGCCTCGTCTCCCTTTAAGTCGATATCTTCCTTAATTACAATATCGTTTTTTGGATATGCTCTTGTTTTTCCGCTTAAAAATGCCCAGTCGCCAAGAACCATATCGCATCCCTGTTTTTCTGCGCAAGCAAGCATTGGCGCGTGATAGTTTGCCGATACTGTATCATCCGAATCAACAAATGTGATATACTCTCCGCGAGCAAGCATAATACCGAAGAGTCTTGCCGCCAAGTGTCCTCTGTTTTCTGTTTTAACATACACAGGGTTGTACTTTTTTCTGATTTTGGTGTAGTCCACCTGTGAGCCGTCGTCAACCAAGATAACCTCATATTCCCCTTCCTTAAGGGTGGAGTTTTTTATGCTCCTTAGGCATGCGTCAACATATTCTATGCTAGTATTGCAGACACATGTAATAATACTTAATTTCACTTTTTTCTACCTCTTTTTCTTAGCAATTCATTTTACCGACTAATTTTAACAATTTATTTTACCATTTATTATTTGCGTTGTCAACAAAAACCCCCTTTCGTGCATAAAATTATTTTGACTTAAATTCCCTTTTTTTATTGACTTTTACCATTGATTATTATATAATCAACCTAAGGGCGCATTACGATTTTTGCGCACCTTTACTATGCTTTTGCAAAATCGCAAGGAGAATTCAAAAATGAAGCCACAAAAAATTAGAGTCACTCCAGAAATGCTCATCAACGATATGGGCCTTGAGAGAATTGAAAACTTTTTCTGTGAGTTTGAAAACGACGGTGACCCGCTTTACGGCGTTGAGGGTCAAATTCCTCAGGTGCATCCAAGGCACGACCATTGGTGGGTTGGTCAAACCGATCTTGCCTTTACTGTTGATTTAGGCGCAATTTACCAAATTACTAATATGTATTTCTATAACGATTACGACGCTTACAAGCCAGAGGCTGACAAGCACGACTACGGCGTTCGTAAGGTTAGAGTTAAGATGGGTACACCATTTAGCTGGGAATACGACGAATTACACGCACCTAAGGAGAGAGAGTGGACCGGCTTTGAAACCGGCTACAAGACAAGATTCATTAACTTTTCCTTCAACAACAACCAAGCTCCTAGCGAAATTCTTATATACGGCTATAAGGTTGAGGATATCGACCTTACACCTCCTGAAAGAAAGGAGCACAAGTTCTCCGACCTTTCACACTTTGTTGGTATGAATGCATTTGTTAACGATGCAGACGACATTAACCGTGCCGTTACCTACATTCGTGAATACCATCCTTGGACCTGGACCTGCGAGGGCGAGGGCACAGATGTTACACTTTCTATGAACCCAAGCCTTAACAAAATGTGGGACTTTGATGATTACTATACAAGAATGCACAATTACGGTATTGCGCTTTGCCCAACAATTTCCACACACAGCAAGCGTTTTCCAAAGGACGGCTTTGAGCCAAGCGATGACCCAAGAAACTTCCTTTCCTATGCTGCTATGCTTTATCAGTTTGTTGCCCGTTACGGCTCAAATAAGGATATCGACCCCGATACTGTAAAGGTTGGCGAGGGACAGGAAAAGAAAATCGGTCTTGGCGTTTTAAACGCCCTTGAGCCGTTAAACGAGCCTGATGGTACTTGGCTTGGCAGAGGTCAATACTTCTCCCCATTTGAAATGGCTGCCTTTTTGTCTATCTGCTACGACGGACACGAGGGTATGTATAAAAATGTTGGCGTTAAGCAGGCTGACCCTAACTTCTTTATGTCTATGTCCGGTGGCGCAGGCTTGCACCTTGGCAGGCTCCGTGCTATGCAGTTCTGGTGCGAGTACAACAGAAAGGACAAAAAGCTTCCTTTCGATGCTATTAATGCTCACTGCTACTGTGGTAAGAGCGTTGACAAGGCAGGTATCATTCAGCTTGTTGACGTAAATATTGATGACAGAGATGCACTCAGCGAAAAGGTTTATGTTGGCGTAAGCCCGGAGGAGGGCGATATCATCGGCCGCTTCGACTGCATAAGAGATTGGCGTGACAGATACTGCCCTGATATGGAAATTTGGCTTACAGAGTTTGGCTGGGATACTAACCAAAGCTACAAAACCTCTACCGCTGCCCATGCATACGGCAATTATACAGGCAGACAGGTGCAGGGTATGTGGCTCGTGCGTGAATATTTGCTCCTTTCATCTATCGGTATTGAAAGAGCTGCCATGTATATGTCCCGTGACTGCGGCCCTGAGGAGCACGCAATCGGTAAATACGGCTCATCCGGTCTTGTTAGATTCCCAATTGAGATTACTCCAAATAATGTTATCATGGGTAATAAGAAGGATTCCTTCTATTATGTATATACTCTTAAGGAAATTATTTCCGACACTCGCTTTGACTGCGAGATAGAGTCCGGCAACGAAAATGTTAAGATTTTCCGCTATGTTACAAAGGACGGCGCATACAAGTATGCAGTTTGGTGCCCAACCTCAAATTCAACTACCGTTGAGGGCTACAAGCTAAAGGTAGGACACGGTGATTACATCCTTGCGCAGCTTGCATTTGAAAGATACAACGGTTTAAGAACCGACCTTGTTGAAGAGGACGGATATGTTACAATCGACGTTTCTGAAATGCCTGTATTCGTAATTCCAAGACCACAAAAATAATTATAAAAACAGACACTCCCCCAAGGAAAGTGTCTGTTTTTTGTTTATTCTTAATATTTGTAGCCCCAAACAACATCAATGGATCTTGCCTTCCAAAGGTAGTACCAGCCGTCCTGCTTTTTTGTTGCCTCACAGTAAATTGTTAGGTTGGGAGAATCATAAAATGCAAAGCGTTCAATTACTTCAACAGAGGATGGTATATAAACACTTACTAAAGCTGAACAAGAGCTAAATGCATTGGTTCCTATTTTACGTACGGTTTTTGGGATAATAACTTCTGTAATATACTCATTATTTGCAAAGCCGTTTTCAGCTATTACTGTCACGTCTCTGCCGTTAATCTGCTCCGGAATATTTATTTGTCTTGCGCCTACTAAGCTATCAAGCACTGCCACCCCACCATTATTAAGCTCTGCCCAGTAAAGCCCACCATCAAAACCATTTTCACCGTCCATTTTGGCATCCCAAACAATCGCGCCTTTGTAGTAATCTAATTCGCCGCTTGGCGCTTCACAAAGCACAATCTCAAAGGTAGCACCATCAAAGCTAACATCCGTCAGCTCCTTTGGCAAATAAACAACAGCCTCTTTTGGTATGCCCAGGTTATAAAGGTTAACCTCTGTAATGCTTGTTCCTTGAATGCTTGATGGAACCTTAACAATATTACTTGGTTGTTCGTTTCCCACGTATAGAATAAGCTCTATTTCCCCTGTTGAATAGCTTTTCACCCAGAAAAAGTCATTTTCTATTCCAGATGATTGAACATCATAGAGTACACTACAATTATTTTCCCAGTTATAGCCCCAATTTTCTCCCTCGGTTAAAGCCTCACAGGTAATAAGTATATTGAAAAACGCCATATTTTCAATCTTACTAACTGACGCAGGAATGTGAATTGCCAAAAGGTTTCTACAGTTATAAAAAGCACCCGTTTCGATGGTTGTAATTGTGTCAGGAATCACTATTTCACTTGCCCTCGCATCCTTGAAGGCACTTTCCAAAATCACAGTAACAGGCTTGCCGTTATGATATGGCGGAATTTCTATTTTATCAAGAGCTATTGCTTCCCCCACCCTAACGCCAAATTCACTACCATCACCCACAGGTAAATACTCTAAATACTCCTCGCCTATATATGACTTGCCGCAGGAGCATAGACCAAGCAGCAAAAACAGGGATAATACAATAAAAACCATTAAAGCTTTCTTCATTTTCACACCTCAAATTGCCAAATTTATTATATTATAGCACCTATAGCATAGCTTTGCAAGATGGTAATGCCATATGAAAAACTTTTTTTGCATACCATATAAAAAGCTTCACGACCGGTTAAGGTGTGAAAAATTTTGTCGATTTTTGTAAAGTATTGTTGAAAGATTTTTGGATTTATGATATGATAAAATGAGGAAGGGTGGGATATTTGTGAAAATTACAAACAAGCTAAGAAAAAAATCCGTTTCTAAAATTGTGGAAACACTTTCCAAAAAGCAAAGCGCCACAAGAAATGAGCTTATTGAAGGGGCTATTGACCTTTTCGGCCTTACTGAAGAGGAAAAGGGCGACTTATCTCCAAAAAGCAAATACAGTGTTATAAAAAGCTACCTTTCTACTGCCCTAAACGACCTGCTGAACAAGAAGGCTGTTAAGCGTGTAGGAGAGCTTTATTCCCTTGCCAAGGAGGAGCTTGTTATTGTTCGCGAGGACAGCGTTGAGCTTGAAATCCTTGCCTTTTTAGAGGGTGCTGTGCGCACAAAGGAGGATATTTATTCCCATCTTGAAAGTCACTTTGGTACAGACACTACCGTTTCCCAAAAGGACGACTTTTCCCTGCGTTCCATTGCCGGCAATATTCTTTTCAACCTTGTGGATATTGGAGAAATTGACGTTGTAAACGGCAAATACACACTAAAAAGTGAAGCAGATAATATGGCAAAATGCGACACTCCCCTGCCCGAAAATGAATTTAAGCCGAAATTCTTCAGAAATTTATGGCTACGCGGCGGAGCTTTCTTTGAGAGCTTTATGGCAGGACTTTTGGAAAAGTATTACTCCCTTTCCGGACAGATGGTTGTTTACTGCGATGTTTCCGGCGGTAGCGATGACGGTGGCATTGATGTAGTGCTTGAGGTTGTTGACTACTTTGGCTTTGTAGAAAAAATCAAGGTGCAGACAAAAAACCGTGACAGAGCTCAAATTAACGAAAAAGAGGTGCGCGAGTTTTACGGCGCTATGGTGGCGCAGGGCGGCACCCGCGGTATTTATGTTACCACCACCCGCTTTCACGAAATGGCAGAAAGATTTATTGAATCAGTTGATAATTTAGTTGGTATAGATGGCGACAAGCTGTTTAACTTAGTAAAGAGGACACAGTACGGCATTAACAAGACTAAGGACGGATATACCTTCGACTGTGAAATTTTTATTTAGGAGATATAATGGGACATATTGTTGACAAGGTTTACCTTGAATCTATTTTTAAGCGCTTTGACGGTAAGCCCTACATTTTTCTATTTACCAGCGATGATTTTCCGGGGCTTATGTGCCACAAAATCACAATTAAATCCTCATTGGGACATAATTTACAGGGCAATTTCTACTACTATGAGGACAAGGTAAAAAGCGGCAGGCTGGTTATTTTTGAGCATGGCATGTGGACAGGCCACCGTGGTTACTTAAGAGAGATTGAGCTGCTTGCCAGTCAAGGCTTTTTAGTTTATGCCCACGACAAAACCGGTTGTATGGAGTCTGAGGGGGCTGCAACCTTTGGCTTTGGACAGGCTCTGCGCGACCTTGACGACGCGCTGACACAGCTTAAGCAAATGCCGGAGCTTGCAGGCTGGGAGCTTTATATTGTGGGACACAGCTGGGGCGGATACTCGGCTATGAATATTTGCAGCTTCCATCCGGATGTAAAAAAGGTGGTTTCCTTTGCGGGGCTTCTTTCCATAAAAGCTATTATCAAGCAGCACATGAAAAACCTTTTAATACCCTTCCGTGGCAGGGTTTATTTTCTTGAAAAGGCAATTAATCCAAAATATTTTGAGTGCTCCTCGGACAAGAGCCTTGCCGAAAGCAATGTGCGCGCCCTTATTGTTCAATCAAAGGACGACAGAACGGTTAAGTTCAACCACCACTGTAAAAAGCTGATGAAGTCCCTTAAGGGCAACGAAAGAATCAGGTTTATTATAACGAATGGCGCTGACCACAACCCAAGCTACTCTATTGCCGGCATTACTGCCAAGAAAGCATTTTTCAAGGACACAAGAAGGCTTGAGCGCGCAGGCTACTTTAAGGACCCTGCGACCCATCAGCCCCACATTGACAAATACGATTGGTTCCAAATCACTGAGCAAAATATGGAAATATGGAATCAGGTTATTGACTTCTTAAACGACTAATAAAAAAAAGAAAACAGACGCTTTCCCTTGGGAGAGTGTCTGTTTTTTGTGTATTTTAGAGATTTTATAAAAAGCTCTTGCGCAGCTCTGCGCCGTCCTTTGGGCTTAAGTATGCAGGTGCTATATCAAACACGGTTTTGCAGCCGCAAGCACCCTCTTGGTTCATACGATACGCTGCCCTTGCGTAAGCAACAATAACTGATGCAGTAAACTCGGGATTAGAGTCAAGCTTTAGCTTATACTCGATAATGTGAGTGTTTTCAAGGTCCTTGCCTGTTTTTCCGCTACGAATAACCACACCACCGTGCGGAATACCGCTATGCTCACGCTTTAGCTCCTCAAGGGAGATAAAGTTAACTGTTGTGTCATAGTCAGAAAAGTAGTTTGGCATTGTCTTGATTTCATTTTCAATTCTGTTTAGGTCTGCGTCGTCCTCTGCCACAACATAACAAAGGCGAGTGTGCTTTTGTCTTGTTGTCAGCTCCGGATTTTCGCCTGCTCTAACGCTTTCAAGCGCCTCTTCAACAGGGATAGTATACTGCTTTGCGTCTATAACGCCGTTTATTCTGCGGATTGCGTCCGAGTGACCCTGGGAAACGCCCTTACCCCAGAAGGTATAGTCCTTGCCATCAACTAAAATGCAGCTTGCCATAAGACGATTCAAGGAGAACATACCGGGGTCCCAGCCCACGGAAATTATAGCAACCTTGCCTGCTTTTTTAGACACAGGGTCCACATTTTCAAAGTGATTAGGAATTTTTGCGTGGGTGTCAAAGCTATCAACAACATTAAAGTGCTCTGCTAAAAACGGTGTTTGCACAGGTAGGTCAGTTGCACTGCCGCCGCACAAAACCATAACATCTATCTTGTCCTTAAAATCAAGCACAGAGTCAACGTGATAAACTCCTACCCCCTCGGTTAGAATTTTAACCGTGCTTGGGTCGCGACGGGTAAAAACTGCCACAAGGGTCATATCCGGGTTTTGCTTTATACTAAGCTCAACGCCTCTGCCAAGATTTCCATATCCGAAAATGCCTACTCTAATCAAGGAAAACCACCTCTTCTTTTTTGTATATGCATATTTTAGCACAAGGGCATATCCCATTTCAATATTTTTTTCAAGTTTTGTGATTTTTTCTATTTTCAAGCTATGCTTGACTGCTGATTTTGTGCGATTTATAAATTCACAGCTTCGTCACCGAAAATTCCTTGACTTTATACTATCAGCATAGTATAATATAATCAAGAATGTCATATATAGGAGGTTTCCCACTATGAGAGAAGAATGGTTCGGCTTTGCCGAGGGTGCTTGGGAGGATGAAATCAACGTTCGTGATTTTATTCAAAACAACTACACCCCTTATTATGGCGATGGTAGCTTTCTCTGCGGTCCTACACAGGACACCATCGACCTTTGGGATACAATTTCAGATTTAAAGAAGCAAGAGGTTGCAGCAGGCGGTGTGCTTGATATGGATACAAAAACTGTATGCACTATCACATCTCACGACGCTGCGTACATCGACAAGGACAAGGAGCAAATTGTTGGCTTACAAACTGACAAGCCTTTGAAAAGAGCGCTCCAGCCTTACGGTGGTATTCGCATGGCTCAAAAGGCCTGCAAGGAGTTCGGCTACGAGGTGGACCCGGAGGTTATCCACACCTATACCGAGCATAGAAAGACACATAACGCAGGCGTGTTTGATGTATACACACCTGAAATGAGAAGGTGTCGTTCAAACCACATTATTACAGGCCTACCGGACGCTTACGGCAGAGGTAGAATTATCGGTGACTATCGTAGAGTTGCCCTTTATGGCGTTGACAGGCTTATTGAGGATAAGCAAAACGCGAAGGAAGGCGCAAAGATTACTATGTACGCAGATGTTATGCGTGACAGAGAGGAAATTGCCGAGCAGATAAGAGCCCTTGAAATGCTTAAGGTTATGGCTCAAAAGTACGGCTGTGATATTTCTAAGCCCGCAAGAACGCTTAAGGAGGCAACCCAGGCGCTTTACTTTGCTTACCTTGGCGCAGTTAAGGAGCAAAACGGTGCTGCAATGAGCCTTGGCAGAACCTCTACCTTCCTTGACATATATGCTGAAAGAGACCTTAGAAACGGCGTTATCTCCGAGGCTGAGGCACAGGAGATTATCGACCACTTTATTATGAAGCTCCGTCTTGTTTGCTTTGCAAGAACACCGGAGTACAATGCACTTTTTGCAGGGGACCCTACTTGGGTTACCGAGTCTGTTGGCGGTATGAGCACAGACGGACGTCCTTTGGTTACAAAGATGTCCTTTAGATATCTTAACACCTTAAACAACCTGGGCGCAGCTCCGGAGCCAAACCTTACTGTGCTTTGGTCCTCACAATTGCCTGAGGAGTTTAAGAAATTCTGTGCTGACATTTCAATTAAGCACCACGCAATCCAATATGAAAATGACGACCTTATGCGTCCTTTACATGGCGATGACTATGCTATTGCTTGCTGTGTTTCCTCTATGAGAATTGGTAAGGAAATGCAGTTCTTTGGCGCAAGAGCTAACCTTGCAAAGTGCTTGCTTTACGCAATCAACGGCGGTGTTGACGAAATTTCCGGTCAGCAGGTTGGCCCTGACTACCGTCCTGTTGTTGGCGACTATCTTGACTACGAGGATGTTATGACCAAGTACAAGGCTATGATGAAATGGCTTGCACAGGTTTACGTAAACGCACTTAATATTATCCACTATATGCACGACAAATACTCCTACGAAAGGCTGCAAATGGCTTTGCATGATAAGCACGTAAGGCGCTGGTTTGCCACCGGTATTGCCGGCTTTTCCGTTGTTGCAGACTCCCTTTCCGCTATAAAATATGCCAGGGTTAAGGTTGTTCGTGATGAGCGTGGCATTGTTACTGACTACATTGTAGAGGGCGACTTCCCTAAATACGGTAATGATGATGACAGGGTTGACGACATTGCTAAGGAGGTTTTGCATACATTCCTTAAGTATCTCCGTCAAAACCACACCTATCGTGAGGGTATTATCACAACCTCAATTCTTACAATCACATCTAACGTTTCCTATGGAAAGAATACAGGCTCTACCCCTGACGGTAGAAAGCAGGGCGAGGCATTTGCCCCCGGCGCTAACCCAATGCACGGAAGAGACGAAAACGGCGCTGTGGCTTCTCTTGCCTCTGTTGCTAAGATTCCATTTATGGACTCACAGGATGGTATTTCCAACACATTTACTATTGTACCATCTGCCCTCGGTAAAACAAATGACGAAAGGGTTGACAACCTTGTTGCCTTGCTTGATGGCTATACCGGCAAGGGTGGCTTCCACCTTAACGTAAACGTATTTGACAAGGAGCTTTTGCTTGATGCTCAAAAGCATCCGGAGCTTTATCCTCAGCTTACAATCCGTGTTTCCGGCTATGCAGTTAACTTTATTAAGCTTACAAAGGAACAGCAGGACGAGGTTATTTCAAGAACCTTCCACGGTAGGATATAATGAGGGGAAGAATACATTCCTTTGAAACCTTTGGCACGGTTGACGGGCCCGGGGTTAGGTTTGTTGTGTTTTTCCAGGGCTGTCCTATGAGGTGCAAATATTGTCATAATCCCGACACCTGGGACACCTCTCTTGGTACAGAATACAGCGCCCAAGAGGTGCTTTCCAAAATGACAAGAAATTTGGCTTTTTATAAAACCGGTGGTATTACTGCCACAGGTGGCGAGCCGCTTTTGCAAATTGATTTTCTTATAGAGCTTTTTGCCCTGGCCAAGGAAAATGGCATACATACCTGTCTTGACACCTCGGGAATTTGCTACACGGAAAAGCAAAGGGAAAAATACGAAAGGCTACTTAGCCTTTGCGATCTTGTTATGCTTGATATAAAGCAGGCAGACACAAAGAAGCACAAGGACCTGACAGGTCACGAAAACAAGGCTGTGCTTGATTTTATAAGCCTTGCTTGTGAGAAGAAAACACACCTGCGCATAAGATACGTGCTTGTGCCCGGGTACACTGATAGCACAGAGGACCTAAAGGGGCTTGCAAAAATACTTAAGGGAATTACCGGTATTGAGAAGCTGGAAATTTTGCCTTACCACAATATGGGTCAGGTAAAGTACGAAAGGCTTGGGCTTAAGTACCCACTAAAGGATGTTGTCCCACCAACCGGCGAGGATGCACAGGTGGCATACGCAAAGGTAAGCACATACCTTTCAGAGTAATACAAATAAAAGGAACGGAAAAACCGTTCCTTTTTTTATTTCAAAAAATGGTATAAACCCTTGCGGTTATTGGCTCCACGCCTTATATATTCAAATATTCGCATATGTTCAGATTTAGATATATTTAATGCTTTTGTGGCATTTCGGCAGTTAAAACGCTGTTTTCCTTTATTCTCTGCTTATTTGGCGCCTTTCGTTTTCGCAAGCTTTTTTCCTATATTTGGGACTCGTTTTTTGACACAATAATTAAGAAAGATACTATTTTAATTTAATTGTACTGTTACAAGGACATATAAAGAGAGCTTTTTGTGGTAAAATATGATGACATTTGATGTCCTAAAACAAAAATCACTTTTCTGTTAACATAATGCGACAGAAAATTATAGTATTAGATAAGGAGAGTACCCTATGGCAGAGCTAAATGCATTACAGAAGATGGTTGACGAGTTTTACAAGAACCTTGACACGCTAAAGGGTCTTATGGACACAGAGGAGCTTTCCAAGGCGCTCAAATCTCTTGAGGAAGCACAAAACGAAATAAAGAAGCTAAATAATAACCTAAAAAAGAAGGAGCAGGAAGAAAAGGAAGCCTTGCTGAAGGCACAAAGAGCTGAGGCTGACAAGCGTGAGCTTGAGGCAAGAGCCAAAAGACAGGCAGAGCTTGACCTGCTTGAGGCAGAGGACAAGCATATTGAGGATGTAACCTGCCACGAGCTACCTATGGACTGGGAAAACCCCTTTGACGAGGACGAAAGGGCAAGCACCCACGTGGACTCAGTCAGCGACGGCTATCTGCTCTCCTTAAACACACTTGCCCGTGTGGATATTGAGTTTATAGCATCGGTAACAGGCAAAAGCTACGCACAGGTTATTTCAGAGCTGGGAGATACAATCTACCAAAACCCGGCAACCTGGGATGAGTGCTTTTATCGTGGCTGGGAAAGCCGTGACGAGTACCTTTCCGGCAATGTGCTGATTAAGTATAAGGAAGCACTTAGCGCAAACGACAAGTATAAGGGCTACTTTCAAAAGAATGTTGATGCCCTCTCTGCGCTTTTGCCTGAGGCTCTTAAGGTTAAGGATATTTATATTACCCTTGGCTCTCCCTGGGTGCCACCCGATATAATCGACGACTTTATTTACTACCTTGTGGGAGAAAGAAAGCCAAATTATCAAACACACGCAACAAAGTATGACGAAAAGCGTGGACTTTGGGAAATCCCCTTCAAAACACGCTTTAGGCGTGGCAGACACGCAGTAAAGAACCGTTCCGTTTATGGCACTGCCGATATGGATATGCTTTACATTATTGAAAACACCCTCAATATGAAAACCCTCGCTATATATGAAAAGGTGCCAAGCGGCATAAACAAGAGTGGCTCTGCCATGGTGGTTGACCAGCAGAAGACGGTGCTTGTTTTGGAAAAGCAGAAAAAGCTTATTGACAAGTTTCGTGAGTGGGTATGGCAGGACCAGGACCGTAAGGAGCGCCTTACTATCATTTACGAAAACCGTTATGGCTCCTTCCGCAAGCGTGAGTTTGACGGCTCATATCTGACGCTGCCTAACCTTAACCCGCAGATAAGCCTTTATAAGTATCAAAAGGACGCAATTTCCCGTATACTTCTAACTCCAAATACCCTTCTTGCCCACGATGTTGGCTCCGGAAAGACCTACATTATGGTGGCGGCAGGCATGGAGCTTAGGCGCATGGGCATTTCCAAAAAGAACCTTTATGTTGTACCAAACAACCTAACAGGTCAGTGGAAGCAGGTATTTTCCGATATGTATCCACAGGCTAAGGTGCTTGTTGTTGAGCCAAAGGACTTTACAGGGGCAAGGAAAAACTCCACCTTATATAAAATGAAGAATGGGGACTTTGACGGCATTATAATTGCATATAGCTGCTTTGATGCTATCCCTATGTCATATGAATACTACGAAAGCTACTACGAGGATCTTATTGATGATGTGTCCGCCGCACGCGCCGGCTTTGAGTCACAGGCATCCGTTGACAGAAAGAAGAAGACGGCGCAGGCAGCTCTTAAGAAAATTAAGGAGCAGCTTGCAAAGGGTGGCTTTGCAATCAGTTTTGATGACCTTGGCATAAACACCCTTTTTGTTGACGAGGCGCACAACTATAAAAACGTACCAATCGACACCAAAATCACTAAGGTTTTGGGTATTTCCTCAGAGGGGTCTAAAAAGTGCGCCCTTATGATGGACAAGGTTAAGTCTGTGCAGAAAAGCAACGACGGGCGAGGCGTTGTTTTTGCCACCGGCACACCTATTACCAACTCTATAACCGACGCATACATTATGCAAAGCTATCTACAGGGCGGTCAGCTTGCCATGCTTGGTCTTTCCAGTTTTGATGCTTGGGTTGGTATGTTTGCGGAAAGGTCCACGGATTTTGAAATTTCCGTTGACACTAACAGCTATCGCTTGGCAACAAGGTTTTCAAGGTTTCATAATCTGCCGGAGCTTACTGCCATACTTTCCTCTGTGGCTGACTTTCATCAGGTGGACAAGAATGACGGCTTGCCTGATTTTAACGGCTATACCGACGGCTTAATCGGCGCAACCTCACAGTTCACCGAATATTTGAAGGATATTTCCTCCCGTGCGGAGTGCGTTAGAAAGCGTCTTGTCAGCATGCACGAGGACAATATGCTAAAGATAACCACCGATGGCAGAAAGGCAGCCCTTGACCTGCGCCTTGTGGACCCTGCTGCTACCTTTGAGTACGAGTCTAAGGTGGCAAGGTGCGCTGAGAATGTGTACGACCTATATGCAAAGACAGCCCACGACAACTGCGCACAGCTTATCTTCTGCGATAGCTCCACACCTAAGCCGGGCTTTAATGTATACGACGAAATGACACGTCTTTTGACCGCCTTTGGCATACCGAAAAGCGAGATTGCCTATGTGCATGATGCCACAACAGACAAAAAGCGACAGGCTCTTTTCAAGGATGTAAGGGCGGGCAAAATCCGTGTGCTTATCGGCTCTACCTTTAAGCTTGGTATGGGTGTAAACGTGCAGGAGCGCTTGGTTGCCGTCCATCATCTTGATGTGCCGTGGCGACCTGCTGATATGATTCAGCGTGAGGGTCGTATCCTAAGACAGGGTAACACCTGCCCAAGGGTTATGATTTTCAGATATATAACGGAAAGGAGCTTTGATGCCTATTCCTGGCAGCTGCTTGAATCCAAGGCAAGATTTATTTGCCAGCTGCTTAGCGGCTCACTGCAAAAGCGTGCCAGCTCCGACATTGATTCAACTGTTCTTAACTACGCAGAGGTTAAGGCTCTTGCTATTGGCAACCCTCTTATTAAGCAAAGGGTTGAGATGGCAAACGAGCTTGAAAAGCTATATATTCTTCAGCGCGAGGCTCTTGCAGAGCGTGAGAATATGAGCATTGAGCTTAGCTCCATCCCTGCAAAGATAGAAAGGCAGAGAGAGCTTATTTCCAAGTGTGGCAAGGACCTTATTAGATATCAAGAAAGCAAGCAGGTCTACGATAAGGACCAGCAGGCAGAGCTTGCAAGCCACATTTATAACGCAATTATGGCAAATGTGCTAAGCCCGGAGGAGGCAGATATCTTCGAGTATCAGGGCTTTGTGCTTTCTGTGCCGCCATACACAGCCGAGGACAAGCTTTACATTAATATAAAGGGTGAGCATAAATACCTTTTAGAGCTTGGCGCAGAGGCAGGAATTATCAAGCGCATTGACTTCTTTTTAGACAATCTAAGCAGGCAGCTTAATAAGTACAAGGAGGCATTAAACGCTTACTTTGTTCGCCAAAGCGAGCTAAATCATGCCTTGAAGCAAAAGGTGGGCTACACGGATAAAATCGAAAGCCTACAGAGTCGCATCGAGGAAATAGACAAATCATTGGGGGTAAAAACAGCATGAGTATAGTAAAAACAGGCTCTGTGCCACATTTAACAATTGAAAAAATGATAGACCAGCTATCAAGCACCTACACACAGGTTATAAATGCAGGGCTAAGCCCTAAGATTATGCCCTCTGTGATGCTTTGGGGCCCTCCCGGCGTAGGTAAATCACAGGCTGTGCGCCAAATTGCAAGGGAGCTTGAAAGGTCCACGGGCAAAAGGTGTACGGTAACTGATGTTAGACTTTTGCTTTTCAATCCCATTGACCTGCGTGGCATACCGACAGCCAACGAGGATAAAACCTTGGCTGTTTGGCTAAAGCCACAGATATTCAATATGAACGAGGACAGTTCCGTTATTAACATTCTCTTTCTTGACGAGATTTCCGCAGCGCCAACGTCTGTGCAGGCGGCAGCCTACCAAATAACCCTTGACAGGGTTGTTGGCGAGCATAAGCTACCTGACAACTGCATTGTTATAGCTGCAGGTAACCGTGTGACCGACAAGTCCGTTGCCTATAAGATGCCAAAGGCTCTTGCCAACCGTCTTTGCCATATTGAGGTTGAGGGCTCTGTTCAGTCCTGGATGAACTGGGCTGTCCACGCAGGAATTAATAAGATGGTTATTGGCTTTTTGGGCTTTCGCTCCGACTATCTTATGGGCTTTGACCCATCAAACGATGACCTTGCCTTTCCTACCCCACGTTCCTGGGAGATGGTCAGCAACGTGCTTAATATTTGCGGTGGGGACTGCGAGAAGGCTTACCACATTATAGCCGGCTGTATTGGCACGGGCGTTGGCACGGAGTTTCGTTCCTTCTGCAAGCTTTATAAAAATCTGCCGAAGGTGGAGGATATCTTTGACGGCAAAAGCGTGCCTATGCCAAAGGATGTTGACGTTATGTACGCACTTATTTCCTCAATGGCGGTTTACGCAAGGGAAAATAAAAGGGATTTGCGCCGCATTGGCAACTCCATACGCTTTGCCATGGGTATGCCTGCTGACTTTTCGACGGTTCTGCTAAAGAACTATATGGCTATTGAAAAGGGCTACCGCGATACCCTTATGAAGGTGCCGGAGTTCTATAATTTCATCTCGAAGAAGGGGGCGCTACTCAATGGCAATGTCTAGTGAGGCGCTGAAAAAATACACCAAAAGGCTACTTATGGCAAGGAGCAGGCTGCTTTGCAATTCCCCCTTTTACGGGCTTTTGCTTATGCATATGCGATATGCCATAGACGAGCTTTGCGACACCGCATATACCGACGGCTACAAGATTGCCTTTAGCCCTAAGTTTATGGACGACCTTTCCGATAGCGAGCTTGATTTTGTGCTTATGCACGAAATACTCCACGTGGCACTTCTGCACTGCACCCGCGGAATTAAATATGACAACGATATTTTTAATATCGCCTGTGATATTGTTGTAAACTCCAACATACTAAAGTCCAACGATATGAAAATATCCACCATTACCCTTAAGAAGTATGGCGAGGCTATGCACAAGGCTCCCGACGGCAAGGAGGGGTACGAGTACGATGCTGAGCAGGTTTATGAAATGCTCATAAAGAAAATGAAGCATAAGCCAAAGAGTGGTGGCGGTGGAAACAGCCCCAAATCAGATGGGCCGGATGACGGAAGCAAGGATAACAAAAATGGTAGCTCCGGCGGCTTTGCCCACGGAAGAGCCAGGCAGGAAAAGGGTAATGCCCATTCCGGCGGAAGCTTTGATGACCACACCCATTGGGAGGTAGACGAGGAAAGCGAGGAGCTGAGAGATGTTTGGGTAAAGCGCCTTAGTGATGTTTCCCAGGTTGTAACAATTCTTGAATCCTCAAGCGACAGGGGCACTATGCCAGCCTGCGCAGAGCGACTTCTAAGCAAGCTGCGCAAGGCGCAAAACGACTGGCGCACCATTCTCAACGAGTTTATACAGGTGGAAATATGTGACTACTCATTTTCTCCGCCGGACAGGCGCTTTAGCGACTCCCCGTTTTTCCTGCCCGACTTTAACGGCACAGAGGAAAAGGCGCAAAAGGTGCTATTTATGATAGACACCTCCGGCTCAATAAGCGACAACGACCTCGCCCTTGCCTTTTCGGAAATTTGTGGCGCAGTTGAGCAGTTTGACGGCCAGCTTGAGGGATATATCGGCTTTTTCGATGCTGCAATTTACGAGCCTGTGCCCTTTGCCAGCGTTGAGGATGTTCTTAAGACTCGGCCACTGGGTGGTGGTGGCACCGACTTTCAAATTATATTTGAATATGTAGATAAGCATATGGAGGATGACCCACCTTCATCAATCATAATTCTAACAGACGGCTGTGCTCCATTTCCTAAGGAGCATCTTGCAAATGGTATACCCGTTTTGTGGGTAATAAACAACGAAACTGTAAACCCTCCCTGGGGCAAGGTGGCAAGAATTGATAGCAAAAAATAAACAGCGGGGGCTATTGCCTGTCAAAAATTTGACAAAGCAAGCGCCCCTTGCTTTTTTCTTTTTGTGCAGTATATAAAAAATTGCAAAAAATTACAAAATCTATGTAAAATCTACTTGCACAAGAAAAAAAAGTGTGCTATACTTTTTTTATCAAAATAAAGCGTTTTGGAGGCTTTTTATGAACGGAAATATTCGTCCTGATTCAATGGCGAGAATTACTAACCTTTCCTTGGCAAATGAGTTTATTGACGAGCAGGTTAAGCTTGTACGTCAGCAGGTAGGAGATAAGAAGGTTCTTCTTGCTCTTTCCGGTGGTGTTGACTCATCTGTTGTGGCTGCTCTTCTTATTAAGGCTATCGGCAAGCAGCTTGTTTGCGTGCATGTTAACCACGGTCTTATGCGTAAGGGTGAAAGCGAAAACGTTATTGAGGTTTTTGAAAAGGGTCTTAATGCCAACCTTATTTACGTTGATGCAACTGACAGATTCCTTGATAAGCTTGCAGGTGTTGACGCGCCTGAGTCAAAGCGTAAAATCATCGGTGGCGAATTTATCCGTGTATTTGAGGAGGAGGCAAGAAAGCTTGACGACATTACCTTCCTCGCTCAGGGCACTATCTACCCGGATATCTTAGAAAGCATTAAGCAGGCTGAGGGCAAAAAGGCTGTTAAATCTCATCACAATGTTGGTGGCCTTCCAGAGGATTTGCAGTTCCAGCTTGTTGAACCAATTAAGCTTCTTTTTAAGGACGAGGTTAGGGTTGTTGGCGAGGCGCTTGGTCTACCCCATGCGATGGTTTACCGTCAGCCATTCCCGGGTCCAGGCCTTGGCGTAAGATGCCTTGGCGCTATTACAAGAGATAGACTACACGCACTCCGTGAGGCTGATGCTATCTTGCGTGAGGAATTTGAAATTAACGGTCTTTCTACAAAGGTATGGCAATACTTCGTTATTATCCCTGATATTAAGAGCGTTGGCGTAAAGGACGAAAGCCGTTACGAGGGCTGGCCCGCTATTATCCGTGCTGTAAACACAACCGATGCCATGAGCGCAACTATTGAGGAAATTCCGTACGCAATTCTTCACAAAATCACAAACAGAATTACCTCCGAGGTTGAGGGCATAAACCGTGTTCTCTACGACCTCACTCCAAAACCAACCGGTACGATTGAATGGGAATAATGCCAAGGGCATTTTTCCCATTCAATCAACTATGAATTTTCGCAGAAAATTTATATCATAACATTAGGCGAAGCAAAATGCTTCGCCTAATTCATAACGTCAGCTTGCTGACTCATAACGTTGCTTTAGCAACTCATATCTTTTGCGAAAATGTTATGAAATGCTGCGCATTGTTATGATACACTACGTGTAGTTATGAGTGACTACGTCACGTTTTAAGCTAGAAAGGAATAAAAATGTCAGATAGCATTTTAAGGGAAAGGTCCAAAGAATATGCTAAGGATATAGTTTTTCTTTGCAGAAAATTGAAAAACACCGGTGCCGAAGCCACCTTGATTAATCAGTTAATTCGTTGTGGCACATCAGTTGGGGCTAATGTGCACGAGGCTCAATACGCGCAAGGAACAAAGGACTTTATATCCAAGCTCGAAATTGCGCTTAAGGAATGTAATGAAAGTGAATATTGGCTGGAGCTGTTAAGGGAAACAGGTAGTCTTTCAAGCGAGGATTTTTCCCACTTTAACTGTCAAATAATTACTCTTCGTCGTATGCTTGTTTCCTCTGTAACTACTCTAAAAAGCAAATGACACCGTCAAAAATCAACTATGAATTTTCGCAGAAAAATCATATCATAACTACAGCCTCGCAATTTTGCGAGGCTGTTTTAATATAATATAGGGGGGTGAATTTATGAATGCACAAGAAAAATATAAGGGTAAGCGCTTTTCCGTTTTAGGAGATTCCATAAGCACGCTTGACGGATATAGCCAGCCACCGTTTTCTTCCTACTATGATAATGACAAAAAACGGCAGGCAAATATATTTATGCCACAAGATACCTGGTGGGGACAAGTGATTGAGCATTTAGGTGGAGAGCTGCTTGTCAATAACTCAATTTCCGGCAGTATGGCTTGTAAGCATAAGCAATGCCTTGTGCCAACCTTTGGTTGTAGCGACGAAAGGACCTCTGCCCTATGCAAGGACGGTGTATGCCCCGATGTGATTATGGTTTATTTAGGCACAAATGACTGGGGCTTTGGAATGAAGCCCACACCCAACAGAAAGGAATACGAAAACGACCTGTCCGTTTTTTCAGTAGCTTATAGCTTGATGCTTGATAAGCTGCAAAAAAACTACCCACAGGCAGAAATTTGGTGCTTTACGCTTTGTGCAAGCGGCTCCTTAGCCGGAGAAAAAAGAGAGTTTTTCTTTTATCCCGGTGGCTACCATATGAAGGATTATTGCCACGTTATAGAACAGTGCGCAAAAAATCACGCCTGCAGGGTAATTGATTTATATAACAACGTTATACCCTTTGACACAATAGACGGCTTCCACCCGAATTTCATTGGTATGAAAGCCATAGCTGACGGAATAATAACTTCCTTGTAATAAAAAAGCCTTGCGTTTGCAAGGCTTTACCTTTAGTTAAGTGGTATGATTTTTATATATTCGGTATAGAAAACCTCAGCAAGGAAGTCAACAGGGATTAGCACAATTGCCTCGTCGTGAACCTCAACAATCCAGCCCTTGGATGCCTTTCCCATTTTGTCTTCTCGCCTTATGTCATTTTCTCCAATCCATCTTGGCGAGCATACGCTTGGCACGTGGACCATATAACAATATTCTCCGTCGAAGTTTGAAATGATTATATGGTCTTAACAAGGACTTTCAAAAAACAAATACTTGAAATAAGGTAAATCCTATGGTAAAATTAGTTATATAACGAACATTTTGGAGATTTTTATGGAGCATAATTATAATGTTTTTATCTCATACCGTGGCTCAGGCAGCGGCGGACTTTTAGGCAAGGAGATTTACACCGACCTACGCCACTATAAGCAGGACGACAACCAAAAGCCCATTATCCCCTTCTTTGCACCTGCTTGCGTGCAAAAGGGTGACAACTTTCAGCTTGCTATTAAGGATGCTCTTAGCACAAGCCGTTGCGTTGTTCTTATCCTAAGCCCCGGCTTTTTCCAAAACTGCCATAATCAAGATGATATGGTTACATACGAGCTTCAGGTGGCTATGAAAAACCCGGAAATTACCTTTATCCCTGTGGTTATGGACGGCTTTAACTTTGACGAGGAGCTTGTTACAATAAGCGACCTGTTTACCGAGGACGAGATTTACAGGTTTAAGCATATCAACCCTATCCACCACCACGGAGTTTACGACTTTAACACCGAGGCTGATGTAGTGCCTGCTATACACAAGGCTCTTGAGGACAGGGCTACTGTTTCCAAAAAAACCGAATTTGTTGATTTTGATATGTCAAAATTCAAAATCGCCTCCGGCAGAGTTGTTGCCTTTGGTAACTACCCACAAACAATTTTGAAGGACGAGGACCTTATACACAGAATTTACGAGGGTCTTGCCACAAACGCAACAAAGAAAAAGGACCAAAGGTACGAGTATAACTCCAAGGCGTACTACAACATTTGCGAAAACAAGTTTAACAAGCGCACCTTTGAAGCTGAACGTGCTGACGGCTCATATAACTTCTACACCGTTGAGCCCCTTTATTGGATTGAAATTTTCACAAGCGACAAGTTCTCTGTTTTAATTTCCCGTGATATTATTGACGCAAGAATGTTCAACCTCGACAGAAATATGCATCGCTCTGCCGAAAGCTCACAATCAAAGCCTGCAAACGACTGGGAGGTTTCCTTTATCAGACGTTGGCTCAATAGCGAGTTTTATTACGATTGCTTTAATGAAATTGAACGCCAGAGCATACAATATTCAAGAATAAGAAATGGTAAGGAAAGCGCATATTTTGAGTTTGGCAAGGACAGAGCCCCAACGGTTGATAAGGTGTTCCTAATCAGCCATCAGGAGATTTATGCAGTTGGCTACGGCTGTGCCCGTGTTAGCGACTTTGCAAGGGCAAGAGGCGCATATGCCAGCACAAGCGCAACCTGCGACAGGTTTGGCGACTGGTGGACAAGATCCCCCGGCAACATTGACAGCTCCGTTGAAAATGTTGACAGGCGCGGCTGTCTTGACGCATATCCATTCTGTAACTATGTTAATGATACCGCAGCCGGCGTGCGCCCCTGCATTATAGTTTCCAAAGAGGCATTGTAATGATTTTCAGAAAGCTAACCAAGGATGACGCAAATCAGCTTTTTAGTCTTATTGACAAGATAGAAAACGCGCTTGTTGATAAAAACTTTTGGCTACCGCTAAACGACACAGCCAAAGACCACTTTTTTGACCCCGGCTGGACAGAATTTTTTGGATTTTTTGAAAATGGTGCGTTGATTTCTGCCGTTGCTCTTTTCTATAACGAGCATGAGTTTGGGGAAAGCGCAGATTATCTTAAAATAAGCAAGAAAGGTCTTGCCGAGGTGGGCAGAGCCATGGTGCGCCCCGATAAAAGAGGACAGGGTCTGCTCCTTCAAATGCTGGAGCTTCTTAAAGAGGAAGCGCGAAAAAGAAATATAAAAACTCTGCTTGCAACGGTGTATCCACAAAATCTGCCAAGCAAAAAATCCTTTCTTTCGGCAGGCTTTACCCTTGAGGACACCTACACAAAGTCCTGTGGCTTTGAAAGAAGCATATTCCTTTACTCACTATAATAAAATATCATCGGAGGCATTATGGCTAAGTTAATTAAAATGGAAAAAATCCCGCTTAAAAACAACCCTGCTATAAAAGAGGACTTAATTCAATCATTTATATTTGATGATCCAAGTGTTTTAGGTTTGGGAGATTTGAACCCTATTAGACGAGAAAAAATCCAGCCATCTGGAGGCAGACTCGATCTCTTGCTCGAAGATTCAGACGGCACTCGTTACGAAGTTGAGGTACAGTTAGGGGCAACCGATCCAAGCCACATTGTAAGATCTATCGAGTACTGGGATTATGAGAAAAAAAGATACCCACAATACGACCACTGTGCAGTAATAGTTGCCGAAGAAATTACTGGTCGTTTTATGAATGTTATTTCCCTGTTCAATGGTGCCATTCCACTCATTGCCTTACAAATGTCTGCTTATAAGAATGGCGACGATATTTGTTTGACGTTTACTAAGGTTATGGATAGAGTTTCCCTTGGAACAGAAGAGGAAGAACAATATGAGGTTACCGATAGAAATTATTGGGAAGCAAGAAGCACTTCTCAAATATTGAAAAATGTTGATGAGATTTTCGAATCCATGAAAGAGTTTATTCCAAATTATGAGCTTAAGTACAATAAGTCCTACATAGGTCTTGCAAAAGATAATATTGCCAGAAACTTTATTTCTTTTAGGCCAAAAAAGAAATTCTTGCACTTAACACTTAAAGGAAATGAAAACCCTGCTTTAATAAAAGCAATCGAGGATGCAGGGTTGGATATCTCTTATAAGCCAAATTGGAAAGAATATCGCATTACGCTCAACAACATAAGGGATTATAAGAATAACAAGGAATACATAGACCAGCTTGTAAAAGAATCTATGGAATACTATAACATTAAGGATTGATTAGAATAAAAAAGCCTTGCTATTAGCAAGGTTTTTTTGTTGACTTTTTTACGCTGATATTTTATACTGAATTTAGAGTTATTTTAAGGAGATTTTTATGAACAGGGTTTTATGCTCAACAGGGACTATGATAGGTAGACCAAACGGCAGAAATTTTAGGCTGCTTGAAAAAATGTGTCCCCTGCTTAACTGCGATGGACTTGAGTTTTTAATGTACGACACCTGGTATGACAGGATCAGTGAAATCAAGGAATTTATGAAAACAATTCCAATGCCTGTTTATGTTTATCATATAGAAAAGCAAATTGGGGAGCTTATTAGCAAAAACCAGCTTGATGAAGCAATCCGTCGTATGAAAATAAACTGCGACCTGGCAAAAGCCTTAGGGGCTGAGCTTTTGGTTTTGCACCTTTATAACGGCGTTATCTCCGACAGTAACATTGATTTTAACATTGAGTGCTATAAATACCTTGAAAAAATTGCTGACGACTACGGTCTTACGCTAACTGTGGAAAACGTTGTGTGCAACCACAAGGACCCTATGACCCACCTTTGCGCTCTTATTGAGAAATATCCGCAAATTAAGCTTACCTTTGACACCAAAATGGCTGATTTTCATAAACAGCTCGACCTGCTTTATGAGGAAAAATACAGACACGTGTGGGCACATATTGCCCATTTCCATATAAATGACTACCTTGGTGGGTATATGGATTGGACCAACCTAAGGGTTTTACATTTAGGACAGGGCGATATTGATTTTGACAAGCTTTTTGAGTATATCAAAAAAATGGGCTATCAAGGGGATTTTACCACCGAGGCAACCTCCTTTGAGGGGGACGGGCAAATTTACCCCGAAAGGCTTAACGAAACTGTAAACAAGATAAGAAATTATATAAGCTAAGGAGAATATTATGAAAAGAGTTGACTTTTCAAGGGTAAATATAACAGGTGGCTTTTGGGCACAAAAGCAGGAGCTTGTGCGCAATGTAACAGTAAATGCTGTTTACGACAGGTTTTATGAAACCGGCAGAATAGATGCCTTTAAGTGCGACCCCAATGCACCTATTAAGCCACATATTTATTGGGACTCCGACGTTGCAAAATGGATTGAGGGCGTTGCCTATTTGACTATACAAAAAAAGGAGCCGGAGCTTGAAAAAATTGTTGACGAAATAGTTGATAATATTGAGAAGAATCAAGATGCCGACGGCTACTTTAACTCGTTTTTCCTACTACCCGACGAAAGGGAAAATAGATTCAAGCACCGTGACTGCCACGAGCTTTATTGCTTAGGTCACCTTATTGAAGCAGCGGTTGCATACTATCAAGCCACAGGCAAGGGCAAGATGCTTAAGCTGATGTGCAAATACGCTGACTATGTTGAAAGGGTTTTCAAAATCGATGCCTCTGCCGGATTTACAACCCCCGGACACGAGGAAATTGAGCTTGCCCTTGTGCGCCTTTATGAATGTGTTGGAGATGAAAGATATCTTGCGCTTTCCAAGCACTTTGTAGATAAAAAGGGAGAGGAAAACAAGGCTCTAACTGACTGGGCAGACCTACGCTACTGTCAATCCCATAAGCCTGTGAGGGAGCAGGAAGCTGCCGAGGGGCATGCCGTGCGTGCCACATATCTTTACTGCGCTATGGCTGACCTTGCCCTAAAATACGGAGATACGTGTCTGAAAAACGCTTGCGAAAAAATCTTTGACAACATTGTAAATAAGCGTATGTATATAACAGGTGGTATTGGCTCCTCTCGCTTTGGAGAGGCATTTACCGTGGACTATGACCTGCCAAACCTAACAAGCTACACAGAAAGCTGTGCAGCACTTGGTCTTGCGCTTTTTGCCCACAGAATGCTCCTTCTTACAAATGACTGTAAATATGCAGAAATTGTTGAAAGGGTTATTTATAATGGCTTTTTGTCCTCTATTTCTCTTGACGGCAAGTCCTTTTTCTACACTAACCCACTTGAAATTTTACCTTATATGATAAACAAGGACACCTCGCAGGCGGTAAAAAATCAGCTTGGCTTGCCGGAAACGCAAAGAAAAGAGGTGTTTGAATGCTCCTGCTGTCCACCTAATATTGTTAGATTTATCCCATCAATTGCCAACTTTATTTACACCACCGATGGGGACACAATTTTTGTCCATCAATTTATGGACAGCACAGCCCAAATTACCCTTGGAGATAAGGTGGTTACAGTTGAGCAAAAAACCGATTATCCATACACAGGGTCGGTCAAAATCGCAGTTAAGGGTGCGCCCGTCCGCCTTGCTGTCCGTGTGCCGCAGTGGAGTGATGCTTATGAGGGCGAGAGCGACGGCTACCTATACAAGGATATGACTGACGGTCAGGAGCTTTGCCTTGATTTTAAGCCAAAGATTAAGCTTAATTACGCAAACAGCAACGTGCTTTTTGACCTTGGAAAATGCGCCATAAGCTATGGTCCTATTGTTTTCTGTATGGAAAAGCAGGATAACCCCGCCCACCCAAGGTCAATTATTATTGACACTAGGGGCAAAATGTCCCTTGGACACAGTAGCGACCTTGATGTTATGACCATAGAGGCAGACTGCTACATAATAAAAACAGATGATAAGCTATATAGCAGCAAGCCACCTAGGCTTGAAAAAAGCAAGGCAACCTTGATACCGTATTATGCCTTTGCCAACCGTGGGCAGGACGATATGCAGGTTTGGTGCTTGTACAAGTAAAGGAAAAAGGAACAGCAAATGCTGTTCCTTTTTTAGCTCCCGGATGGTGGGGGTGGGAGCTATGCTAAGGGGTTATCCCTCTTGCTTGCCTTGCTTTGGTGGCTCCTTGTCCTTTGGCTTGAAAATTTCCTCAAGGTCGTTTTTCCACTTATCCTTGTTTTCCAGCCAGTTGGATGATGCACTTTGCTCCATATCCTGTTGCCACTTTTCAACCTCGCTTGCCATACCGTCCTTTATAGGTCCTATCTTGTCAAGCTTTTCGTTTGCCATTTCCTCCGGGGTTTTGTTAAGGCTGTTTAGATTTTTTTCCGCCTCGTTTACCTTATCAAGCATTTGGCTAATGCCACCTGCAATTTCGGTAAGCACCCCATCCTCGTCGTTCTTTTTTATTTCCTCAAGTATATCTTGAATTTCCTTGTCGGTCAGCTGACCGTTTTCCAAGGTCTCAAGATAGGCTTTATATAGTTCTATTTTTTCGCTATTTTCGATTATGTCCTTGCTTAAAATTGCTATTTGCTCCAACAAAACACCCTTTAGTGAAAGCTCAAGACCATTTTGCAGCCCTTCCTTTGCCTTTTCAATGTCAGCAATGGCTTGGCTTTTGATTTCCTTTTCCTTTTCGTAAATCAATGACCTTATTTCTCTTATGGAAACGTCCTTATATTCCTTGTCAAGCTCTCCGCCCATATCAATATATTCCTTAATATAGGCGTATTTTTGAACATCTACTCCGTGGGCGCTTGCCTCGTCCTCTAAGGTGCTATCAACAATACCTGTTATAACAACGCCTAAAATCTTCTTTGTGGAAAATTCCTTGGCGAAAAGCATCTTTATTGTTTCTGTAAGCTCCTCGTTTTTATTGCCCGCCTCATCAACGGCGCTAACCAAAACTGCATTGTCCTCCCTTTCTGTGCCGATATATCCAAGGTTGACACACTTGTCAAAAATTTGGGAAACAGCGCTGTCAAGGGTGCAATCCTTTATTTCCATATTAGAAAGGACAATTTCTGCATCCTCGTTATAGGGAAAAACCCCTACAACATTACCACTCTGATCGTATTCGATTTCGAAGGATGGGTTTATATCAATAATCAAATACTGGCTCTGACCCCGGTCCTTTGGAATCATAATATAAACCAAAACAGCAATCACAAGTGCCAAAAGAATAGGGATAAGCGCCTTTAGATATGAAAATCTGCCCACGGCTTTTACTTGACCATTATTCATAGCCAAGACAGGCTCAGGCCGGCTTTCAAGATTTAGCCTTGCCTTAAGATCGTTAACGCCCAAGGTATTTGATTTTTTTATGTCTGCCTTAAGCTTACTTTCAAACCTCATTTTCGCTCCTCCTTCATCATTTTTTCAAGGTGCCTTATGGCCTCCTTGTATCGCCAGGAAACAGTACCACGGGGCAAGCCAAGGAAGGTGGCAACCTCCCTTGCCTTCATACCCGATATGCGTAGTAAAACTATTTGTGAATCAATTGTGCTAAGGTGCTCGATTGCCATTTTAAGTGCAACCTTGTCCTCTATGGAAACGGATGTGTCCTCTATTTCAATTTCCTGTCCGTCAAGCACATCTCTTTGTGATTTTTTAAGATAATTCAGTGATTTATTTTTCGCTATGGTAAGAATCCAGCTTTTATAGCCCTTGCCCCGAAACTCGTGGCTCCTTTGCCATACCGTTACAAAGGTTTCTTGACACAGGTCCATAGCCAACGCCTCGTCCTTAAGGACGCTTAGGCAAACCAGATAAACCAGCTTATTCAGTTTTTGATAAAGCGCTTCAAAGCTTTTTTCATCATGGCTTGCAATTTTTGGCGCTAAAGCATCTAAACCCATTTCAAGTCCCCCTTACTTGCTTGGTATTTACAATATTTTAACGTAATTTTGTGATTTTTACAATTAGTTCTTTGGAAGAAAATCGTTAATTGCATCGTCGATTGCGTCGTCGATTGCGTCGTCAATTGCGTCCTCGATTTCGTCCTCAAGGTCTGCAAGAATGTCATCAAGCTCGTCAAAGCGACCCTGCATATGCTCCTTATGTCCCTTGATTTGCTCCTTCTTTGCCTCGTCAGTACCGATTTGCTCCTTTAGCTCGTCAATGTGCTTCTTTTCTTCCTCGGCAAATTTCTCGAAGTCCTCGAATTTATCAAACTCCGGACATTCAATTCCCTCAAGTGCGCTTTCGAAATCCTTATGCTCAACAATTTCCTTTTCGTACTCGCTTAGAATTGTATCAAGCTCTGTCTTGATTTCCTCTGCAATTACAACAGCCTTTTCCTTAAAGTATTCTCTTAGTTCTTTAAGCGAAACACCACCATTTTCGTCCTTAAGCTCTGTTAGGTCGATTGTTAGAAGAGTCTCAATTTCAGACACATCCTCGGCTGAAATTACAATTTCCTCATATTCCTTTTGGAATTTTTCAAGCGCTTCCTTTATTGCCTCGTGGTTTTCCCACTTGTCAAAATATTCCTCGCCGTAAACCCCTGCTATGTTCTTTCTTGCTTCCTCTTTAATTTCCTTAAAGTGCTTTTCCATAGCTTCCTTTGCTGCATCAGAGATTTTTTCGCCCTCTGCCTTCTTTAGCTCTGCAAGCTTCTTTGCAAGGTCGCAAACCTTCATTTCAACTGCAACGGAAACATCAAAATCCGGGTCAAGCTCACAAATTGCATCAATAAGACGTGCCTTTGCGCCGTCTATCTTCTCCCCTGCCTCCGGGTGGCGAGCCTTAAGCTCCTCAATTCTTTCCTTTATCTCCTCGGGCATTTCAAACTTAGCCTCGGCGATTTTAGAAATACGCTCTGTTGCGTCCTTTAGCTTGCCCTCAAGCTTTGCTGTAACTGTTTCCTTGTCTGAAGAAACAGTAAAGTTAACGTCGGTGTTTTCGTCGTTTAGGTATCCAAGCTCCTCACAAAGGGCAACGATTTTTTCAGTTGCCTTTTCAATGTCAAGGCCCTCAATATCCTCGCCACTTAGGACAATTTCTGCATCCTCGTTAAGTGCGCTTACGCTAACTACAACATCATTTTCATTAACCACAAGTTCCAGTGATGGGTTAATATCAATTGCAACATAGGAAAGCTCCTCTTCCTCTGCCGGTGGTGTTGTAAGACCACTACAGGATACAAGTGATAGTGCCATGCATAGTGTTAAAAGCACAGCTGTGAATACAAGTGATAGCTTTTTCATTTTCTTTTTCTCCCTTCCTTGGCAAGGTTTTCTTGCCCCTTCACCTAATAAGACAAGCAAGAGGGCAAAACGGTTGGAACAATTTTTAAAAAAAATAAAGGAAGGCAACAAAAAGCCTTCCTTTTTTATTATTAATAGTAAAGTGAGCCGGAAAAATAGAAGGTAACAACCTTGCCATGCTGCTCGTAGGTGATGCCCGTTAAGCCGTGGGTGCCAAGATAGTCGTCTGCTTCCTTTTCTGAAGCGAACTCCACAACGCTGACCTGCTTTAGGCTGTCGGTGTTTTTAAGCAGAACCCCACGCTCCGGCTGAAAAAGCTCCAGCCCCAGGGTAACATTAATCTGTCCGCTAAAGCCGGTTAGCTTGTCAAAAATGCTATTTCCGATGCCTGTGGTTACCTCAATTTTTTCTGCCTGCTCCTCCGGGTCATCTGTGGCGGAAAGCAGGCTTGGCTGTCCCTCGGGCTTTATGCTTGCCTGCGGGTCCTTAAATGCGCCGGAAAAGCTTTGCCGAATTTCATCAATTCCACCAACCTCAACATAGCCCCGGTCCTTAAAATATTGCACCCTTTCCTCATGCCACGCTGGGCTCGAACCAGTGTGGTTTTATGCAGTAAATATTGCGCCTATCTTCAAAATCTCACTTGCCAATATGCCTATATAGTCTGCGTTCGCTTTTTTGCTAAGCAAAATATTTTCTCGCCTAAAACTGCCTTGCGCATTCAAAAATAAATGAGGGAGATAGTTTCTTAGATTTTGAAGGCAGTCTTACTGACGTAAGGCAACTGAAAAAGCTATGAAAATAGCCGTTCATTTAGTTTTCAATGCACACTGGTTCGAGCCCAGCGTGGCATACTCCTCGTAAAGAGCCTTGAAGGCAGGGAGAGCATTTACAATGCGCTCCTTGTCTACGCAGTATGCAATTCTTACATAGCCCTTTACGCCAAAGTCATCACATGGCACAACCAAGATTTCCTTTGATTTTGCCTTTTCGAAAAACTTATATGCGTCCTCCTCAAGTGCCTTTACAAAAAGATAGAAGGCGCCATCAGGGGAAACACACTCATAGCCATACTCGGTAAGTGCGCCATACAAAATATCTCTGTTTTCCTTATAAATATTTACATCAACCTTAGCACCTATGGTTTTCTTTATAACCTGCTGGAAAAGGCTTGGCGCACATACGTAGCCAAGGCTTCTGCCTGCGCCGCAAACCGCAAGGTATACCCTTTGGCTATCCTGCGCCTTAGGGCTAACTGCAATATAGCCGATTCTCTCGCCCGGCAAGGAAAGCGCCTTTGAATATGAGTAGCAAACTATGGTGTTATCATAGTAATTCATAAGATACGGCACCTTAATTCCGTCAAACACAAGCTCTCTATATGGTTCGTCTGCGATTAGGTAAATCGGTGCGCCGTATTCTCTTTGCTTTTTCTCAAGCACGGAGCAAAGAGCCTTTATTGTTTCCTCGCTGTAAACAACGCCGCTTGGGTTGTTTGGAGAGTTTACAATAATCGCCCTTGTTTTCTCGGTAATTTTATCTTCAAGGTCCTTTATGTCTATTTGGAAGGTTTTTGCCATTGGCTCTGACACTACAAGAGTGCCACCTGCGTTTTCAACAAACACACGGTATTCTGTAAAGAACGGGGCAAAAACAACACACTCGTCCCCCGGATTAAGAAGTGCCTTTAATGAAATTGTAAGTGATGCGGCAGCGCCACAGGTCATATAAATGGAGTTTTCGTTAACGCCTGCGCCGAATCTTTCGTTTATCTCGTTGGCAATAGCCTGTCTTACGCCAAGGTCGCCCTGGGCAGAGGTGTAGCCGTGCAAAAGCACAGCACTCTCGTTTCTTACAAGCTCACAAATTGCCTCATTTATTTCCTTTGGTGCCGGCACGCTTGGGTTTCCGATGCTAAAATCAAAAACCTTGTCAGCGCCTATTTCCTTGGCACGGGACTTGCAGTACTCAAAAATCTCACGAATAATTGAGCGCTTGCTACCCAAGCCATACATTTTTTCGTTTAACATATTTCACCTAGATATTAAGTAGTTTTTTTGCGTTTTCTGAAAGGATTTTTTCAGTAGCAGCCCTGCCAAGCTCATAGCCACAAAGTATTTCTGCCATTTCCTTTTGGTCCTGCCAAGGGCTATCGGTTGCAAAGAGGATTTTTTCCTCTCCGTGCCTTTCTACCATCTTCAAAAAGTCCTTTTTTGATGTTTCCTTTAACACGTATGAGGTGTCAAAATACACATCCTTACCTGCTAAATCATTATAAACATCGGAGTAAAGCTCATTGCCGCCGAGGTGGGCAAGCACAAGCCTGTCATATCCACCTATTTTGTCAAGAGCCGAAAGCACACGCCTTGGTGTGCATTTTATCTCGTGACCCACAAAAGCGCCATCAAAGCCGGCATGGGTAACGGTAATTAGGTCAAGCTCCTTTGCCTTGCGAAGAATTTTTATATATCTTTCGTCGTCAAAGAACACACCCTGATAGTCGGGGTGGATTTTTATGCCTAAAAAGCCCTCTGCCTTTATTTTTTCAAGCCACAGCTCTGTGTCCTCTGTGTCCGGATGAATGCCGGCAAAGGAAATTACCCTACCCTGTGTCGCTTTTTCCCCGTTTATCTCCCTTGCAAAGGAGTTTATGCTATCAATTTGCTTGGGTCTTGTAACCACAGGCAGATTTATAGAAATGTCTATTTTTGCATTTTCCATACTGCTATAAAGCCCTGCCTTAGTGCCATCACTATGGCTTGGAATGCTTGCGTTTTTGGAAAGCGCCTCTATTGTTGCCCCTGCGATTTTGTCGGGGAAAATATGGGTATGAAAATCAATAATCATTTTTTATAAAGATGCTATTTCCTTTTTTGTCATGGTATCAATGTGGCTGTTTTTCAAGATTTCACAAGCCTTGGAAAGCTCATTTGTCTTCATAACAATTGACGCATCTGTTGTTTCAACGCTGAGTCCATACATATACTCAATGCTGATGCTTTCCTTTGCAATAATGTCAAGAATACTCTGCAAGGAGCCTGCCTTGTGTGGCACCTTGATAATCAGCACCTCTGTAAGAAGGCTGGAAAAGCCGGCGTTAAGAAGCACGTCCTTTGCCTCCTCAGGCTTGTTTACAATAAGTCTTAAAAGACCGTACTCTGCTGTATCAGCCAAGCTGATTGACAAAATATTTATGTCATTTTCCTTCAAAACGCTGAGCACCTGTCCCAGTCTGCCCTGTCTGTTTTCAATAAAAACGGATACTTGATTTACTGTCATAGCCTTTTCTCCTTTAATATAGCTTTCTGTTATCAATTACGTGAACTGCCTTGCCCTCGCTACGCTTTAGTGAGTTTGGTCCCATTAGCTTGATTTTCGCGCTAATGCCAAGGGCGCTTTGAATAACCTGACCGATTTTCTTGGTAAGTCTTTCGATGCCGCGAATTTCGTCAGTATAGTATTTTGTATCAACCTCAACCTGTATTTCAAGAGTGTCAAGGTTGTTTTCTCTGTCTACAATCATCATGTAGTGAGGTGTAACCTCCTCAACCTCAATAAGCGCAGCCTCAACCTGGCTTGGGAACACGTTAACGCCGCGGATAATAAGCATATCATCGCTTCTACCCTTGAAGCGAGAGATACGCGGGCTTGTTCTGCCGCAGGCGCACTTTTCTCTTGTTATGCTTGTTAGGTCCTTGGTTCTGTAACGGATTAGAGGAATACCCTCCTTGGTAAGAGTTGTAAATACAAGCTCGCCAACCTGTCCGTCAGCCACAGGCTCAAGTGTTTTTGCATCGATGATTTCCGGATAGAAATGGTCGTCGCAGATATGAAGTCCTACATGCTCCTTACAGTCGCAGGCAACGCCGGGACCCATAATTTCGGAAAGGCCGTAAATGTCGTGGGCAGAAATGTTAAGACGGGTTTCTATCTCGTGCCTCATCTTCTCTGTCCATGGCTCAGCACCGCAGATTGCTGTCTTTAGCTTGATTTTGTCAAGCAAGCCCTCATCTCTCAAAACCTCGGAAAGGTGTAAGAGATATGATGGCGTGCAGGCAATTGCGGTTGCCCCAAAGTCAACCATCATTGTGGTTAGCTTTTTGGAGTTACCTGTACTCATCGGAACAACCATTGCGCCAAGCCTTTCTGCGCCATAGTGTGCGCCAAGACCGCCTGTAAACAGTCCATAGCCGTATGCAACCTGAATAATGTCGTCGTTTGTAACGCCTGCCATTGCCATACAGCGTGCAACGCACTCACTCCAAGCGTCTATATCATTTTGAGTATAGCAAACAACGGTTGCCTTTCCTGTTGTACCGGAGGATGCGTGGATTCTTACAATATCCTTATGGTCAGCGGCAAAAAGACCGAAGGGGTATGTATCACGAAGGTCATCCTTTGTGGTATATGGAAGCTTGGTGATATCGTCAATGGATTTAATATCCTCCGGCTTTACCCCATGTGCGTCCATTCTTTTGCGATAGAACTCTACATTGTCGTAAACGTACTTTACAAGCTTAACAAGCCTTTCGCTTTGTAGCCTTTTCTTGTCCTCATTGGACATACATTCCATTTCTTTATTCCAAATCATATTATGCCTCGTATCCTAATTCAAATGCCTTTTTATTGATTTCTATTGTTTTTGGCGGAACAGTAGCCTCAAGAACTCTTAGCCACTCCTCTTTTTCAAAGCCGATGTGCTTTGCCGATGCACCAAGCACCACGGTGTTTAGAACCTTGGAGTTGCCAATTTCTCTTGCTATGCTGCCGGCATCTATTGTGTAGATTTTATGGCTCTTTGCAAGGGTGCTTAAAATATCCTGCGGATATTCCTTTGCACCAATAACAACTGTCATTGGGTCAATTCTTGTATCGTTTACAATAAGAGTGCCATCCGGCTTTAGGAAGTGTGCGTATCTTAGCGCCTCAAGCCTTTCAAAGGAGATAAGCACATCAACCGTGCCCTCCTCGCAAACAGGCTCATAAACCTTGCTGTCAAATCTAACAAAGGTAACAACGCTACCACCACGCTGTGCCATGCCGTGCACCTCGGAAAGCTTAACATCATAGCCACCCTGAAGGGCTGTTTTGCCGATAATTCTGCTGGTGAGAAGTGTACCCTGTCCACCAACGCCAACTACCATTATATTCATATAGTCGCCCTCCTTATCTTTCTACCTGTGAAATAGCACCGAACTTGCAGTAGTTCTTGCAAAGTCCACAGCCGTTACACATTGTTTCGTCAATTTTTACTGTGCCGTCCTCGTTTTTGGTCATGGCAGGACAGCCGATTTTCATACACATACCACACTTTTTGCACTTTTCGCTATCAACCTGACACTTAAATGGGAATTTTTGTCCCTTAAGAAGTGCGCAGGGCGCTTTTGCGATAATAACTGTTAGTGTGTCGCTCTTTACGCTTTCCTTAATTACCTCTTCAAGTCCGGGCACGTCAAAGGCATTTATTTCAATAACGTTAGGAACACCGATGCTGCGGCAAAGCTCTGCAAGGTCAATAGCATATGTGTCCTCGCCCTTTAGGGTTTTACCTGTTGCGGCATGCTCCTGATGGCCTGTCATACCTGTGGTACGGTTATCAAGAATCATAACTGTACCTGTGGACTTGTTATAAACCATATTGATGAGGGAGTTTACACCTGTATGCAGGAATGTGGAGTCGCCAATGGTTGCAACCCAATTCTTTATGTAATCCTTGCCCTTTGCTTTTTCCATACCGTGTAGCAGGGAAATAGATGAGCCCATACAAATTGTTGTATCAATAACGCTAAGTGGGGCAACTGCGCCAAGGGTATAACAGCCTATGTCGCCTGCTGCATGTATCTTTAGCTTATTAAGAACGGAAAATACGCTTCTGTGTGGACAGCCGGGACAAAGGATTGGTGGGCGGGCCGGTGCCTCTGCTTTTGTAAATGCACAGGTTTCCTCATTAAAGAGAACCCTTCTAAGCATATTTGCACTATATTCGCCCTGCTTTGTAAATAGCTCCTTACCCTTTACATCAAGTCCCCAAGCTCTAACCTGCTCCTCAATAACAGGCTCAAGCTCCTCGAAGATATAAACGGTTTCAACCTCTTTTACAAATTCCTCAATAAGAGCCCTTGGCAGTGGATTTATAACGCCAAGCTTCAGCACGCTTGCATTAGGACAAGCCTCCTTAACATACTGGTAAGGCACGCCTGAGGTAATAAAGCCGATTTTCTTATCATTATATTCAACCCTGTTAACCGGGAAGCTTGGGGCATCAAGAGCCATCTTATCCTCTCTTGCCTCAACAACCTTGTGTCTGCCAATGGCAGAGGCAGGCATCATAACATACTTTGGTACGCTTCTTTCATATACCTTGTCCTCTACCTCCACTCTTTCGCACAGGTCAACTACGCTTTGGGAGTGAGAAAGCTTGGTGGTTGTTCTGTATATAACAGGTGTGTCGTACCTTTCGCTAAGCTCAAAGGCGTACTTGAAAAACTCCTTTGCCTCGTTGCTGTCAGATGGCTCAACAAGCGGCAAATGCGCGCTCCTTGCAATCATCCTTGTATCCTGCTCGTTTTGTGAGCTGGCAATACCCGGGTCGTCTGCAACAACAATAACAAGTCCTGCATTTACGCCTGTATATGCAAGAGTATATAGTGGGTCAGAGGCAACATTTAAGCCAACGTGCTTCATACAAGCCATTGAACGAACGCCTGCAATTGAAGAGCCTGCGGCAACCTCAAGGGCAACCTTTTCGTTTGGTGCCCACTCTGTGTAAACCTCATCATATTTTGCTAAAAATTCACTGATTTCTGTGCTTGGTGTGCCGGGGTAAGCACTGCTAACCTTTACCCCTGCCTCATATGCGCCGCGGGCAATTGCCTCGTTGCCCAGCATAATCCTTTTTTCCATATTATTTTTGCTCCTTTCGTAAATCCCTAACTCTCTTTGCCTTGCCCTCAAAGCGCGCAAGTGTATTAGGTGACTCAAGCATTACCTTGGCATCAAGTCCAAGCATAACCTTAAGCTTATTTCTAACAGCCCTCTCAATTGCTTCAAGCTCCTTAAAGGAGTCTGTCGCCTTAAGAAGCTCAACCCTAACGGTAAGCTTATCTGAGTAGCCATCTCTTTCAACAATAATTTCGTAGTGTGGACCAAGTCCGGCTGTGCCGAGGACAACCTCCTCAATCTGGCTTGGGAACACGTTAACACCACGGATTTTAAGCATATCGTCGCTTCTGCCGGAAAGGTTTTCCATTCTGACAGTTGTTCTGCCACATTTACATGGCTCGTATATAAGCCTTGTTATATCCTTTGTTCTGTATCTGATAAGAGGTAGTGCCTCCTTCTTAATACATGTTATAACAAGCTCGCCCCATTCTCCCTCCGGCAAAACCTCCCCGGTTTCGGGGTTTATAATTTCAGGGATAAAAAAGTCCTCGTTTATATGCATACCACACATATACTCACACTCGCCGCTAACGCCTGGACCCATAAGCTCACTCATACCGTAGTTTGAGGTAACAAGCATATCGCTGCCCCAATATTTATGCATTTCATCACGCATAGCATCGGTAAGAAGCTCACTGCCCACAAGACCGATTTTTACCTTTAGGTCCTTTTGTGGGTCTATGCCCATTTCCCTTGCCACCTCGGCAAGCCTTAGAGCATATGATGGTGTGGCAACAAGCAGGGTTGTGCCAAAGTCCTTCATATACATAAGCTGCTTTTCGGAGTTTCCTGTTGATGACGGCACGATGGTTGCACCGATGTTTTCAAGACCGTAGTGCAGTCCGAGGGCGCCTGTAAACATACCGTAGCCGAAGCATATTTGCGCAACGTCATTTTTATCCGCACCACCTGCACAGGCAATACGAGAAACACACTCGGTCCAAACCTGCATATCTCCCTCTGTGTAGCCGACAACCGTAGGCTTTCCTGTTGTGCCTGAGGATGCGTGGATTCTTAAAAGCTCCTCCTTTGGCACTGCAAAAAGACCAAAGGGATAGTTATCACGCAAATCCTGCTTTGTAACAAACGGCAGCCTCTTTAGGTCATCAAGGCTCTTTATATCCTCCGGCTTAATACCTGCCTCGTCCATCTTTTTTCTATATGGTAAAACCTTTTCGTAAACGCGAAAAACGGTTTCCTTTAGTCTTTCAAGCTGCAAAGCTTCCATTTCCTGTCTTGACAGGGTTTCTTCCCTTGCCCAAATCATTATTCAATCACCTTCTTACTAAATGCTTTGTCAATAGTTTCCTTCTTTGGTGGCTTTGTAAGCAAGCTTACAACCACGGTAACGATAATGGAAGAAATCATACAAATAACTCCAATTAACGGGGAAACACTAACGCCTGTTTTGATGGCTGTACCAAAATCACAGCTAAAGCCGTTTTTATGGTAGCCAAGGAAAACAACAAGAAATGCCGTTAGGCTAAGGGACGAAATAATTGATGCCCAAGCACCTGCCTTTGTTGTCCTCTTCCAAAGTAGTCCCAAAACAAAGGGACCCATAAAGCAGCCGGCAAGCGTGCCCCAGCTAATGCCCATAAGGTACGCAATTGCTGCTATATTAAATTTTTCGTTTAGAATTGCCAAAATTACTGAAATTGCAACGAACACAAGGCACATAACCTTCATTGTTATGTTTACTCTTTTGTCCTCTGCGCTTTTGTTTATTCTGCCCTTATAGATATCAACCGCCACAACGGATGCAGAGGCAAGTGATACGGAGGCAAGGGTTGACATGCTGGCAGAAAGAATAAGCACAGCAATAAGACCCATAAGACCATAAGGGATAATCTTAACAAGCATAGCGGGAATGATTTTATCCCCTGCAAGCTCTGCTGAGATAAGCCCATTTTCTACAAAGATTGGAGAAAGGGCGCCAACGAAGTATGCAACAAAGCCAACTATCAGAGCAAAAACCGTTGAAACAACCGTGCCCTGCATAATTGCCTTTTTATCTCTGATTGCGTAGTATTTATGTACTGTTTGAGGCAGTGCCCACACACCAAATGAGGTTAGCATAATAAGTGCCAAAAGTGATGTGGTATTATCGTATATCCAAGGCATATTTCCCTTGTCGGTGGTAAACCAGCTGTGTGTAACGCTTTCGGTAAGTGAGGAAATATCCCAAGAAACAGGCTCCTTTGCCATAAAGAGAATTACCATAACGATAACGCCCACAAGCATTATAATACCCTGCACAAAGTCGGAAACCGCTGTGGCAAAGTATCCACCGAAGAAAAGATAAAGCGCTGTAAGAATAGCAAGAGCGAGGCAAATAACCCAGCCGTAGCCGTAAATACCAAAAAGCGCCTCAAAAAGACTGCTGAGTCCGTTGTAAACAGATGCAGAATACGGAATTAGGAAGATAAAGACAATAAATGCGGAAACAAGCTTTAGGTTTTTACTGTCATATCTCTTTTCAAAAAAGTCCGGCATGGTTTTTGATTCAAGGGCGCTTGTCATATTCTTTGTCCTTTTCGCAAGCACAAGCCAAGCAAAAAGAGCGCCTATAATGGCATTAGCCACACCAATCCAAACTGCTGAAAGACCAAACTGCTTACCAAAATTACCGGCATAGCCTATAAAAATTACAGCAGAAAAATATGTGGTTCCATAGGAAAAGGCGCTCATCCAGCCGTTTAAGCCCTTTTTACCTGCCAACAAAAAGTCATTTACCGATTTAGAACGATTGCGTGTAACTATTGCGATTGCAATCATTGCCCCTGCAAAAAGCACAAGCATCAAATAGTCAAATATCCTTGGATCCATTTTTCTCTCCTGTATGCTAAAAACGCTAAAATGAATAAAAAGGGAATATTTTTCCCCTATAATATAAAAATACTTTAGTATGATAAAATATATTATAAACCACACTAAATATATATGTCAACAATTTTTCATTACATTTTTCGACTTTTTTGAAAAAATATTCATCTGTGAAATAAAAAAGGCACGGTAAAACCGTGCCGATTTTTATGCTAATTTCTTTTCAAGCCTTGCTCTGATTTCCTTAATAAAGGTTATGGTGTTTACTGCCTTAGCGCTAAAGCCCTCGGAAACAAGTCCAACTAAGTCCTTAGTCATAATTCCGTCGTTTAGTGTGTCAAGGCACGCCTCCTCAAGCTTGCTTGCAAATGATGCAAGGTCAGAAAGACCGTCAAGCTCTGCCCTTTTTGCAAGCGCACCACTCCAGGCAAAGATTGTTGCCATTGGGTTTGTTGAGGTGTCCTCACCCTTTAGGTAGCGATAGTAGTGTCTTGTTACAGTGCCGTGTGCAGCCTCGTACTCATACTTTCCGTCCGGGGAAACAAGCACAGAGGTCATCATAGCAAGAGAGCCGAAGGCTGTGGAAACCATATCGGACATAACGTCGCCATCATAGTTCTTGCACGCCCAAATGTATCCACCCTCAGAACGGATAACTCTTGCAACAGCATCATCAATCAGTGTATAGAAGTAAGTAATGCCAAGCCTTTCAAACTCCGCCTTATAATCGTTTTCATAAATCTCCTGGAAGATTAGCTTAAAGGTTTGGTCGTACTGCTTTGAAATTGTGTCCTTTGTGGAGAACCAAAGGTCCTGCTTTGTGGAGATTGCATACTTAAAGCAGGAGTGGGCAAAGGAGCGAATTGATGTATCCTTATTGTACTGTCCCTGCAAAACGCCCGGACACTCAAAATCGTAAATTGTCTGACGGAAGCTTTCGTTGCCGTTTTTGTCGGTAAACACAAGCTCTGCCTTACCCTCTGTCTCGGGTCTGTACTCTGTTGCCTTATAAACATCGCCATAGGCGTGTCTTGCAATAGTGATTGGCTTTTTCCAGTTGCGAACTGCCGGCTTTATAGAATCAATAATGATAGGCGCACGGAAAACTGTACCGTCCAAAATAGCACGAATTGTGCCGTTTGGGCTTTTATACATTTCCGAAAGGTTATATTCCTCTACCCTTTGCTTGTTTGGGGTAATTGTTGCGCACTTAACGCTAACACCGTATTTTTGGTTTGCATAGGCTGCATCAAAGGTAACCTTGTCCTTTGTTTTTTCTCTCTCCGGCAAGCCAAGGTCGTAATACTCTGTTTTCAAATCTACAAATGGCAAAAGAAGCTCATCCTTAATCATCTGCCATATAATTCTTGTCATTTCGTCCCCGTCCATCTCAACAAGCGGGGTTGTCATCTTAATTTTTTCCATTTTGTTTCTCCCTTGCAAAAAAGATATTTTCATTATATACTACATTTTTGCGCTTTTCAAGTAAATTTTTGAAAAACCTATTAACACGCTAAAGTATTTCCTTTTCTTGTTGACAAATTCGTTTTATTACTATATAATCAAGGTGGACAAAAACCCATAAAGGAGATTTGTGGTGGAAGAAAACAAAAATTTGGAATGTGAAATTAACCTTGATGAGCCAAAAACCGTTCAGGTTGACAGCCCGGAAGAGGTAATTTCCTCTATAACCAAGGTGCAAAGAAGGGGCAAGCTTTACGAAAAGGTTTTGAAGCCTATTAAGATGCTTTCCGACCCTAACGAGGAGCCTAAAACCATTGGTGGTAAAATCCTCAAGGTTATTTGGTCCTATATAATTATTACTGTGGGCACGCTTTTTGTGGCAGCGGGGGTTTACTTTTTCAAGTTCCCTAACCACTTTACAGTTGGTGGCGTTTCGTCCCTCTCTGTTGTTCTTGCCCACTATTTCCCTAACTTTTCAGAATCCCAGTTTATGGCGATTGCCAATGTGGTGCTTCTTGTTGTAGCTCTAATCATTTTTGGTAAGCAGTTTGCCATAAAAACTATTTACTCAACCATCCTTTTGTCTGCTTCAACCCTTATTTTTGAAAAGGTACAGCTTCTTGAAAGAATGACAGGTCAGTTTGCGGCGCAGCAAACAGCGGTTGAGGGCACAGAGGCGTACAATCTTGCCTTCGGTCCTCTTTGGACCCTTACAAGCGAGCCGTTTTTGGAGCTGCTTTTCACTATCGGCGGCATTGCCATCGGCTCTGCAATTTTGTTCAGCCAAAATGCAAGCTCCGGCGGAACTGACGTTATTGCAATGATACTTAAGAAGTTTACAAATGTAAACATCGGCACAGCGCTCCTTATTACCGACGTGGTGCTTGTGGTGCTTGGCGGCTTTGCATTTGGTATTGAAATTGCGCTATTCTCCCTTTGCGGTCTTGTTATTAAGTCCTTTATCGTTGATACGGTTATTGACGGTATTAACCTAAATAAGTGCTTTATTGTGGTTACGGAAAAGGACGGCGAGCTTTGTGATTTTATAAACAATCAGCTTCACAGGGGCGCTACCGTTTCTGTGTGCCGCGGCTCCTTTACACACGACGACAAGAAGATGATTATTACTGTTCTTAGCCGTCAGCAGGCTTCAACCCTTAAAAAGTACCTAAGACAAAACGACCCACAGGCGTTTACTATCATTACCAACTCTACCGACATTCTTGGTAAGGGCTTTAGAATTGTATAAGAAAAAGGACACAGCCGTGTCCTTTTTTTGTATTGTAAAAATTATCAAACGGTGGTATACTATACTTGTAAATTTATTCCGAGAGGACTTTATTATGGAAAAGAAAAAACCTAAAATGGGGGGCAAGCTGCTTGCCACTCTTATAATTTTCAGCCTTGTGGGGCAAATTGCCTGGGTGGTTGAAAATATGTACTTCAATGTATTTATTTATGAAATGTTCGGCGCTTCGTCTGATAAGATTTCTGCTATGGTGGCTGCCTCCAGCGTGGTGGCAACCCTTACCACAATCCTAATAGGTGCGCTGTCCGACAAGCTGGGCAAGCGCAAGGTGTTTATTTGCGTCGGCTATATTTTATGGGGTGTTTCCATTCTTTCATTTATGCTTGTTCGTGAAAGCATTATAGGTGCTATATTCCCTGCGGTTACTTCTGTTTCTGCAATTTGCATCACTATTACTATTGTGCTTGACTGTATTATGACCTTCTTCGGCTCAAGTGCAAATGACGCTTGCTTTAATGCATGGCTTACTGACTCTACCACAGCCGAAAACCGTGGTATGGCAGAGGGCATAAATGCAATGATGCCTCTTATGGCGATTTTGGTGGTGTTTGGCGGCGCTATGCTTTTGCCTGCACATGAAAAAAATCCAAGCGAAAGCGGAGTTATTTCCACAGACACCTATTGGTCTATTATCTTTGCCGTTATCGGCGCGATTGTTATTATTATCGGTATTGTAGGCTTTTTTATCATCAAAGAGCCAAAGCAATCAACAGAGGATAACCAAAACTACTTTAAGAACATTATCTACGGCTTTAAGCCATCGGTTGTAAAATCCAGCCCGAAGCTTTATATCTACCTGCTTCTCTTTACCGTTTTCGGTATTTCCATACAGGTGTTTATGCCTTACCTAATCATTTACTACCAAAAGGCAACCCCTCTTGGCGATGGCTATGTGCTTGTTATGGTGCCTGCCATTGTGCTGGCTGCAGTGTTTACTGCAATTTGGGGCAGAATTTACGATAAGCTCCACTTTAATAAGTCAATCGTGCCGAGCCTTGGGCTTCTTTGCGTTGGCTACATTTTGCTTTTCTTTAACTATGGGCACACGGCGCTCTTGTTTATAGGCTCCTTGCTTATGATGTGCGGCTACCTTTCTGCAAATGCAGTATTTGGCGCAGTTATCCGTGATAACACACCGGAAAACAAGGCAGGCATGTTCCAAGGGCTTAGAATTGTCGGTCAGGTTTTGATTCCCGGCATTGTTGGTCCGATTATTGGCTCTGCGGTGCTTGAGGGGGCAAAATCCTTTACCGACACCGACGGTGTTGAGCGCTTTATACCAAATGAAAACATTTTCCTAGGTGCTCTTGTGGTTGCCCTTGTGCTTGGAGCTATGCTTGTGGGCGCTATCTTTCTTATTAGACACCTTGAGAAAAAGAGGACCTTAAATGAAGGAAATTAAGCATTTATTAACCAAAGAGGGGGAGCATATAGACGGTAGCGAGTATAACGTCTACCCTCGCCCCCAGCTAAAAAGAGATTCCTTTCTTTCCCTAAACGGCAAATGGACACTTTCGGCAGGCGGGGACGAAATGGAAATTTTAGTGCCCTACCCACCGGAATCAATCCTTTCACAGGTTGGCAGGGTTTTTGAGGACGGCACTCCTCTTACCTACAAAAGGACCTTTACCTTACCACAGGGCTTTTTGAGGGACAGGGTAATTATAAATTTTGGCGCAGTTGACGGTGAGTGCGACTTATATATAAACGGAAAAATGGTTGGCTTTAACAAGGGTGGGTATTATAGCTTTTCCTTTGATATAACCGACTATCTGACAGATGGCGAAAATCAGCTTGAGCTAAGGGTAACCGACAGGCTTGCAGGCTTTGATATGCCCTACGGAAAGCAATGCTTTAGCCGCGGGGGCATGTGGTATACTCCCGTTTCCGGCATATGGCAAAGCGTTTGGCTGGAAAGTGTGCCAAATGAGTATGTAAAAGCGCTATTTATCGACACAGGGTCGGATTTTTGCCATATTGAGCTTCAGGGCGTTGATAGTGGCACGCTAACGCTTTCAGATAGTGGAAAAGAGTATAAAATCGAAAACGGAAAATGCCACATTGATATAGAAAATCCAAAAATGTGGTCGCCCGAGCGCCCTTATCTTTACTATTTTACAGCCCAGTGCGGACAGGACAAAATAGAGTCCTACTTTGCTTTAAGAACACTTGAAATAAAGGAAATAGACGGCATAAAAAGGCTATGTCTTAACGGCAAGCCATATTTCTTTCATGGCGTTTTGGACCAGGGCTACTTTAGTGACGGCATTTACACTCCTGCTACACCTGACCTTTACAGGCAGGATGTTGAGAGCATGAAATCTCTTGGCTTTAATACCCTAAGAAAGCATATAAAAATCGAGCCGGAGTGGTTTTACTATGAGTGCGACAGGCAGGGTATGATTGTTTTTCAGGATATGGTGAACAACGGAAAATATAGCTTTTTCCACGACACTGCTCTGCCTACCATTGGGCTTAAAAATCTGCCCGAGGTAAAAAGGACAGAGAGCCAAAAAAAGCATTTCAAGCATTTTCTAAAAAGAACCGTCACACAGCTATATAACCACCCCTCAATCTGTTACTGGACTATATTTAACGAGGGCTGGGGTCAGTTTAACAGCGACAAAATGTATGACACGCTTTTGGAGCTGGACTCCTCTCGCTTTATTGATACAAATTCCGGTTGGTTTGGCAGGCACAAAACACAAATAGAAAGCCTACACGTTTACTTTAAGCCTGTTAAGCTAAAGAAAAAATACGACAATCCTGTTGTGCTTTCCGAGTTTGGTGGCTATTCCTACAAGGAAGAAAACCACGTGGCAAACGAAAGGGACACCTACGGCTATCGCTTCTTCAAGGAGCAGGACAAATTTGAAAACGCGCTTATAGACCTTTACGAAAGGGAGATAATTCCACTTGTAGAAAAGGGACTTTGTGGCGCAATCTACACCCAGCTTTCCGACGTTGAGGACGAAACAAACGGCATCTTAACCTACGACAGAAAAATCTGCAAGGTAAGCACCGAAAAAATGCTGGAAATTGCCAAAAAGCTAACAATATAACAAAAAAATGCGACACAGGGTCGCATTTTTTGTTTTGTTTTCTGTTTTGTCGCTTGGCTGTCTGCCCTTTTGATAAGGTAAGGCGCAAAGCCTTTAAGAACCCACTGGGTGGGGAGACAAGGGACAAACCCTTGTCTCTACTGCGCTTCAGCCAACACTTTCGACCAATATATAAACATCGAAATTATCAGATAGCATTTCGCTGTTTGGAATAAGCAAGTCGTAAAACTTTACATCGTTTTTATTCAGATACTCGTTTGTATATTGTGTATACTCTTCAATGGTCAGATATAGGTTGCCATTTTTAATCTCTTTTTCTGTGATTATAAAATCATATTCAGGCTCGTTTGGTAAATAAAGAACAACCCTAAAGTCTATTTCACGATGCTTATCGTAATATTCTAAGCCGTAAGTTTTTTCAAGCTCCAAGCCTTTTTCAATTACCCAAGCAGTTGATTTTTCCGGCAAAGCAGCACTTGGATCGTGAGTTATATAATAATGTGATTTTTTATTAACAGAACCCTCTATTTGTATATCGCCGTCAATCACAGTGTTTCCGTCTTCATTGTCCGCATAACTAAACACTTCTATATCATTTTTTCCATTCACAGTAATTTGCTGTAATTGTTCTGTATATTCAACTGATTCTTTTGGAACTATGATATATGTAGTATATTCATAAGGCTCCGCAAATTGCTCATGCGGGACTTGTTCTACTGATTTATAATAATCAAGACCTATGTTGTATTTGCCATCACTGTATTTCAAATCATAGTACCCAATTAATTTTTTTTCGTGTGCGTCATCATAGAAAAACTGTTTTACGCAAACCACATAGTTTAAATCAAATAGGCTTGAATCAAATTCAGCAGGCGTGATATAAGTTGACAAATCCTCATACGTTGCTATGAATTTTAAGTATGCGCCCACTTTTTTCAACTTAATTGCATCCAAAGGAATATCGAAACAATTAGAAACCTCTTCATATTTCCTTATTTCGGTATAATATATATCTTTTTCTTCATACTCAAAATACACTCTGTTCCCGTACTTTTCTTTCAAGTTGTAGTCCCCTTCATTGTCGGGAACAATACCAGAGCCTGTATCTGTGCTCGAATTTGTGCCTGTTTCTGCGCTTGAGCCTGTACCGGTACTTACATTCTCGCCAGGCACATTGCAGGATGCAAACATTCCAGCTATAACTAACACAATAAATAGATTCAATAGTAATTTTTTCATAAAATCACTCCGCTTCCATCGAATTTAAGTTATTTACCAAAGTATATATAATAGGGTCAATTCTTTTTGCATATGAGTATTCATCTACAGCAACATTTATTCCAAAAACTACGTACTCTGTATTACTCAGAAAAGTGGGACCACCGCTCATTCCACTAACAGTATTCGCAAGATGTACGACTTCTTCGCCTTGAAATTCTATTATTTGTCCTGCTGAGCGACGCAGTAAATCAGTTGTACCATGATATCCATAAACCAGTGCATATTGTTCAATTATACTCTCATCAGGAACAATCAATTCAAACCAATCGAGTTGGTTTCCTATATTTTCGTTTAATGTACAAACCGCCCAGTCATATTGATATTTTTCAGGATCATCGCTTTCCTCTAAATAATAATATTCTTTTTGAACGAAGCACGTAGTTACTTGAAAATTGCCATATGGAGCAGATTCTCCGTTTTTGTTACACCCTGGTGTAACTGTTATGCTAGTTGGAAAATTAAGATTAAATACCCCATCTGATGTTGTATCTTTCAAAATACCATGCGCTGACATAACTAATGTATTTGGTCCAACTAAAAAGCCTGTGCCATGCCGTTGAACTCCATCGTTAAAGTTTGCTTTGATCTTGCAAACCATATCACGTGAATTTCCTTCATTTGGAATAGTGGAGCTCGTTACAATATCGGTTAAATCAAAACTTATGTTTTGCTCCGTTACATCGAAGAAATTTTTCTCTCCTGTTGTTACATTATATTGTACAAGGTTTCCTCCTTGTTCATATATGTTTTCACTGTATTCTGCACTATAATAAATATTATCCGGAAGAAGCAAATCATCATATGTAACAGATGCGTTTCTACCTCTCACATCAAATGTATATTCCTCGCTTGAATCATCTGCGCTCGCAGACAAATCAGCACCCAAATCGGTGCAAGTCGTATTATTGACACTATAAACTATGTTATATTGAGCTTGCAAAGCGTTGCTGGCATTATACATTTGGATTGCAGAGACAGTGCCGTTTGTGTTAAAAATATATTTTAAATATTTTGCCTCTAAATCATCTGATATTTTTTCTATATTGTCCGAATTTGTTATGTAGTTAACGCTAACAGTGTTGTCTTTTGTATCATCTATTTCGTTATACTCTATATCAACTAAACCGTTATCACACCAAACAAGCGAAACCTCCAGCTTAGTTATATAGTCGTAAACACAAACTAACCTTTCGTTTTCATATAAGAATTTAGCCTTAGCTACAAGCTCGTTATTATATGTTTTGCAATCGATAAAAGAAAGCTTTTCATTTTCATATGATAAGAACAAAACATTTCCCTGCGCATCGCAAATTTTTGACAGTCTTCCGCTCGTGTCAAACATTTTTTGATTGCCATTGTAGTCCTTTAGGATAAGCTCGCCGGTTGTTGTTTTTGTCAGCACATAGTCAATATCATCCTCGGGATAAAATTCTGTTGGGTTTTGTGTTTGGGTTTTCTGTCCCACAGCATCTACATTATAATATACGTACTGTCCCCAATAGATTCTCTCCATATATGGAGAAAACCAGTGTGTTGTACCATCTCCGTCTACCCATTTGTATCGTATAAAGTTATCTGCCTCGTAAGGAGTGATAGATTCCTCAAAGCTACCCATCCATTTCTTCTCAATAGAATCATATACCATGTTTATGTCATATGATATGCTTCCGTTGGTTATAGTGGTAAGCTTGTTTACATAGGTAAGACCACCGTTATACAGGTTAACATAGCTTTTTCCGTAATCGCCAAGTGTGTTTTCTTGCATGCCGTAATATTCTTCAACACCTTGTAAATTAGCATAGGTTAACTCATAAGTCGGGTGCACATAATCCGGATGAGCAACTGCAACTAAAAATGCCCATGTGCTTGTTTCATCTGCGCTTGGCATATTCTTACCCTTAAAGCATACACCGTGATAGGTAGTCGGAGTTGTCAACCACTCTCTATATATAGAGGTTATATCCCAAGCCTGTAAATGCGAGGAGTCAAATTTTACACTAACCTTGGTGCTACCAATATAATCATCCCTGTTTGCATATGTTAATCCACTTGTCCAATCTGCTGTTGCCTTATATACCGCCACTTCTATTTCGTTGCCACTGTTTTGTACGCCCATATAAATCTTCGCATTAGCCAACACTGTTCCTACCGGTATTGTTGGCAAATTTTTTATCTTTACAAAGGCTCGACTATCCGCGTTTCCCATATAATTTCCAACCAGCAATGCGTAGGGATCAAAAAAGACTGTTGGATTATCAGGATATTCATCTACATCATTCTTATATACATAGGCATTAATTGTTGTGCTTGAATCGTTCTCACCAACCACAACCGTTGGGTCAATAGTAACAGGAAAGGCTCTGTCCTCGGCGTTTATCCAGTTGGGGTCGGCTGTTATTGTAAGGGTGTATTTCCACTTGCTCTCTTGTGTCAGAGTGTACTCTACTGCCTCACTATATGCGCCGTTTGCGTCAAGCATATATGGTGCCGGGATTTTGTATACCTGCTCCCCGCTGTCATAGTCGGAAAGGATAACTGC